>NZ_CP065534.1:321642-643284 GCF_015999465.1 Lonsdalea populi
TCTGCGCATCTATAAACGTAAAGATGAGCTGCCAAAAGTGATGGCTGGTTTAGGTATCGCAGTTGTTTCTACCTCTAAAGGTGTTATGACTGATCGTGCAGCTCGCCAGGCTGGTCTTGGTGGCGAGATTATCTGCTACGTAGCTTAATCGGGAGGAAAGAATGTCTCGTGTTGCAAAAGCACCCGTCGTCATTCCTGCCGGCGTAGAGGTTAAACTCAACGGTCAGGATATTTCGATTAAGGGTAAAAACGGCGAGCTGAGTCGTAAGATCCATGATGCCGTAGAAGTTAAGCAGGCTGACAATGCACTGACTTTCGCCCCGCGCGAAGGTGTTGCAAACGGCTGGGCCCAGGCTGGGACCACTCGTGCACTGTTGAACAACATGGTTATCGGTGTTACCGAAGGCTTCTCTAAGAAGCTGCAGCTGGTAGGTGTAGGTTATCGTGCCGCCGTGAAAGGCAATGTGGTGAATATGGCCCTGGGCTTTTCTCACCCTGTTGATCACGAACTGCCTGCAGGCATTAATGCCGAATGTCCGACTCAGACTGAAATCGTGCTGAAAGGCGCTGATAAGCAGTTGATCGGTCAGGTTGCTGCAGAACTGCGCGCTTACCGTCGTCCTGAGCCTTATAAAGGCAAGGGTGTCCGTTACGCCGACGAAGTCGTGCGTACCAAAGAGGCTAAGAAGAAGTAAGGTAACACTATGGATAAGAAATCAGCTCGTATCCGTCGTGCGACCCGCGCACGTCGCAAGCTCCAGGAACTGGGTGCGACACGTCTGGTGGTACATCGTACCCCGCGTCATATCTATGCGCAGGTCATCGCACCGAACGGTTCTGAAGTCCTGGTAGCCGCTTCTACTGTAGAAAAAGCTATCGCTGAACAACTGAAGTCCACCGGTAACAAAGATGCTGCCGCTGCTGTGGGTAAAACCATCGCTGAGCGCGCTCTTGAAAAAGGCATCAAAGATGTCTCTTTTGACCGTTCCGGGTTCCAATATCATGGTCGTGTCCAGGCACTGGCAGATGCTGCCCGTGAAGCTGGCCTTCAGTTCTAAGGTAGAGGTGTAAGATGGCTCACATCGAGAAACAAGCTGGCGAACTGCAGGAAAAGCTGATCGCGGTAAATCGCGTATCTAAAACTGTTAAAGGTGGTCGTATTTTCTCCTTCACAGCTCTGACTGTAGTTGGTGATGGTAACGGTCGCGTAGGTTTTGGTTACGGTAAAGCGCGTGAAGTTCCGGCAGCAATCCAGAAAGCGATGGAAAAAGCCCGTCGCAATATGATGAATGTCGCGCTGAACAACGGCACTCTGCAGCACCCTGTTAAAGGTGCGCACACAGGGTCTCGCGTGTTCATGCAGCCAGCTTCCGAAGGTACCGGTATCATTGCCGGTGGTGCAATGCGCGCCGTGCTGGAAGTCGCAGGGGTTCATAACGTACTGGCTAAAGCCTATGGTTCCACTAACCCGATCAACGTGGTTCGTGCAACTATCGATGGCTTGGCCAATATGAAGTCCCCGGATATGGTCGCTGCCAAGCGTGGTAAATCCGTTGAAGAAATTCTGGGGTAATTAACCATGGCAAAGACTATTAAGATTACTCAAACCCGTAGTGCAATCGGTCGTCTGCCGAAACATAAGGCAACACTGCTTGGCCTGGGTCTGCGCCGTATTGGCCACACCGTTGAGCGTGAAGATACGCCTGCTGTACGCGGTATGGTCAACGCGGTTTCCTACATGGTTAAAGTGGAGGAGTAACAGATGCGTTTAAATACTCTGTCTCCGGCCGAAGGTGCTAAACACGCACCGAAGCGTTTAGGTCGTGGTATCGGTTCTGGCCTGGGCAAAACCGGCGGCCGTGGTCACAAAGGTCAGAAGTCTCGTTCTGGCGGTGGCGTACGTCGTGGTTTTGAAGGTGGTCAGATGCCCCTGTACCGTCGTCTGCCGAAATTCGGCTTCACTTCTCGTAAAGCCATGGTAACAGCTGAGATCCGTCTCTCTGACCTGGCTCGCGTTGAAGGCGATGTTGTCGATCTGAATACGCTGAAAGCCGCAAATGTCATTGGCATCCAGATTGAGTTCGCGAAAGTGATTCTGTCTGGTGAAGTTGCACGCCCAGTAACGATTCGTGGTCTGCGTGTCACTAAAGGTGCTCGTGCTGCTATCGAAGCTGCTGGCGGTAAAATTGAGGAATAAGTAGCAGATGGCTAAGCAACCAGGATTAGATTTTCAAAGTGCTAAAGGCGGGGTTGGCGAGCTGAAACGCAGACTGTTGTTTGTAATCGGTGCGTTGATTGTTTTCCGTATTGGCTCTTTTATTCCCATTCCTGGTATTGATGCCACTGTGCTTGCCAAATTGCTCGAGCAACAGCGAGGCACCATCATTGAAATGTTTAACATGTTCTCTGGTGGTGCCCTCAGTCGCGCTTCTATCTTTGCTCTGGGTATTATGCCGTATATTTCGGCATCCATTATTATCCAGTTGCTGACGGTGGTTCACCCGGCGTTAGCGGAAATAAAGAAAGAAGGGGAGGCTGGGCGACGTAAAATTAGCCAGTATACCCGTTATGGTACGCTGGTCTTGGGTATTTTTCAGTCTATCGGTATTGCTACCGGTTTACCGAATATGCCTGGAATGCAAGGACTGGTTATTAATCCAGGCTTTGCTTTCTATTTTACAGCTGTTGTCAGCCTAGTTACGGGGACGATGTTCCTGATGTGGCTTGGTGAACAGATTACTGAACGTGGTATCGGTAACGGTATCTCAATCATAATCTTCGCTGGTATTGTCGCAGGACTTCCTCCTGCAATCGCGCATACCATCGAGCAAGCTCGGCAAGGCGACCTGCACTTCCTCCTGTTGCTGTTGGTTGCAGTTTTAGTGTTTGCAGTGACGTTCTTTGTTGTATTCGTCGAGCGTGGTCAACGTCGTATCGTCGTTAACTACGCGAAGCGTCAGCAGGGTCGTCGTGTTTATGCAGCACAGAGTACGCATTTGCCTCTGAAGGTGAATATGGCCGGGGTTATCCCAGCAATCTTCGCTTCCAGTATTATTCTGTTCCCAGCTACGATTGCATCTTGGTTTGGGGGCGGTACCGGTTGGAACTGGCTGACGACGATTTCGATGTATCTGCAGCCTGGACAACCGCTTTATGTGCTACTCTATGCGTCTGCAATCATCTTCTTCTGTTTCTTTTATACCGCATTGGTTTTCAATCCGCGTGAAACAGCAGATAACCTGAAGAAGTCCGGTGCATTCGTGCCAGGAATTCGGCCGGGAGAGCAAACGGCGAAATATATTGATAAGGTGATGACCCGTCTAACCCTAGTTGGTGCGATGTACATTACTTTTATCTGCCTTATCCCGGAGTTTATGCGTGATGCAATGAAAGTGCCGTTCTACTTTGGTGGTACGTCCCTGTTAATCGTTGTGGTCGTGATCATGGACTTTATGGCTCAAGTGCAAACTTTGTTGATGTCTAGTCAATATGAGTCTGCATTGAAGAAAGCAAACCTTAAAGGCTATAACCGCTAATCAAGGCAAGCTTGAGAAGTTACGGAGAGTAAAAATGAAAGTTCGTGCTTCCGTCAAGAAATTATGTCGTAACTGCAAGATCGTTAAACGTAACGGTGTCGTTCGTGTGATTTGCAGCGCCGAGCCGAAGCATAAACAGCGTCAAGGCTGATTTATCTCACATATTTTTCTTGCAAAGTTGGGTTGAGCTGGCTAGATTAGCCAGCCGATCTTTTGTATGTAACTGCAACATCATTTGAGTATCCTGAAAACGGGCTTTTCAGAATGGTGTTGCCGTATAAAATTGTAGGAGTGCATAGTGGCCCGTATAGCAGGCATTAACATTCCTGATCATAAACATACCGTTATCGCATTAACGGCGATCTACGGTGTCGGTAAAACCCGCTCGCAGGCTATCTGCGCGGCTACGGGTATTGCTGAAAATGTTAAGATCAGTGAGCTGTCTGAAGAGCAAATCGAAAAGCTACGTGACGAAGTTGCCAAGTTTGTTGTTGAAGGTGACCTGCGTCGTGAAGTTACCCTGAGCATCAAGCGTCTTATGGACCTTGGAACTTATCGTGGTTTGCGTCATCGTCGTGGTCTGCCGGTTCGCGGTCAGCGTACCAAGACCAACGCCCGTACCCGTAAGGGTCCGCGCAAACCGATCAAGAAATAATCGGGGTGATTGAATAATGGCAAAGGCACCTATTCGTGCACGTAAGCGTGTAAGAAAGCAAGTCTCTGACGGTGTGGCTCATGTCCATGCTTCCTTCAACAACACCATCGTAACTATTACCGATCGTCAGGGTAATGCGCTGGGTTGGGCAACTGCCGGTGGTTCCGGTTTCCGTGGTTCTCGTAAATCTACGCCATTCGCCGCTCAGGTGGCAGCAGAGCGCTGCGCTGAAGCTGTGAAAGAGTACGGTATCAAGAATCTGGAAGTTATGGTTAAAGGACCTGGTCCGGGCCGTGAGTCTACTATCCGCGCATTGAACGCGGCTGGTTTCCGCATCACTAATATTACTGATGTGACTCCGATCCCTCATAACGGTTGTCGTCCGCCGAAAAAGCGCCGCGTATAACGCCGCTTTTAGGATTGTTGGAGAAAGAAAATGGCAAGATATTTGGGTCCCAAGCTCAAGCTGAGCCGTCGTGAAGGCACCGACCTGTTCCTTAAGTCTGGTGTTCGTGCGATCGATTCCAAGTGTAAAATTGAACAAGCTCCTGGTCAGCACGGTGCTCGTAAACCGCGCCTGTCTGACTATGGTGTACAGTTGCGCGAAAAACAAAAAGTTCGCCGTATCTACGGTGTTCTGGAACGTCAGTTCCGTAACTATTATAAAGAAGCAGCGCGTCTGAAAGGCAATACGGGTGCAAACCTATTGCAGTTGCTGGAAGGTCGTCTGGACAACGTAGTTTACCGAATGGGCTTCGGTGCCACGCGTGCAGAAGCACGTCAGCTGGTTAGCCACAAAGCTATCATGGTAAATGGTCGCGTTGTTAATATCGCTTCTTATCAGGTATCTCCGAATGACGTAGTCAGCATCCGCGAGAAAGCTAAAAAGCAGTCTCGTGTTAAGGCCGCTCTGGAGCTGGCTGAGCAGCGTGAAAAGCCAACTTGGCTGGAAGTTGATGCTGCCAAGATGGAAGGTGTGTTCAAACGTAATCCTGAACGTACCGATCTGTCTGCGGACATTAATGAACACCTGATCGTCGAGCTTTACTCCAAGTAAGGCTTAGTACCAAAGAGAGGACACAATGCAGGGTTCTGTGACAGAGTTTCTAAAACCGCGCCTGGTTGATATCGAGCAAGTCAGTTCGACGCACGCCAAGGTGACCCTTGAGCCGTTAGAGCGAGGCTTCGGCCACACTCTCGGTAACGCACTGCGCCGTATTCTGCTTTCATCCATGCCAGGTTGCGCGGTGACCGAGGTTGAGATTGATGGTGTACTACATGAGTACAGCACCAAAGAAGGCGTACAGGAAGATATCCTGGAAATCCTGCTCAACCTGAAAGGGCTGGCGGTGAGGGTTCAAGGCAAAGATGAAGTTATTCTTACCCTGAATAAATCTGGCATTGGCCCTGTGACTGCAGCCGATATCACCCACGACGGTGATGTCGAAATCGTCAAGCCACAGCACGTAATCTGCCATCTGACCGATGAAAGCGCGTCTATTAACATGCGCATCAAAGTTCAGCGTGGACGCGGTTATGTGCCGGCATCTGCCCGTATTCATACGGAAGAAGATGAGCGCCCGATTGGTCGCCTGTTAGTCGATGCCTGCTACAGCCCGGTAGAGCGTATCGCCTACAATGTTGAAGCAGCTCGTGTTGAACAGCGCACCGATTTGGACAAGCTGGTCATCGAAATGGAAACCAATGGTACGATTGATCCTGAAGAAGCAATCCGCCGTGCGGCCACCATTCTGGCTGAACAACTGGAAGCTTTCGTTGACTTACGTGATGTACGTCAGCCGGAAGTCAAAGAAGAAAAACCAGAATTCGATCCGATCCTGCTGCGCCCTGTTGACGATCTGGAATTGACTGTCCGCTCTGCTAACTGCCTCAAGGCAGAAGCTATCCACTACATCGGTGATCTGGTACAACGTACCGAAGTTGAGCTACTCAAAACGCCTAACTTGGGTAAAAAATCTCTTACTGAGATTAAAGACGTGCTGGCTTCACGTGGTCTGTCTCTGGGCATGCGCCTGGAAAACTGGCCACCCGCAAGCATTGCTGATGAGTAACCGGATCACAGGTTAAGGTTTTACTGAGAAGGATAAGGTCATGCGCCATCGTAAGAGTGGTCGTCAACTGAACCGCAACAGCAGCCATCGTCAGGCTATGTTCCGTAACATGGCTGGTTCTTTGGTTCGTCATGAGATCATCAAGACGACCCTGCCAAAAGCGAAAGAGCTGCGTCGTGTTGTTGAACCGCTGATTACTCTTGCCAAGACCGACAGCGTTGCTAATCGTCGTCTGGCATTCGCCCGTACTCGTGATAACGAGATCGTGGCAAAACTGTTTAATGAACTGGGCCCGCGTTTCGCGAGCCGTGCCGGTGGTTACACTCGTATTCTTAAGTGTGGCTTCCGTGCAGGTGACAATGCGCCGATGGCTTACATCGAGCTCGTTGATCGCTCAGCTTCAACAGAAGAAGTTGCTACTGCAGAATAATCTGTAAGAGCATGAAAAAACCGGGGAAACCCGGTTTTTTTTCGTCTGTACCTTTTGTCACTCCCTCTCCATGATTCGTTCTATGACGCTTTAAGTTTATGATGGGCTTCTGGTAATCCGTTTACGGAGGCGATATGTTCATCATTGACGAATGTGTAAGCACACCCGTTTTAGTTCCACGCACTTTTTGAGATTTCCGGTTTTTCAGCCATCAGCCGGTATTCTTCCGGTGTCAGGTTATTCAGGGATTCATGGGGCCGCTCACTATTATATTCAGTCAACCAGCGCTCTGTGATTTCCCGTGCTTCATTCAGCGTTCTGAACAGGTAAAAATCCAGGATTTCTGTCCGGTATGTCCGGTTAAAACGTTCGATAAAGGCATTCTGTGTCGGTTTCCCCGGACTAATAAACTCCAGCATCACACCATGCTCTTCAGCCCAGTGTGCCAGCGTCAGTGAGACCAGCTCAGGCCCATTATCCATCCGCATCTTCAGCGGATATCCGCGACTGGCCACGATCCTGTCCAGCACTCTGACGACACGCTGTGCCGGAATATTCAGGTCGATTTCTATCGCCAGCGCTTCGCGATTAAAATCATCCACCACATTGAAGGTCCTGAAACGTCTGCCGCAGACCAGTGCATCATGCATAAAATCAATAGACCAGCTCTGGTTCAGCGCCTCCGGCGTTGCCAGCGGTGCCGGGTTGCGTACCGGCAGACGTTGTTTTCCCTTGCGGCGAAAATTCAGTTTTAATAGACAGTAAATTCGATGAACTCGCTTATGGTTCCAGGCGTTGCCCTGCCTGCGCAGCACCTGGAACAGCTTCTTAAAGCCATACCGTGGATAACGCTCAGCCATTTCTGTTAGCGCCTGGATCACGGGCTCATCCCGGCGGGTATCGGGCTGGTAAAAATACACCGTCCTGCTCAACGATAATGTCCTGCACGCCTGGCGTAAGCTCATCGAAAATTGCGTCGTCAGATAGCTGACAAGCTCACGCTTTATCGCTGGTTTTAAAACTTTTTTTCAATAACGTCTTTCAGTGCCCGACATTCCAGACTCAGATCGGCGAACATCTGTTTGAGACGACGGTTCTCGTCCTCAAGATCTTTGATTTTTTTGATATCAGCAGCTTCCATACCGCCATATTTCGCCTTCCAATTGTAATAGCTGGCTTCAGAAATAGTGGCCTCGCGGCAGACGTCTTTGACGGTCCGCCCGGCTTCGACGGACTTCAGGACGGCGATGATCTGGTGCTCAGTAAATCGGGCTTTACGCATGGCGATCTCCTCCAGGGGACATAATCAGTATGTCGGAAGATCTCTAAAAGTGAATGGTTTGGTTTACCGGGATGCTTACAAATGGGCTGAACGTTATATCAGCGAAGCTCAAAAAAAAGGCGCATTTGACGATCTTCCAGGCCGAGGGAAGCCACTTCATCTGGAAGACAATTCGTGTGTACCGGAGGAGTTGCGAGCGGTTTACCATGTGCTCGCAAACGCAGGTTATCTTCCCCCTGAGCTGATGGATCGCAAAGAAGCCATCACCCTTTCTGCAATGATGCAGGAGAACGCAAACGATCATCCTGATTATGAATCTATGTCCAATCGTTTAAGATTGCTCGAATTGCGCTTGCAGCAGGCAGGTATAGATACTCAGTTCTTGAGAGGAAGTTATAGTTCCGCTTTAAATGCCCGCATTGGACGGGTAGAGAGTGGTGAATGATGATATGAAAATCACTAAACGAGTCCGAGGTTCGGTATTAAAATCGCGGCGCAAGTTATTAGTGATAATTAGATTAACCAATAGGTCAGGAGACAAAGATGTCTAACTATATGCACACCAAAGGCCAGATAAAAGATAATGCGATTGAAGCTCATGCTTCATGACCCGTTATTCAGAAAGCGAGTGGAGAAAAAAGTGAAGGGTAAGGGAAGTTATCAGAGAAAATGTAAGCATAAAAATGCAGGGAAAGGTCACTGGGAGGCCAGTGGTAAAAATAAACGTATTTTACCACTGGCTTTCTGGTTTTAAGGGTAACAAACTTTCCTTTCCAAAACCCCCGGCAGAATATTTCAGCCAAACCACATCTGGTTTATTTGCTCTGCTGTTTGAGCAGATCGCGGATTTCCGTTAATAACGTTTCTTGCGCAGAGGGTTTTGGTGGAGCTGCTGGTTTCTCTTCCTCTTTGCGGCGCATCTTGTTCATTAAATTGATGGCAACAAAAATCGCAAGAGCGACGATGATGAAGTCAAAAATATTCTGGACGAAAACGCCGTAGTTCATGACTACAGCGGGAATATTGTCATGGGCCTCGCGCAGCACCAGATGGAACTGCTTGAAGTCGATCCCCCCGATCAATAAACCCAGTGGTGGCATGATGATATCAGAAACCAAAGAAGAGACAATTTTGCCAAAAGCCGCGCCAATAATGACACCGACGGCTAAATCCACTACGTTTCCACGCATCGCGAACTCGCGAAATCCTTTAAAAAAACTCATTGTGATTCTCCCAATAAAATAGTTACTTCAATCATTCTAACAAGAGCTGAAGGATTTTCCATTCACTGCCACCTGCAGATTATCCCTGCCAAATTTCATAAGAAGAAGGGACTCGGTTGAAACAAACGTTCAACGTCAGAAACGTACTTCTTGTCTGTTAAAAACATAATGACATGATCGCCTTGCTCTATCTGGGTTTTACTCGTCGCGATAATTACGTTGTCCCCTCGCACTATGGCACCAATCGTCGTACCCGGTGGGAGCTTGATGTTTTCCACGGTGCGGCCAACCACTTTCGAAGTCCCATCGTCGCCGTGTGCAATGGCTTCGATAGCTTCCGCGGCACCTCGACGTAGCGAGGAAACGCTAACAATATCAGCTTTACGAACATGCCCTAGTAACGCGGAAATGGTCGCCTGCTGAGGCGAGATCGCGACATCGATCGCACTTCCTTGCACCAGATCGACATATGCCCGACGTTGGATCAATACCATTGCCTTTTTAGCCCCAAGTCTCTTGGCGAGCATCGATGACATGATATTAGCTTCGTCATCGTTAGTGATAGCGATAAACACATCCATCTGTTCAACATGCTCTTGCGCCAGCAGTTCCTGGTCGGAAGCATCGCCGTGGAAAACAATAGTATTTTGCAAGAGCTCAGCCAGCTCTGCGGCCCGCTGCTCATTCTTTTCAATGAGTTTTACGCTGTATTCTTTTTCCAGCCTGAGTGCCAAACCAGCCCCGACATTACCTCCCCCGACAATCATGATGCGTTTGTAGGGTTTCTCCAGCCGCTGCAATTCACTCATTACTGCGCGAATATGCTGTGAGGCTGCGACAAAAAAGACTTCGTCGCCTGCTTCGATAACCGTGGAGGCTTGTGGTCTGATGGGTCTGTCATGGCGGAAAATGGCTGCGACCTGAGTATCGATGTGGGGAATATGTTCGCGCATCGATGAGATGGCACTCCCCACTAAAGGCCCGCCGTAGTAGGCGTTAACGGCGGCGATACTCACTTTCCCTTCTGCAAAGTTCACGACCTGCAGCGCGCCTGGGTATTCGATAAGCTTATAGATGTTGTCAATCACAAGCTGTTCCGGGGAGATCAAATGATCGATAGGTACGGCGTTGGACTGAAATAGCCGCTCGGATTCTCGGATATAGTCGGCAGAGCGAATACGGGCAATGCGATTGGGAGTATGGAATAGCGTGTAGGCCACCTGACACGCCACCATATTGGTCTCATCAGAGCTGGTCACGGCTACCAGCATATCGGCATCTTCCGCTCCTGCCTCACGCAAGACTCGGGGATGGGAGGCGTATCCGGTCACAACGCGTAGGTCGAATTTATCCTGCAACTGACGCAGGCGCGTCATATCGGTGTCGACAACCGTAATATCGTTGTTTTCTCCTGATAAGTTTTCCGCCAGTGTCCCGCCTACTTGCCCTGCGCCAAGAATAATAATTTTCATCGCTTTTTGCCGTGTAATATGTTGACCCGGATTGAGACAATGATAAAAAATCGTGTCAGCCTTTGGTCAGCCTAGCATAGAAGAAACCATCGCCACCTTCAGGGGTGGGGATACATTGAACTCCCGGATGTTCTAGATCGCCTGTGCCCGTCAGCGTGGCGTCCGCATGACGCGTCAGGAATGCCGTTATTTGCTGTTGGTTCTCTTCAGGTAATATCGAACAAGTCGCGTAGACCAGCGTCCCGCCGGATTTCAGGTATGGCCAGATAGCATCGAGTATCTCTGATTGCAGCGCGGACAACTCCTGAATATCGCTATCGCGGCGCAGCCATTTTATATCCTGATGACGACGAATAACCCCGGTTGCTGAACAGGGCGCATCGAGAAGAATGCGATCAAACGTTTGCCCCTCACACCAGTCGGCCGGTTGGCGACCATCTCCCTGACGAACTGTTGCTTTGAGGCGCAGTCGTTCAAGATTCTCTGTCACACGTTCGAGTCGTTTAGTGTCGACATCGACAGCCATAACCCGCGCTTCCGGCGCCGCTTCGAGTATATGCGTCGTTTTGCCCCCTGGAGCGGCGCACAAGTCCAGAATGGATTCACCGTTTTTTGGCGAAAGCCAGTGTACACAACCTTGTGCCGACGCATCCTGAACGGTCACCCAGCCATCGGAAAATCCCGGCAGCGCGGTTACCGCGCTGGGGGCCAACAGACGGACGGCATCCGGATTTTCATCATGGGCGACAGCGTTCAACCCTGTTTCAGACAGCAGCTGAAGGTATTCGTCCCGGGCATGATGAAGTCGGTTGACGCGTAGCCACATCGGTGGTTTTTGGTTATTGGCGTCGATGATGTCTTGCCATTGTGTGGGATAGGCATCCCGGATGCGCTTTAATAACCAACTGGGGTGTAAATGAGCACTTTCCAGATCAGAGGCCTGTTCTACCAGTGAATCCTGCTGACGCTGGAATTGGCGTAGGACGCCATTAATCAGACCTTTCATCTGAGGACGTTTCAGCGCAACAGCGCCGTTAACTGTTTCGGCCAGCGCGGCATGTGCCGGGATGCGGGTAAAAAGCATCTGATAGATCCCAACCATCAACAGATAATGTAACGTCCGCTGCTTGCCCACCATGGGCTTGGTCATCAACTGCTGGATGTACCACTCTAACTGTGGAAGAACGCGCAAGGTGCCGAAGCATAATTCTTGCAATAGCGCGCGATCTTTGTCGGAGATGTTCTTTTGCAAAATGGGCAAGACAGCGCTGAGAGACTGACCCTGATCCAACACCTGGCCGATGGCTTTGGCTGCAATGCTGCGTAGGTTGTAATTGTTTTTCATAAGCTAAAGCGAATATCGATCGGTGTATAGGAATAAATCGCCCGGTGAAGTAGCTACCAGGCGATGGGGATGATTTACAGCTGATTTCCCGGGGTAAACCATTCGCGGCGTGAATTTAACAGGTCTTGCGCCGACATGGGCTTTTTGCCCGCTGGCTGTAGCTGCGTGAGATTGAGAATCCCGTTTGCGGTGGCCACCTGGATACCTTGCTTATCGGTTTGCACGATAGTTCCTGGAGCCGCTGGACTGTCAGTGGCGATGACATTAGCTCGCCACACTTTCACCGGTAGATCGTCGACGGTGAAATAACTGATCGGCCAAGGATTAAATGCCCGAATACAGCGCTCCAGCTGTTCGGCTGAGAGTGACCAGTCGAGCCGGGCTTCCTCTTTACTCAGCTTTTCGGCATAGGTTGCCAGGCTTTCATCCTGCACTTCGGCATGGACCTCAGCCGTGGACAGTTTATCCAGCGTAGAAAGCAGTCCCTGTGGCCCTAACTTAGCCAACGTGGCATAAAGTGTGGCGCTGGTATCTTCCGGGAGAATAGGGCTCTCCACCTTGTGCAACATCGCCCCGGTATCGAGCCCGGCATCCATTTGCATAATGGTGACGCCCGTGTGACTGTCACCTGCCCACAGCGCGCGCTGAATGGGTGCGGCTCCACGCCAGCGCGGCAATAACGATCCATGGACGTTTATGCAGCCTAACCGCGGCATATCCAGCACAGCCTGCGGCAAGATTAATCCGTAAGCCACAACCACCATCACGTCGGCCTCAAATTCGGCAACAAGCTGCTGATGCTCTGTGGGGTGCAGCGATTTAGGTTGTCTAACTGGAATTGCGTGCTGCTCCGCCAAAACTTTTACCGGGCTTGGTGTGAGTTTGTTTCCTCTTCCTGCAGGGCGGTCTGGCTGAGTGAATACGCCGACGATCTCATGCTGTGAGGAAAGCAATGCCTCAAGGTGCTGCGCCGCAAAATCAGGGGTTCCTGAAAAAATAATCCTTAAAGACACGTGGTTTCCACCTGATAGATGATTATGCGCGACTGCTTTGTCTGGCCAGCTTTTCCAGCTTCTGCCTGATACGCTGACGTTTTAATGGGGACAGATAATCAATGAACAGCTTGCCGACAAGATGGTCCATCTCGTGTTGAATACAAATAGCTAGCAGTCCATCTGTTTCGAGCTCAAATGTTTCGCCGTCACGGTTCAGAGCACGAATTTTGATACGTTCCGCTCGTGAAACCAGAGCGCGGGTTTCAGGAATGGACAAACAGCCTTCTTCAATGCCCGTATCTCCACTTTTTTCAAGCAGTTCTGGGTTGATCAGCACTAGACGTTCGTTACGTTCTTCCGAAACATCGATCACGATGATGCGCTGGTGGATATCAACCTGTGTAGCGGCCAAGCCAATGCCTTCTTCTTCGTACATCGTGGCGAACATATCGTCCACGATACGTTGAATTTCTGCATTAACTTCTTTGACGGGCCTTGCGATTGTGCGAAGCCGCTCGTCCGGGAAATGTAATACCTGCAAGACTGACATATATTTTTAGATCTGTATCCGAGTGATGGGAGAGTTCTGATCCCTATTCTAGACATTTCCGGTTCTGATTGACAGTATTCGCCATTATTAGCACTGCAGGATGCGGAGCGGAAAATGACGGATACTGAAGTGTGGTTGCGTCTGGCGTCGGTTAGTCGATTGGGGGCCAGAAAAATCGCGCAGTTGGTGAGCCAGATAAAGGAGGCGTGCGGATTTTCGTCCGCTTTCCTACAGGGATTGGGGCTGTCAGAATCGCAGACACAGCAGTTTTATAGCTACGAGCATGCGAAGGTGGAGGCAGTCTCACGCTGGCTTGAACATCCTTCACACTCGCTCGTCTTCTTTGGCACAATGGAATATCCCTTTCTGCTCGGTAATATCAGTTCACCTCCGCCCGTGTTGTACGTCATTGGAGATACCAAGTTGCTGGGTTCACCTCAAATAGCGATGGTTGGGAGTCGAAACCATAGCGCTTATGGGGAGCTGTGGGGAAAGTTCTTCGCTCAGGAATTCAGTCTGAGCCAATTGACCATCACCAGCGGACTTGCGGTTGGCATTGATGGGATTGCTCATCAGGCCGCGTTGGATACGGGGGGGAAGACAATTGCCGTTCTGGGAAGCGGGTTGAATCACCTGTACCCGCGACGCCATCGACCGTTAGCGGATCGCATTGTCGAGCAGGGCGGAGCGCTAGTTTCTGAGTTCGCGTTGGATACCAGACCGCTACCTGTCAATTTTCCTCGCAGAAATCGCATTATCAGCGGGTTAAGTCAAGGCGTGCTGGTGGTCGAAGCTTCCAGGCGCAGCGGGTCTCTGGTTACGGCGCGTTACGCCCTTGAACAAAATAGGGAGGTATTCGCTTTGCCGGGGGCGATTGGTAACGCGATGACGGAGGGCACGCACTGGTTAATTCAGCAAGGTGCGTACCTGGTAACCCATCCTAAAGACATCATTGAACAGCTTGGCAGCGATCTTCATTGGCTAACGGACTTTCCTGACACAGATAAGGAAATTATTTGTTCTCAGGAGAGCGAAGTTGAATTGCCATTTGCTGATGTGTTGGCTAACGTAGGAGATGAGGTTACACCTGTTGACGTTGTCGCTGAACGTGCCGGCCAACCTGTACCAGAGGTAGTCAGTAAACTACTGGATCTGGAGTTAGCAGGATGGATCGCAGCTGTACCCGGCGGCTATGTCCGATTAAGGAGGGCATGCCATGTTCGACGTACTCATGTACTTGTTTGAAACTTATATTCACAATGAAACTGAAATGCGTGTCGACCAAGATACGTTGACTGATGACCTCACTCGCGCTGGTTTTGATCGCAACGATATTTACAGCGCGTTGGATTGGTTAGAAAAATTAGCGGATATCCAAGAGGGGCAGATGCCTCCTTTGGCATTGGCAAGCGATCCTCTGGCATTACGTATTTATACGGCGGAAGAAGACCAACGACTGGATGTTGAATGTCGTGGTTTTCTCCTGTTTCTCGAACAGATTCAGGTGTTGAGCCTGGAAACCCGTGAAATGGTGATTGATCGGGTGATGGCGCTTGAAACTCAAGAGTTCGATTTGGATGACCTTAAATGGGTTATTCTGATGGTGCTGTTTAATGTACCTGGCTGTGAAAATGCCTATCAGCAAATGGAAGATTTACTTTTTGAAGCCAACGAAGGTTATGTGCAGTAAGCCCCACTCACGGGGAAACAATGGTTAAGCCGACACTTTTCGCTGAGAAAAAACAGCAGTGTCCGGAATGCGGTGCTGATTTAGTTATCCGTTCCGGGCGATATGGCCCTTTTCTGGGTTGTTCACACTATCCCGAATGTGAATACATCCGCCCGCTCAAGGCGCAAGCGGATGGTCACGTTGTTAAAGTGCTGAATGGTCAGCCCTGTCCCGAATGCCAGTCAACGCTGGTATTACGCCAGGGGCGTTACGGTATGTTTATCGGGTGCTCTCACTATCCTGAATGCGGTCATATAGAAATGATCGACAGACCCGATGAAACGGCGCTGAGCTGTCCTCAATGTCTCGAGGGAAAGTTACTGCAACGTAAGTCACGTTATGGCAAAACGTTCCATTCATGTGACCGCTATCCCGAATGCCGGTTCGCCATTAATTATCAGCCGGTGGCGGGCGAATGTGAGCATTGTCACTATCTCCTATTGGTCGAGAAGAAAACGGCGCGTGGCGTAAAGCGGTTCTGCGCCAGCAAGTCATGTGGCAAACCAGTATCAATAGAGATGTCCGATAGCGATGAATAACATTATCCCCCCCGAGCAGTGGCCTCCCCTGTTGAAGAATCTAGAGGATCACAAAGTGATCGCCTATCCGACCGAAGCGGTCTTCGGTTTGGGGTGCGATCCGGATAGTGAGATCGCCGTGCAGCGGCTGTTGGATCTGAAGCGTCGTCCCTGGCAGAAGGGATTGATCCTGATCGCTGCAGAATTTCAGCAGTTGGAACCTTACGTCGATGTTTCCGCACTTTCGGAGGCGCAGTTAAGCAGTGTTTTTTCCACCTGGCCGGGGCCAGTAACTTGGGTTATGCCGACGAAACCTAGCACGCCTCAATGGCTGACCGGAGAATTTACAACGCTGGCGGTGCGACTCAGCGACCATCCTTTAGTTATTGAGCTTTGCCGTCGGTTTGGTAAACCCTTGGTTTCCACTAGCGCAAATCTGAGTGGCAAGCCACCATGCCGTACAGCAAAAGAAGTGTTCGAGCAGTTCGGAAAAGCGTTTCCCGTGTTGGAAGGTGCGATTGGTGGTCGTCAAAATCCATCAGAAATTCGCGATGCCTCAACGGGCGCAATGGTACGTTCGGGCTAATAAGGAAATGTGTCATGTCATCTGAAGTCAAAGCCTTCGTTGTGTTTGGTAATCCGATCGAGCACAGTAAATCCCCGCAGATTCACACTCTATTTGCTCATCAGACCGGAATTGCACTGTCGTATGGCCGGCTTTTGGCTCCAATTGAACAGTTTGAACAGACGTTGCAAACGTTTTTCCAGACAGGTGCTGGCGCTAATGTAACGACTCCGTTCAAGGAGCGAGCCTGCATTGCCGTGGACGTTTTGAGCGAGCGTGCAAGAGCGGCGGGCGCCGTAAATACCATCAAAAAGTTGAATGATGGCTCGTTGTACGGTGATAACACCGACGGTATTGGTCTGTTGAGCGATTTAGAGCAGAACCACTTCATCCAGCCAGATTTCCATGTGTTGCTGATTGGCGCTGGCGGCGCGGCGCGGGGCGTTATTCAGCCTCTGTTGGCCCATGGCTGCGCAATCACGGTAACCAACCGCACGCAAAGTCGAGCTGAAGCGCTGGTGGATAATTTTTGCGATAAGGAAAATATTCGGGCGGTTCCTTTGAATGCACTTACCGACGAGAGATTCGATCTTATTGTCAACGCAACATCGTCAGGTATTTCTGGCGATATCCCTGCATTACCTGAGTCGCTTGTGTGTCGCGGGGTTCACTGCTATGACATGTTTTATGCATCCGGACTGACTCCCTTTCTCAAGTGGTGTACCGGATTGGGCGTAAAAAATTTTGCGGATGGTTTAGGTATGTTGGTGTGGCAGGCTGCTCATGCTTATGAACTGTGGCATGGGGTATTGCCAGACGCAGCTGCGGTGATCAAACAAATGAAGCGAGAACTTAAGCAGTGAATCAATCTATTCAATTTCCCGATCGCGAAGAGTGGGATGAAGGCGCTCAGGCTATCCGCTTCCCCGTACAGATCAATGGATTTCAGCGTGAGTGTATTTTGCGTGCGGCGCCCATCCAGCAGAGATACGGTGGGAGTCACTACGAAGAGTAGCTATCGCTGTTCATTTTGAATCGTTGGGATTTTGAAGAGGAGTTTGAGAGCCTGATCGTCAATGAAGTCGAGGATGCCGACGGCCGATTTGTGCTCTAGGCGTCGAGGTACTCCTCTTTCCAACGCACATAGTTGCTGGCGGAATAAAGTAGCCCACCTATTTCCTCTGCAGTTAGCAGTCGTACCTTTCTGTCCGGACTCCCTAAATAAAGATAACCGCTTTCCAGCCGCTTGTCCGGAGCTACTAAACTACCCGCGCCGATCATGACGTCATCCTCGATCACAGCGCGATCAAGGATAATGGATCCCATTCCCACCAGAACTCGATTTCCGATCGTACAACCATGCAGCACGACTTTATGGCCGACGGTGACGTCTTCCCCAATTAACAATGGATTGCCGCTTTTGTTGTGGGTGGATCGATGAGTGACATGTAAAACGCTGCCGTCCTGAATATTGGTTCGAGCGCCAATAAGGATCGTGTTGACGTCCCCACGGATGGCGACGAGTGGCCATATACTGACGTCGTCCGCCAGAAAGACATCGCCGATCACGACGCTGGAGGGATCGATCATTACTCTCTCACCGACCGTAGGTGCGAGGTTTTTGAAGGGACGAAGACTGTTCGTCATAACTGTTTACCTCATAGATGACAGGTATTTTGCCGAGTAGATCTTTTAATAACCTGAACTTAAGTCAGAAAATAGCCGCAGATGCGTAAGATCTTAACGGATAGCTGAAAAAAACAGCTAACGATAAAAAAGATCTCAATAGAGGGTTGTGCAACCCGGAGAGATCCCTATAATGCGCTCCCACTGACACGGCGAAGCGGACAACGCGGCGCGGTGACAGTCGGAGAAAGACGAAGAAAGTCGTTGACTCTGAACGAGGTAAGCGTAATATACGCGGCCTCACGTTAGCCGCTTAGGCGGAAACGAAACGCTCTTTAACAATATAATCAGACAATCTGTGTGGGCACTCACAAGACACTATCGCAAAAGATACGAAAAAGTCTTGAAGAGTGAACAACAGTTAATTCATTACGAATCAACAGTAAAATTCTTTGAGCATCGCTATTAAGTTAGCAAATCAAGCTTTTAATTGAAGAGTTTGATCATGGCTCAGATTGAACGCTGGCGGCAGGCCTAACACATGCAAGTCGAGCGGCAGCGGAAGGGAGCTTGCTCCCTTGCCGGCGAGCGGCGGACGGGTGAGTAATGTCTGGGGATCTGCCCGATGGAGGGGGATAACTACTGGAAACGGTAGCTAATACCGCATAACGTCGCAAGACCAAAGTGGGGGACCTCAGGGCCTCACACCATCGGATGAACCCAGATGGGATTAGCTAGTAGGCGGGGTAAGAGCCCACCTAGGCGACGATCTCTAGCTGGTCTGAGAGGATGACCAGCCACACTGGAACTGAGACACGGTCCAGACTCCTACGGGAGGCAGCAGTGGGGAATATTGCACAATGGGGGAAACCCTGATGCAGCCATGCCGCGTGTATGAAGAAGGCCTTCGGGTTGTAAAGTACTTTCAGCGGGGAGGAAGGCAGTGAACTTAATACGTTCGCTGATTGACGTTACCCGCAGAAGAAGCACCGGCTAACTCCGTGCCAGCAGCCGCGGTAATACGGAGGGTGCAAGCGTTAATCGGAATGACTGGGCGTAAAGCGCACGCAGGCGGTTTGTTAAGTCAGATGTGAAATCCCCGAGCTTAACTTGGGAACTGCATTTGAAACTGGCAGGCTAGAGTCTTGTAGAGGGGGGTAGAATTCCAGGTGTAGCGGTGAAATGCGTAGAGATCTGGAGGAATACCGGTGGCGAAGGCGGCCCCCTGGACAAAGACTGACGCTCAGGTGCGAAAGCGTGGGGAGCAAACAGGATTAGATACCCTGGTAGTCCACGCTGTAAACGATGTCGACTTGGAGGTTGCGGTCTTGAACTGTGGCTTCCGGAGCTAACGCGTTAAGTCGACCGCCTGGGGAGTACGGCCGCAAGGTTAAAACTCAAATGAATTGACGGGGGCCCGCACAAGCGGTGGAGCATGTGGTTTAATTCGATGCAACGCGAAGAACCTTACCTACTCTTGACATCCAGAGAACTTGGCAGAGATGCCTTGGTGCCTTCGGGAGCTCTGAGACAGGTGCTGCATGGCTGTCGTCAGCTCGTGTTGTGAAATGTTGGGTTAAGTCCCGCAACGAGCGCAACCCTTATCCTTTGTTGCCAGCACGTAATGGTGGGAACTCAAAGGAGACTGCCGGTGATAAACCGGAGGAAGGTGGGGATGACGTCAAGTCATCATGGCCCTTACGAGTAGGGCTACACACGTGCTACAATGGCGCATACAAAGAGAAGCGAACTTGCGAGAGTAAGCGGACCTCATAAAGTGCGTCGTAGTCCGGATTGGAGTCTGCAACTCGACTCCATGAAGTCGGAATCGCTAGTAATCGTAGATCAGAATGCTACGGTGAATACGTTCCCGGGCCTTGTACACACCGCCCGTCACACCATGGGAGTGGGTTGCAAAAGAAGTAGGTAGCTTAACCTTCGGGAGGGCGCTTACCACTTTGTGATTCATGACTGGGGTGAAGTCGTAACAAGGTAACCGTAGGGGAACCTGCGGTTGGATCACCTCCTTACCGAAGTGAAGTGCTAGTGAAGTGCTCACACAGATTGTCTGATGAAGAAGAACGAGCAGAAATACCTTTATAGGCTTGTAGCTCAGGTGGTTAGAGCGCACCCCTGATAAGGGTGAGGTCGGTGGTTCAAGTCCACTCAGGCCTACCAAATTTTCTCTTATGCTGCGTTATGCTCAGGCTTGTTTACAAGAGTAAACGCCGCCCTCGCACGCCTTGCCTAAGAAAAAATTAACTCTTCCATGAGTGGTATCTAAAGGTAACTGTAAGTGACGTTTGGGGCTATAGCTCAGCTGGGAGAGCGCCTGCTTTGCACGCAGGAGGTCTGCGGTTCGATCCCGCATAGCTCCACCATACAAAGACTTCAGAGCGTATTGGCGACAGTATGCTGTGAAGTATTTTGCTCTTTAACAATCTGGAACAAGCTGAAATTTGAAACGATGCGGCTGAACATCTCTCTGCGTGCAGTATTGAGCGGTGATTTGGTTGCGTCAGAGTCTCTCAAATAATCGCAGCGTGAAGGGTGTCTTACGAGACACCTTCGGGTTGTGAGGTTAAGTGACTAAGCGTACACGGTGGATGCCTAGGCAGTCAGAGGCGATGAAGGGCGTGCTAATCTGCGAAAAGCGTCGGCAAGGTGATATGAACCGTTATACCCGACGATACCCGAATGGGGAAACCCAGTGCAATCCGTTGCACTATCATGTCATGAATACATAGTGGCATGAGGCGAACCGGGGGAACTGAAACATCTCAGTACCCCGAGGAAAAGAAATCAACCGAGATTCCCCCAGTAGCGGCGAGCGAACGGGGAGGAGCCCAGAACCTGAATCAGTTTGAGTCTTAGTGGAAGCGTCTGGAAAGTCGCACGACAGAGGGTGATAGTCCCGTACACGAAGAGGCATGAGCTGTGAGTTCGACGAGTAGGGCGGGACACGTGTTATCCTGTCTGAATATGGGGGGACCATCCTCCAAGGCTAAATACTCCTGACTGACCGATAGTGAACCAGTACCGTGAGGGAAAGGCGAAAAGAACCCCGGCGAGGGGAGTGAAATAGAACCTGAAACCGTGTACGTACAAGCAGTGGGAGCATCCTTCGGGGTGTGACTGCGTACCTTTTGTATAATGGGTCAGCGACTTATATTCTGTAGCAAGGTTAACCGCATAGGGGAGCCGCAGGGAAACCGAGTCTTAACTGGGCGTTAAGTTGCAGGGTATAGACCCGAAACCCGGTGATCTAGCCATGGGCAGGTTGAAGGTTGGGTAACACTAACTGGAGGACCGAACCGACTAATGTTGAAAAATTAGCGGATGACTTGTGGCTGGGGGTGAAAGGCCAATCAAACCGGGAGATAGCTGGTTCTCCCCGAAAGCTATTTAGGTAGCGCCTCGTGAAGTCATCTTCGGGGGTAGAGCACTGTTTCGACTAGGGGGCCATCCCGGCTTACCAACTCGATGCAAACTGCGAATACCGAAGAATGTTATCACGGGAGACACACGGCGGGTGCTAACGTCCGTCGTGAAGAGGGAAACAACCCAGACCGCCAGCTAAGGTCCCAAAGTCATGGTTAAGTGGGAAACGATGTGGGAAGGCCCAGACAGCCAGGATGTTGGCTTAGAAGCAGCCATCATTTAAAGAAAGCGTAATAGCTCACTGGTCGAGTCGGCCTGCGCGGAAGATGTAACGGGGCTAAACCATGCACCGAAGCTGCGGCAGCGACGCTTAGGCGTTGTTGGGTAGGGGAGCGTTCTGTAAGCCTGCGAAGGTGGCCTGTGAGGGCTGCTGGAGGTATCAGAAGTGCGAATGCTGACATAAGTAACGATAATGCGGGTGAAAAACCCGCACGCCGGAAGACCAAGGGTTCCTGTCCAACGTTAATCGGGGCAGGGTGAGTCGACCCCTAAGGCGAGGCCGAAAGGCGTAGTCGATGGGAAACAGGTTAATATTCCTGTACTTGGTGTTACTGCGAAGGGGGGACGGAGAAGGCTGGGTTATCCGGGCGACGGTTGTCCCGGTTTAAGCGTGTAGGTGGGTGTTTTTGGTAAATCCGGAACACCGTTAACACTGAGGCGTGACGACGAGTCACTACGGTGATGAAGTAACCGATGCCAAGCTTCCAGGAAAAGCCTCTAAGCTCCAGGTAACACGAAATCGTACCCCAAACCGACACAGGTGGTCAGGTAGAGAATACCCAGGCGCTTGAGAGAACTCGGGTGAAGGAACTAGGCAAAATGGTGCCGTAACTTCGGGAGAAGGCACGCTGGCGTTGGTGAAGGGACTGGCTCCCGGAGCTGATACCAGTCGCAGATACCAGCTGGCTGCAACTGTTTAATAAAAACACAGCACTGTGCAAACACGAAAGTGGACGTATACGGTGTGACGCCTGCCCGGTGCCGGAAGGTTAATTGATGGGGTCAGCCGCAAGGCGAAGCTCTTGATCGAAGCCCCGGTAAACGGCGGCCGTAACTATAACGGTCCTAAGGTAGCGAAATTCCTTGTCGGGTAAGTTCCGACCTGCACGAATGGCGTAATGATGGCCAGGCTGTCTCCACCCGAGACTCAGTGAAATTGAACTCGCTGTGAAGATGCAGTGTACCCGCGGCAAGACGGAAAGACCCCGTGAACCTTTACTATAGCTTGACACTGAACCTTGAGCCTTGATGTGTAGGATAGGTGGGAGGCTTTGAAGTGTGGACGCCAGTCTGCATGGAGCCGACCTTGAAATACCACCCTTTAATGTTTGATGTTCTAACGTGGGCCCCTGAACGGGGTTGCGGACAGTGTCTGGTGGGTAGTTTGACTGGGGCGGTCTCCTCCCAAAGAGTAACGGAGGAGCACGAAGGTTAGCTAATCCTGGTCGGACATCAGGAGGTTAGTGCAAAGGCATAAGCTAGCTTGACTGCGAGAGTGACGGCTCGAGCAGGTGCGAAAGCAGGTCTTAGTGATCCGGTGGTTCTGAATGGAAGGGCCATCGCTCAACGGATAAAAGGTACTCCGGGGATAACAGGCTGATACCGCCCAAGAGTTCATATCGACGGCGGTGTTTGGCACCTCGATGTCGGCTCATCACATCCTGGGGCTGAAGTAGGTCCCAAGGGTACGGCTGTTCGCCGTTTAAAGTGGTACGCGAGCTGGGTTTAGAACGTCGTGAGACAGTTCGGTCCCTATCTGCCGTGGGCGTTGGAAGATTGAGGGGGGTTGCTCCTAGTACGAGAGGACCGGAGTGAACGCACCACTGGTGTTCGGGTTGTGATGCCAATTGCATTGCCCGGTAGCTAAGTGCGGAAGAGATAACCGCTGAAAGCATCTAAGCGGGAAACTTGCCCCGAGATGAGTCTTCCCTGGGACTTCGAGTCCCCTGAAGGGCCGTTGAAGACGACGACGTAGATAGGCTGGGTGTGTAAGCGTAGCGATACGTTGAGCTAACCAGTACTAATGACCCGAGAGGCTTAACCTTACAACACCGAAGGTGTTTTAGAGAGACGAGAAGAAGTTCAGCTTGTTTGCAGATTGGTTCTGGTGGTTGCACGGAGAGCGTGTGTAACGATTGGAATGAAACAGAATTTGCCTGGCGGCGATAGCGCGGTGGTCCCACCTGACCCCATGCCGAACTCAGCAGTGAAACGCCGTAGCGCCGATGGTAGTGTGGGGTCTCCCCATGCGAGAGTAGGGAACTGCCAGGCATTAATTTAAGTAGAGACCCTCAGCGAGAGCTGGGGGTTTTTGCGTTGGGGCGGTGAAAACGGCCGGCAAATCACTCAGAGCCTGCGGCCCACGCCAGACCAGACTATGTCCCCCCTAAAATGCTGAGGCTGTTGCACCTGAGAGCACGGTCGCCCATGATTTCGCGTCAGCGTGAAACTCCCGACTCTTTTTCTCTCCTTGGCTTTCTGCGCTTTCGCTGAGCCTGACCCTGTATTTATCCTATCGCTCTGAGCGACGCGACAAACGGCGACACGCCCATCCTGTGATAACCCGTGATATTCCATGGGGAGTAGTGTGAAGAGCCCGCGAGGGAGGCGATCATTATCCGGCAGGTAAACCGGGAGATTCACTATTCCTAAAAGGCATGTGCTCATCCTCTTTTGAGTGAAAGATTTTCAACTGCGCCCGTTCACTATCGACATCAATCGGGAAAATCGCTATCTTTGGCTGTCTGGAAGTCTAAGCGTATAAACGTATGTAGTGAGGTTATAAGGTTATGCCAATCCGGGTCCCCGATGAATTGCCCGCAGTGAACTTTTTGCGCAAAGAAAACGTGTTTGTGATGACATCGTCTCGTGCGAAAACTCAGGAAATTCGTCCGCTTAAAGTATTGGTTCTTAACCTGATGCCCAAAAAAATCGAGACTGAGAATCAGTTTCTACGGTTGCTATCGAATTCTCCACTGCAGATCGATATTCAACTGTTAAGAATTGATAGCCGCGAGTCCAAGAACACGCCGATCGAGCATCTCAACAATTTCTACTGCAACTTTGAAGATATTGAAAATGAAAACTTTGATGGGCTGATTGTGACTGGAGCCCCATTAGGATTAGTCGATTTCTGTGATGTGGTTTACTGGCCGCAAATTTCACGGGTTGTGAGTTGGGCTAAAGAGCATGTAACTTCAACATTATTTGTGTGCTGGGCCGTACAGGCCGCATTGAACGTCCTTTATGGCATCCCAAAACTGACGCGTGACGTTAAGCTATCTGGCGTTTATGAGCATCATACCTTTCAGCCACATGCGTTGATGACGCGCGGTTTTGATGAAACGTTCCTGGCACCTCATTCACGCTATGCAGATTTTCCACTTGACGTCATTCGCGGACACACCGACCTGGATATTTTGGCGGGTTCAGATGAAGTCGGCGCTTATCTGGTCGCGAGTAAAGATAAACGTCTGGCGTTTGTCACTGGTCATCCGGAATACGATGCGCTGACGCTGGGCAGTGAATATTTTCGCGATATCGAAGCAGGGTTGGATACCGTCATTCCTGTGAACTACTTCCCAGATAACAACCCTGAAAGAGCGCCTAAAGCGAGCTGGCGCAGTCACGGGCATCTCTTATTTTCAAACTGGCTAAACTATTATGTCTATCAGATCACGCCTTTCGATTTGCGTAATATGAATCCTACATTGGATTGATAGCCTTTATTTAGGCTCCCGCGGGTGCCTTTATGTTGACATTATTCTTTCTACTGAATACCCCTTATTTTTATGATGATTTATTTCAGCTTTTATGCCCCAAAATATTGTCCCTGTAGCGTTCTCAACGGCATGAATCACATGCTTAAGCGTTTTGTATGGATAAGAGACCTCATTATTTATTACGCAACACTACCTGCCTGATAGGTTTAAATACCAGAAGAAGAAAAAATGCTGTTATATAGCAGGCAGATGAAAGGCTCTGGACTAATGGTTAGATAATAGGTTTTGCTGAAAACGATGTGAGGAAGAATGGGGTCAACAAAAGCTCCGCTGAAATAAAAACAGGGGCGCGAGACCCCTGTCAAAATTTAACATCGTCTGTTATTAATACAACCCGATCACCTTCCACCACATCAAGCCGGCAGACATAAATATCGCCTGGTTTATCAGACTGATAATGAATCCTGTGCGCCACCAGACCCCGGTGGGCACATATCCTGCGCCGAACAGAATGGGACCACGGGCATGGGTGTACTGGGTGAGAGAACAATACAGGCTGCTGGTAAACGCCAGCATCAGCGCCATCGGTACTGCGGGGATATTTAGGTTAATGCCCACGCCTAGGAATACGGCGTAAAGGGCTGCAATTTGCGCATTGCCACTGGCAAAGAAGTAGTGGGTATAGAAGTAGGCAGCATTGAGTAGCAGAAGTACCAATACCCAACTGGTTCCCTGCATCATATGGCCGATGCTGTTGCCGATGAGATCGCCAAACCAAGTCGTGAAGCCCAGATTCTTGAGCTGGTTCGCCATCATTAACAGCGCCGCAAACCAAATCAGCGTATCCCAGGCGCCTTTCTCGCTTTTGATATCATCCCAGCTCAATACGCCAGTCAGCAGCAAGAAAGAGAGGCCGACAAAGGAGGCGGTTGTCGCATCTACGCCCAGTTTGTCGCCGAAAATCCACAGTACCAGCAGAATCAATACGGTGGCAGCCATCAGCCACTCCCCGCGGCTCATGCTTCCCATCTTTTTCAGTTCGGCGACGGCGAGCTTAGGGGCATCAGGCGTATGACGAATTTCTGGTTTTACCAACCAGTATACGCACAGCGGAATAATTAGCAGAGAGATTAGGCAGGGCACTACCGCTGCGACGAACCAACTGCCCCAGGTGATCGTGACGCCGGCGTTGGCCGCCAGTTTTATCGCCAACAGGTTGCCGGTGTAAGCCGTCATAAACATCGCTGCGGTGATATCGTTGACGTTACCGATACAGGTGACCAGGAAAGTACCGATCTTACTGCGGGAAGCATCATCCGGTTTGGAGTCGAAGCTGCGTGCCAGCGAGTCGGCGATGGGATAGATAACGCCGCCGCAGCGGGCCGTGTTGCTCGGCATCGCCGGGGACAGAACCAGGTCGGCAAAGGCCAGCCCGTAAGCCAGGCCCAGCGTGCGTTTGCCCAGTAGACGGATCATTTGGAGCGCAATACGCCGCCCCAATCCGGTTTTGATAAATCCCCTGGCAATCATGAAAGCAACGACGATCAGCCAAATCAACGAACTGTTGAGATCGCTCAGCGCCGTCTGGATGGATGCGCTAGGCGTTTTGTCGCCCGCCGCATAGGTTAAGGCGAATAGCGTAATGCTGATGATACCAATCGCCCCAATCGGCAATACATTTGCCACGATACAGACAATCGTTGCGACGAAAATAACGGCTGAATGCCAGGCTGCGGGAGTCAAGCCGGTGGGCGGAGTGAGGTGCCAGAAGAAAGTTGCAATAATGACGATGACTACTAAAGGAAGCCAATTCAGGCCATAAGACGTTTTGGTCTTCATCCGTTTTCCTTACAAAGGTCTGAAGATATTGCGCGCGTGTAGCCCTAATATCGGTTAGGGAGTGAACTAAGAATAACGCTAATGAATCGCTGGGAAAGTGAAAATATGCCACTTATTGACGTAAGGCGTTTTTAAAGTATTTATTTTAGAGGCTTCATTGACGAAACGGCAATGAAGGAAAATAGACGATGGCCGGAATGCAATAACCGGCCATCGGGCGCGAGGAAGGGGTTATTCGAATAGATTGTAATGCAGAGTTTGCACGACCTGTTCGGCCGCGCTGGACGGCACCAGGAAGCACAGATTATGGCTACTGGCGCCATAACAGATCAGGCGAATATTAAAGGGTTCCAGTACGCCAAATACCTCTTTGCCCACGCCGCAAGCCTGAGAAAGTTTATTGCCGATCAGGGCGACCAACGACATATCTTCTTCCACTTCGACCCGACACAGCGAAGACAGCTCCGTCAGCATGGCGCTGGACAGTAAGCCGTCGCCGGTAGACGTTGACCCTGTCGTATCGAGCGTGAGCGCGACGTTCACTTCGGACGTGGTAATCAGATCTACGGAAATATTGTGACGCGCCAATATGCTGAAAACTTCCGCGAGAAAACCACGCGCATGCAGCATGTTCAGGCTATGCAGCGTCAGCAGGGTCTGCTTGCGACGCAGAGCCAGAGCGCGAAACAGCGGGGGATGCTTGGTTTTGTTGCAGACCAGCGTCCCCCCCGCGGCAGGATTTTTGCTGGAACCGACAAAGACCGGTATATCGCGGCGTACAGCGGGCAGAAGCGTGGCGGGATGCAGCACTTTAGCGCCAAAGGTCGCCATTTCCGCGGCTTCCTCAAACGTAATCTGATCGATACGTTTGGCGGTGGGCACCACGCGCGGGTCGGTTGTATAAATGCCGGGAACGTCCGTCCAGATATCAATCCGGCTGACGTTGAGGGCTTCGCCCAGCAGTGCGGCCGTATAGTCGCTGCCGCCTCGTCCCAACGTGGTCGTGCGTCCTTTGGCCTCGCTACCGATAAAGCCTTGAGTGATGACGAGGCTATCTTCCAGACGAGGCAACAATTGCTCACGGGTCAATTCTCCCAGCGCTTCGCAGTCAGGCTCGGCGCGTCCGAAGCGATCGTTGGTGCGCATGATTTTACGCACGTCGAACCATTCCGCCACGACACTGCGTTCCCGTAAAATTTCGACGAATAGCAGCGAGGACATCAGCTCGCCGTGGCTCACCAGTTCGTCGGTCAGTGCGGTGGAGGTGGCTAACGCTGCCGCTTCCGATAACCGGGTGATGTTGTCCAGCATTCGGTTGATCTCTTCACGGATGACTTCCGGCTGAGTCAGGCGATCAACGATGGCGTATTGAATCTGGCGGATTTTAGTCAGGTATAGTTCGCGTTCTTCTAACGGCACGCCTTCCGCCAGCGCGACCAGTAAATTGGTGACGCCGGCGGAAGCCGACAGCACCACGACGCGGACCTGCGGATTGGATAGCACCACGTCGGCGCTATGGTTCATCGCGTCGAAATCGGCGACGCTGGTGCCGCCGAATTTAGCAATAATCAACGCGTTTTGTTGTTGAGCAGACATTTCTAAAACCTCGTGTCAGGAGACAGCATCGCTAGGGGTGAGCCGTCCATCGTTAAGCCTGTGCACAAGGGAAGAGCGATAAGCAGGGAGCAGACGTAGAAAAAAGCTACGATACACCCAGAAGCGCTCCACCTTGCTGAACATCCTGCCGAGCAGGATAAGCCGGTGACAACCCAAGGGATTCAGCCCCTGTGGTCGATGACATCAATGCCGGCATTGATCTCACCTCGGCGACGCTCCCCCTCGGGTATCTTCTTCGGAAAACGGCTCCTCCGACACCTTACCTGGGCGACGCACCTCTTCTGGCTTGCGAACCTAATGGCATCGCAAGTAGGCCATTACAAATAACGGGTTACGCGACGGCTGTCAATGACTCGCGGGGTTCCCTGCGGGGCATTTCGCAAGAAAAGGGATCTCAAGCCAGTCGTTAAGGGATACAATCTCTTGATTACTGACCATTCATTCTTACTTAGACAAAGAGTACCGTTATGAAAAATATCAATCCAACGCAGACGGCCGCCTGGCAAGCTCTGCAGCAGCATTTTGCTGTGATGAAGGACGTTAAAATCAGCGATCTGTTTGCCCAGGATGATGCCCGCTTCGAGCGGTTTTCCGCGACCTTTGACGATCTGATGCTGGTGGACTATTCAAAAAACCGTGTCACGGATGAGACGCTGGGAAAATTGCAGGCTTTGGCGCGCGAGACCGATTTGGCTGGCGCAATTTCGTCCATGTTCTCCGGTGAAAAGATTAACCGTACTGAAGACCGCGCGGTCCTGCACGTTGCCTTGCGTAACCGCAGCAATACGCCGATCGTGGTCGATGGCAAAGACGTGATGCCGGAAGTGAATGCCGTGCTACAGAAAATGAAGCAGTTCAGCGGACGCGTTATCGGCGGCGACTGGAAAGGGTATACCGGTAAAACCATCACCGACGTGGTGAACATTGGTATTGGCGGTTCTGACCTGGGTCCATTCATGGTGACGGAAGCGCTCAAGCCTTATAAAAATCACCTCAACATGCACTTTGTCTCCAACGTTGACGGTACGCACATCGCGGAAACGCTGAAAACGCTGAACCCGGAAACCACTTTGTTCCTCGTCGCGTCTAAAACGTTCACTACCCAGGAAACCATGACTAACGCCCACAGCGCGCGTGACTGGTTTCTGGAAGCGGCGGGTGACGAGAAGTTTGTCGCCAAGCACTTTGCCGCGCTGTCCACCAATGGCAAGGCCGTGGGCGAGTTCGGGATTGATACCGATAACATGTTTGAGTTCTGGGACTGGGTGGGGGGACGTTACTCTCTGTGGTCCGCCATCGGTATGTCTATCGTACTGTCCATCGGCTACGACAACTTCGAACAGCTGTTAAGCGGCGCTCACGCGATGGACAAGCACTTCGCGTCAACGCCTATCGAACAGAACCTGCCGGTATTGCTGGCGCTTATCGGCATCTGGTACAACAATTTCTTCGGCGCGGAAACAGAAGCGATTCTGCCATACGACCAGTATATGCACCGTTTTGCCGCCTACTTCCAGCAGGGCAACATGGAGTCCAACGGTAAGTACGTTGACCGCAACGGCACGCCGGTAGAATACCAGACGGGCCCGATCATCTGGGGTGAACCGGGAACCAACGGCCAGCACGCGTTTTATCAGCTGATTCATCAGGGAACTAAACTGGTGCCTTGCGATTTCATTGCGCCCGCCGTCAGCCATAACCCGCTGAGCGACCATCACAGCAAATTACTGTCCAACTTCTTCGCACAGACAGAAGCGCTGGCCTTTGGGAAATCCCGTGAAACTGTCGACGCAGAATTCGCCGCCGCCGATAAAAAACCGCAGGATGTGGAACACGTCGCGCCGTTTAAAGTGTTTGAGGGTAACCGCCCGACCAACTCTATCCTGCTGCGTGAAATCACGCCGTATAGTCTGGGTGCACTGATTGCGCTGTACGAGCACAAGATCTTCACGCAAGGCGCGATCCTGAACATCTTTACGTTCGACCAATGGGGGGTTGAATTGGGTAAACAGCTGGCCAACCGCATCCTGCCGGAACTGCTGGATGATGCTGCGGTGAGCAGTCACGACAGCTCCACCAACGGCCTGATCAACAACTTCAAAAAGTGGCGTCAGGCATAATCATCCATGCTGCTCGCGCGGCCTGTTGCACTGGTTGTGCGAGCAGAAAGCGATAGATGGGCGGGCCCGGTCTTTCTGAATTTCTCCCGATTGTGGGAAGAAGGTCGACACGCTCGTTGTCGTGACATCGTGGTAACTGCTTCCGAAACAATGACCGTCAGACCGCGATCTTAATCATCTCGGAGGGAACATGCGGATTCGTATTCTTATGGCAGCAGCAGGCGTTTTGCTGGCGGCCGGATGTAGCTCGACTCATTCGCTTAGCCCGGCTGGGCAGGCGGTGCGTTTTACGGATAGCTTGCCGGGCGTGGAATGTCAGCGGCTCGGCGCTGTGGCCGGTACTCAATCCAACTGGTTGTCCGGCAACGGTGATGCAGGCAGCTCGATGCGGGGCGCGGCTAACGATCTGCGTAATAAGGCCGCTGAGATGGGTGGGAATGTTATTTTTGGCGCGACGTCGCCGAGTGAGACGTTCCTATCCAGCTTCGCTCCGTTGGATAGCAAGATACAGGGTGACGTGTATAAATGTCGTTAACGCTCGCGATGTAATGAAAAGGGCCGACGAGCGTTTTCGTCGGCCTTTGTTTTATCCAGCGACTGTTTTATCCGGCGACGTCGTCCTGGCTTTGCCGCATACCGAGATCCAGTGGCGTCTTGCTGGCTTCACCGCCTATCTCCCGCGCCAGACGGGGCACCAGATACCCTGATACCAACGTCATCAGCGTTTTTACAATGTCTCTTGCCTCATTATCCGGCACCAGAAAATGCGCGGCTCCCTGTACTTTGTCCAGGACATGCAGGTAATACGGCAGGATCCCCGCGTCGAACAGCGCGTTGCTTAGCGCCGCGAGCGTCGTGGCATCATCGTTTATACCGCGTAGCAGTACGCTCTGATTTAGCAGCGTCACCCCCGCAAAGCGTAATCTCGCCATACTTTGTGCTACGTCAGTGCCGATTTCATTCGCGTGATTAATATGCGTGACGAGCACCACACACAGTCTGGATTGCTTCAGGCGCTGGCACAGCGCGTCCGTGATCCTTGCCGGGATCACTACCGGTAGTCGGCTATGGATGCGCAGGCGTTGAAGATGGGGAATGCTTTCCAATTCGGCGATAAGCCAGTCCAGCTCGTGATCTTTCGCCATCAGCGGATCGCCGCCGGAAAAAATGAGCTCATCCAGTTCAGGATGCTGGCGGATATAGTCCATCGCCTGCCGCCAGTTGGGTTTATTCCCCTGATTGTCCTGATACGGAAAGTGGCGACGGAAGCAATAACGGCAGTTGACGGCGCATCCGCCTTTGACCAGCAGCAGCGCACGATTACGGTATTTGTGCAGCAGGCCGGGAACGACGCTGTCTTGCTCTTCCAATGGATCGTGGCTGAATCCGGGCGTCTCAATAAATTCCTGCGGCGCGGTGACCACCTGCAACAGCAGCGGATCGAGAGGATCGCCCGGCTGCATTCGTGCGGCGAATGCGCGTGGTACGCGCAGGGGGAAAAGCCTGCGGGCATCACGCCCTTTTGTCAGCTGAGGGTGCTCTTTTAGCGAGAGAAACTGGAGTAATTCGTCCGGATCGGTAATAACGTCGGCGAGTTGCTGTAACCAATCTTCTCCAGACAGCGTATTTCGGGTTATAATGTGTGCCATTTTTTGGCTAAGTTACCAGTAATAAGAGGACCAACATGGCGTCTTATAGTACCAATGAATTCCGTTCCGGTCTTAAAATCATGCAGGACGGTGAGCCGTGTGCGATCATTGAAAATGAATTTGTTAAACCGGGCAAAGGCCAGGCGTTTAACCGCGTCAGAATCCGTAAGTTGATTTCCGGCAAAGTGCTGGAAAAAACCTTCAAATCCGGTGATTCCGTTGAAGCGGCGGACGTCATGGATATGAACCTGACTTACCTGTACAACGACGGCGAGTTCTGGCATTTCATGAACAATGAAACGTTTGAACAGCTGGCTGCCGACGTGAAAGCCGTTGGCGACAACGCCAAATGGCTGGTTGAACAGGCAGAATGCGTACTGACGCTGTGGGACGGTGCTCCGATCGCCGTAACGCCGCCGAACTTCGTTGAACTGGAAATTACCGATACCGATCCGGGCCTGAAAGGCGATACGGCCGGAACGGGCGGTAAACCTGCCACGCTGACGACGGGCGCCGTGGTTAAGGTTCCGCTGTTCGTACAAATCGGCGAAGTGATTAAAGTGGATACTCGCTCCGGCGAATACGTATCCCGCGTAAAATAATCTCTCCGCATGATACCGCTGCTATCTCGCAGCGGTGTTATCCACACCGTTTCTCACGCTGTGCGTGTCACGTCAATGTGTCGTTCCCGCAACATCGTTATCCGACTGATTAACCCAAATAAGCTGTTCCGTGTCAAAACCATAGCGTCTGGCGGTCGTCAGCAGCTGTTGTATCACCGTGTCGTCCAGCGTCGGCGTGCGGGATAAGATCCATAGATAATTGCGGCTGGGCCCGCAAATCATGGCATAGCGATAGGCATCGTCCAGCGCAATCACATTATAGCTACCGTAGAATGGCCCAAAGAAAGAGACTTTCAGCGATGCCGTCTCGGGATCGCCAATCAGGTATCCTTTCCCCATACTCTCTTTCCAGCGCTGCTGCAGCGCATTAAAGCCGCGATTGGTCACGGTAATACCGCCGTCCTCGCGCGGATGATAGGTCGCCGTCACGCGATCCAGCCCGCGTTCGAAGCGGTGGTTGAGACGGGCAATTTCGTACCAGGTGCCGAGATAGCGGTGTATATCGAAGTTTTTCACCACCTCGACATTCTCCGGCGGCGTTGTACTGCAGGCGGAGGAGAGCAGTGACGTGATTGCCGCCACCAGCGTTTTCCATCTTTTCATCGGTTTTTATCCTCCTGGGATAGACAATAGCTGAAGAGTGATGCCGTTAAGGGTAGGAAGCGTTTGGCGGACTGGCAATGAAAAACGGCCTGCATAGGCAGACCGTTGATTTTGGCGCGGGGTTTTAGAGCGTGACAAGCCCAATGATGGTGACCACCGTCAGAATGGCAGCGAGTCCGTAAAAGACCCATTTCCCTGCCGGCACGTGAATTTTAAAGTCGTGCATGGCGTGGTGAATGCGGTGGAGGCCACACCAGAGCGGTAGCACGATCATCAGCAGCAGGAACACCCGACCGATGAGGCTATGGCTAAATGCGGCAATACGGTCGTAGGACAGCGCCTCTGGGAACAGCCCCATCGGCAGCAGAATACCGACCAGCAGGACGATCACCGGCCCGAAAATGGCGCTCCACATGCCACCGGCACCGAACAGCCCCCAGAAAGGCGGTTCATCAGAACGTTTTGGCGTTTGATTAATCACGTTATTTCTCCTGATCAGTACAGCAAGGCGATAGCCAGTATCGCCAGCGTGACTACCACGGTCACAATCCACAGCGCTTTAACGATCGGCTCCGGACCCATCTTTTCATCTTTAATCACGATGATGGTGGCTTTCGGCGCCAGATCGAACCAGGTCTTGGTCTGAAGAGCCGCGGCCAGCAGCGCGATGATATTGATGAACAGCACGATGGGGTTTTGCAGGAAGCCGACAAAGCCCGCCCAGCCTTCCGCGCCGTGTTTCAGCGCGAAAACGCCGTACAGCAGCACGATACTGAACCATACTGCCGGAACAGCCGTCCCTTCGCGCAGCATATAGAAGCGGTAATATCCCAGCTTCTGCCACCAGGTCGGCGTCATGCCACGGACATACGCTTTACGTTTGGTTATCATTGTTTGCCTCCCTCTCTTATTGTGGTTTCAGCATGGCGATCATGAAGTCTTTGGCGCTCTCGACTTTGCTCTGCTGGATGGCAGCGGCGGGATCTACGTGCTTCGGACACACTTCAGAGCAGTAACCGACAAACGTACAGGACCACACGCCGTTATCGCCGTTCAACTGAGGCATACGCGCTTTCTTGCCGTGATCGCGGTTGTCCAGATTGTAGCGGTGCGCCAGCGTAATGGCGGCCGGGCCGATGAACTCCGGGTTAAGACCAAACTGAGGACAGGCCGCGTAGCACAACCCGCAGTTGATGCAGCCGGAGAACTGGTGGTACTTCGCCATTTGCGCCGGCGTCTGCTGGTTGGGACCGTCTTCCGGTTTTCGGTCATTGCCGAGAATGTACGGCTTGATGGCTTCGAGACTCTCGATGAAGTGAGTCATATCGACCACCAAATCGCGCTCGATAGGGAAGTTACCCAGCGCTTCCACCTTCATGCCGTCGGTATAGTCGCGGAGGAAGATTTTGCAGGCCAGCTTCGGCACGTTGTTGACCATCATGCCGCAGGAGCCGCAGATCGCCATACGGCAGGACCAGCGGTAAGACAGGTCCGGCGCCAGGTTATCCTTGATATAACCCAGCGCATCAAGCAAGGAGGTCTGCTTGTTGTACGGCACTTCATAGGTTTCGAAGTGCGGCGCACTATCCTGCTCTGGGTTGTAGCGCATGACTTCCATTTTCAGGGTTTGCATCTCAGCCATTCGCTTGCTCCTTCTTACTTTTCTCCTGAGCATCGGCTTCACCGCCGTAAACGCGTTTCGCCGGCGGCAGCTTGGTGATCTTCACATCGCTGTACTCAAGACGTGGAGCGCCGTCCTGGCTATGGAACGCCAGTGTATGCTTCAGGTAATTGACGTCGTCGCGTTCGGTGCAGCCTTCATCAAGACGCTGGTGGGCGCCGCGGGATTCCTTACGGTTAATCGCGGAGTGCGCCATGCATTCCGCTACATCCAGTCCGTGGCCGAGCTCGATGGTGTACAGCAGGTCGGTATTAAACACGCAGGAGTGGTCGCTGATTTTGACGCGTTTGAAACGTTCTTTCAGTTCGGCCAGCTTATCGACGGTTTTTTGCATCAGGTCGGTGGTGCGATAGATTCCGCAGCCTTCTTCCATCGTCATCCCCATCTCATCACGGATTTTCGACCAGCTTTCCGTGCCTTCCTGATTCATCAGGTTATGCAGTTTCTTCTCGACGTCGCGTGCCTGCGCATCCAGTGCGCTGGTATTGGCGGGCGTCGCTTCCTGAGAACGTTGTATGGCGTGTTCTCCCGCCAAACGGCCGAAGACCACCAGCTCTGCGAGGGAGTTGGAGCCCAGACGGTTGGCACCGTGCAGGCCGACGGAGGAGCATTCGCCGGCGGCGAACAGGCCTTTGATGCGCGTTTCACACTGCTGATCGGTTTCGATGCCGCCCATGGTGTAATGTGCGGTAGGACGGATGGGAATCGGTTCCTTGACGGGATCGACGCCAACGTAGGCTTTGGCCAGTTCGCAGATGAACGGCAGGCGCTCTTTCAGCTTCTTCTCGCCCAGGTGACGCAGGTCGAGGTAGACCACGTCGCCCAGAGGCGTAGAGATGGTGCGGCCAGCGCGCCACTCATGCCAGAATGCCTGAGACACCTTGTCGCGCGGCCCCAGCTCCATGTATTTGTTTTTCGGCTCACCCAGCGGCGTTTCAGGCCCCATGCCGTAATCCTGCAGATAGCGGTAGCCATCTTTGTTGACCATGATGCCGCCTTCGCCGCGGCAGCCTTCGGTCATCAGGATGCCGGAGCCGGGCAGGCCGGTCGGGTGATACTGCACGAACTCCATATCGCGCAGCGGCACGCCGTGGCGGAACGCCATTCCCATGCCGTCGCCGGTGACGATGCCGCCGTTGGTGTTGTAACGGTACACACGTCCAGCGCCGCCTGTCGCCATGATGACGGCATTGGCGCGAATCTGCACCAGCTTGCCTTCCATCATGTTGATGGCGACAACGCCGCGAGCGTGGCCTTCATCAACCAGAATATCCAGCACGAAGTGTTCGTCGAAACGCTGAATTTGCGGGTATTTCAGCGAAGTCTGGAACAGGGTGTGCAGCATGTGGAAACCGGTTTTGTCCGCAGCAAACCAGGTGCGTTCAATCTTCATACCACCGAAACGGCGCACGTTGACCGAACCATCCGGTTTACGACTCCACGGGCAACCCCACTGTTCCATCTGGATCATTTCACGGGGGCATTCGTGAACAAACTGGTCGACGACATCCTGTTCACAGAGCCAGTCGCCGCCGGCGACGGTATCTTGGAAATGGAAGTCAAAGCTATCGTGATCCTGAGTGACCGCTGCCGATCCTCCTTCTGCGGCCACGGTATGGCTCCGCATTGGGTAGACTTTAGAGATCAGCGCAATCTTCAGTTGGGGATTAGCTTCGGCTGCAGCAATTGCTGCGCGTAAGCCAGCGCCCCCGGCCCCGATAATGGCCAAGTCGGCATTAAAGGTCTGCACTGCATTCCTCCAGTTACATAAGTTAAATAAGATAAAATAAGAAAATAATGCGTAATGCGAAAATTGGTTTTATTTCTGCCCATTTTTCAATGAGTTGGGAGGGGCAGAGAAAAAGTCTGACGGCGGTGGATCACCGTTAAATCACTCTTTTTTGTGTGGAAATGATTATAGCTATTTAAAGGTAGCTGAAATTTGATGTGATCCAGCATTTTGTTGTTTTTTAACCAGCGGAGAGGAATAGTTCGTAAAACGTGATCGAAAATGCAATTAAAGTAAAAACAGCACTTTTATTGCTTTAATAAATACCTATCCCTACCGATAAAAACGTCTTCAACTGCATATAATTTGTTTGGTCTGACTGATGCGGGTAGACTGCACCCCCTCTTTGACTTTGGAGTAGACCACCATGAGCGAAACGGCAAGTTGGCAACCCAGTGCCCCAATTGCCAATCTGTTGAAGCGGGCGGAGATCATCAACGAAATCCGACGCTTCTTCTTCGATCGCGGCGTGCTAGAGGTGGAAACCCCCGCCATGAGTCAGGCTACGGTCACAGACGTTCATCTGGTTCCCTTCGACACCCAGTATGTCGGGCCGGGTGCTGCGGACGGCCTGAAACTCTATCTGATGACCAGCCCGGAATACCACATGAAACGCCTGCTGGCGGCGGGCAGCGGCCCGATTTATCAGCTGGGTCGCAGCTTCCGTAACGAAGAATCCGGGCGTTTTCACAATCCTGAATTTACGATGCTGGAGTGGTATCGCCCTCACTATGATATGTACCGCCTGATGAATGAGGTGGACGATCTGCTGCAACAGGTGCTGGAGTGCGAAAGCGCGGAAATGCTCACCTATCAGCAGGCTTTCCAGCGTCATCTGGACGTCGATCCGCTCTCTGCCGACAAAGCTCAGCTGCGTGAAGTCGCCGAAACGCTGGGCGTGGGTGACGTCGCTCATCAGGAAGAGGATCGCGATACGCTGCTGCAACTGCTGTTCGCGGTGGGCGTTGAGGTCAATATCGGGCGCGACAAACCGGCCTTCGTCTACCATTTCCCGGCTACGCAGGCGTCTCTGTCTGAAATCAGCACGGAAGACCACCGGGTCGCAGAGCGGTTTGAGGTCTACTTCAAAGGCATCGAGCTGGCGAACGGTTTCCGTGAACTGACCGACAGCGCTGAGCAGCGTCAGCGTTTCGAGCAGGACAACCGCAAACGCGCCGCGCACGGCCTGCCGGTTCAGCTGATAGATGAAAACCTGCTGGATGCGTTGACCGCGGGTATCCCGGATTGCGCCGGCGTAGCACTAGGTATTGACCGCCTAATTATGCTGGCGTTGAAGGCAGAGTCCATCAGCGAAGTGATGGCTTTCCCGGTCGATCGTGCCTAAAACGCAAGCGAGTTAGCGCAAGGCCCAATAAAAACCCGGTGAGGCGTGAAGCCTGCACCGGATTTTTTTATGCACGTCTAACAGGTCGGTGACCCGACACGGGACGGGCGACTAGAGCGCGCCGTCGGTGCGCGTGGCGGAACCGGCGTTACGGCCGTCAATCTGTACGGAGTCCATCCGTACCTGGAACGGCGGGAACGGCATCACCAGATCGTGCTGGCGGTAGCCGTCCAGAATTCGCTGATGAAGCTCATGGCGAAGCGGCATACGGTGCCCCATCTCAGCGGCAAAGATACGCAATTCAAACAGCTGAATCCCCTGACGTAAATCAACGAGGAAGACCTCCGGCGGCGGGTTGTCCAGCACCAGCGAGCAGCGTTTGACGGCATTCAGCAGCAAGTTGGTCACCTCTTCCGTATTGGCATCCGCCGGGGCCGGAATGGTCAGCACCACGCGCGTCACGGAGTCAGACAGCGACCAGTTGATGAACTGTTCGGTGATGAAGGCCTTGTTGGGAACGATGATCTCCTTGCGGTCCCAGTCCGAGATCGTTGTGGCGCGGGTGTTGATACGCATAATACTTCCGGTCAGATCGCGGATCGTCACCGTATCGCCAATACGTATCGGTTTCTCAAACAAAATAATCAGGCCGGAGATAAAGTTGGCGAAGATCTCCTGCAAGCCGAAGCCCAATCCTACCCCCAGGGCGGCGACCAGCCACTGGAACTTGGACCACTCGAGGCCGAGCATAGAGAAGCCGAACATTCCGCCGATCAACAGCAGCACATATTTACTGACGGTGGTGATGGCGTAGCCGGAGCCGGGCGACAGCTCGACGTGCTGCAATAACACCAGCTCCAGCAGCGCAGGCAGATTGCGCATCAGCTGAGTCGTAATAAAGAAGATCAGAATGGCGATCAGCACCGCGCTCAGCGTGATGGGCTGGATAGTCTCGGTTCCGTTTATCGTGCTGGTGGCGTCCCACAGACTGATGTTCTCCAGGAAGGAGAATGCCGAATGTATTTCCGACCACAGCGCCAGCACGGAAACCAATGCAATCAGCGTCAGCACCGAACGCACCAGTTGCAGGGATTTTGCGCTGATGGCGTCCAGATCGACCACCGGCTCTTCAACCACTTCACTGCTGGCTTCATGACTCTGCTGAGTCAACTCCTCCTCGCCGCGCGCCCGGATCGCCAGTATTTCGGCCCGGCGCTGCTTGGCGCGATCGAACGCGATGCGTCGGCGTTGAATCAGCATCCAGCGGCGAATGATGTGATAAATCACCAGCAGGAAGAACCAAATCGCGACTGACTTTTCCAGTCGGGCCAGCAGCGCCTGTGATGTGGCCAGATAACCAAAGCAGGAAGCCAGCACGGCGATCAACGGCATACAGAGCAGTAGATTCCACATGGCGCGGTTCACCGGGTTTTCTCCAGAACCTTCCTTATTCAGATACAGCGGTATTCCTGCACGTTTCAGGCTGGTGGTGACCAGACTGAGCGCCAGGCACAGTAGAATGAAACAGAGGCGTCCCAGCGTGCTGGAAAATTGACGATCGTTGAGATTATCAAAGGTAATCAGCGCCATAATCAAGGGGACGATCAGCCAGATGGAAAGCCGATAGTAGCGCATCGCGCGTTCCACCCGCTTTGGCGACCAGCCGAAATGCACGATGAACAGACCCTGACGGTGCGCAAACGAGGCGCTGATCATCACGGCCCACATCAACGGCACGGTGGCGGTGACGCTATCGCCGATGGCGACGGCGACCGGATAAGGCCACGCATTTTGCAGACCGTAGCCCAGCGCCGCCCACAGGATCGGCAGCGGAATGGCGACCATCACCGACCAGAATACGGTGCGTAGCGTCAACATGAAGTGGTCGAGCGTGACTTTGCCTACGCGTCCGCTGGCGCGTTCCATAAACGCATGGTAGTGACGTCGCGAACTGATGCTGAGCGCGACCAGCATCAGCGCGCCAATCAACGGCAGCAGCGTACTCCAACTGGTGACCATCATCACCATGGCGCTGCTGAGCTGCGTCAGCGTATCCAAAGACAGCAGGCGTGAGAGATCCTGCACCAACTGAAGCGGGTAAGAGAGCGTCAGCGGGTCGACGTCCGCCACCCAGAACAGGTAGCGATGGGCAGCCTCGCGGATCTCAATCAGGGCGTCTTCGAGCTGATTGCTGGCGACCTTAAGCTTGGTCAGCTCCAGAATCTGAGTGTCACAGCCTGAAATCAACGAAGTCAGCAGCTCGCGCTGAGTGCGTAGCTGGTCGTTGAATATTTTCTGCTGAGAGGCGGTGAGCGGAGAGCCGTCATCCTGCTGCGCCTGCTCGCTTTTCGGCAGCTTAGAGAACATATCCTCGTACTGCAGGCGCTGCACCCGCAGCTGGGTCATATCACCATCAAGCAGTTGGGGCTTCGGCATTTCCGGCAGTCGGGCGACCTGCGCCCGCAGCGTTTCGCCCAGCGCAGTAGACGAACCGAGCCACTGGGCCTGTTCGCGCAGCGTACTCAGCGCCTGACGCACCTGTAACGTTTGCGACGTGGCCTGACGTTGCTGCGAGGCGATTAAGTCCATGCGTTGCGCCTGCTGATTCAGCGCCACGGACAATTCACGGTTCACCTGCAACTGGCTGGCGATGGCCGAAGGCAAGTTGCCGCTTTGCTCCGCCAGCAGTTCGGTACGTTCCAGCGCCTGTTCGGCTTCGCGCTGGCGCATACCGTTAAGCGTGCTGCGCAGGGTTTGCAACTGCTCGTCCAGGCGGTCTCGCTGTTTTTTGAAGAGTTCCGCCCGCAGGCGGGAAAGTTCCTGACGATTGCTGGCGGACAGCTGTGCCAGCTCCAGTTCATCGACCCGGCTTTTACTTAGCGCGGCTTCCGCCTGCAACGAAGCAAGCTGCGCTCGCGCCAGCGGCGTGGTGGCAGTGCCCTGCGTTTGGATCCGGCGTTCGACGTCGTTGAGCGCGCGACTGGCTTCCGACTGTTGCTGCGGCAACTGCGCCAGCGAGTCGCTGATTTCCCGCAGGCGATCCTGCTCCATCTGCTGCTGGCGGGATTGTTCCAGCAGTTGGCTACTGGTTTGAACGATCTGCTGTTCGAGTTCGTTAACGGAAAGGTTATGGACGGCGGGCGTCGATTTGGCGTTTTCCGCCGCCAGCTCCTGACGCAGCCCGCGCGTGAGGCGCGGAAAATCTTCGATCACGCGCTGATACTGATCCACCCGTTCGAGAGCGCCTTTGCGCTCATCCAGCATGCGCAGCGCGGATTGCAGCTCTTTGACGATATCTGCTTGATTCGGCTGTGACTTATTCGCTTCCGCCTGCTGTAAATCCTGCCGCAGCTGGGCCTCGCTGGGAAGCTGGGCGGCCAGCGCCGGGGCGGACAGCAGGCATCCCAGCAGAAAGATCAGTATCAGACGCACACTAACTTACCTCTGTAATATCGCGGTTTGAGGCGTATTTCCCGCTGTCGCGGAGACGACGGCGTCCTCGCTTATCGCTTCCGCGAGAGGTTCGCCCATCCGGGTGACGCTTTGGCTGGACAGATTGGTCATCAGCTGCACTGTGCCGGCGGCAAACAGGTTGATAACGGTAGAGCCCAGTTTGAACTGCCCCATTTCTTCGCCTTTATCCAGCGTGATGGCGCCCGTTTCTCCCGCGGCAGGGTAGGTCCAGCGTTTGACGATGCCTTCACGCGGCGGCGTCACGGTGCCGGCCCACACGGTTTCAATACTGCCGACGATGGTCGCCCCCACCAGAATCTGCGCCATCGGGCCAAATTCAGTATCGAACAGGCAGATCACGCGTTCGTTACGGGCGAACAGGTTGGGCACGTTGGCTGCGGTCAGCGGATTAACCGAGAACAGGTCGCCCGGCACGTAAATCATCTCGCGCAACGTTCCGTCGCAAGGCATGTGTACGCGGTGGTAATCCTTGGGCGACAGGTAGGTGGTGACGAACAGACCATCACGGAAGTGGTCCGCCATAATGTAGTTGCCCGCCAGCAGCGCTTCCAATGAATAGGTGTGATGCTTTGCCTGCAATAGCGTGTCGTTTTCGATCGCCCCTAACTGAGAGATCGCGCCGTCGGCGGGTTGCACTAGACGGTGATCGTGCGGATCGACCGGGCGAACGCCGGGACGCAGGGGGCGCGTAAAGAATTCGTTGAACGTCGGATACGCTGCGGTATCCGGCTGCTGGGCTTCCTGCATGTTGACGCGATAAACGCGAACGAACAGGTCGATCACCAGCTTGGTGAGCGCGCCTCCCCGTCGTTCGGCTCCCCAGCCTGCGAGCCGGGTCAGCCAGATTTTCGGCAACAGATATTGTAAAGCGATCTTGATTCTATCCAGCACAGTGAGCCTCTTGGGTTTAGTGATGCGCTAATACTAAAAGCGGCGCATTGTAGCGATGGTGACAATAAATGTCAGTTATCCGAATCGGAAAAGGATTTACGCGTTTTTACCTGAGACAGGCTTTCGAGGATGCGATGGTAGTTTTCAAAACGCTCTGCGGCGATTTCTCCACGCTCCAGCGCGGCCCGTATGGCGCAGCCTGGGTCGGTGCCATGTTTGCAATCGCGGAATTTACAGCTGCCCAGATAGTCGCGGAACTCGATGAAACCCTGCGTGACCTGCTCGGGCTCAAGATGCCATAGCCCGAATTCGCGCACGCCGGGTGAGTCGATCACATCGCCGCCATGCGGGAAGTGGTACAGGCGGGCTGCGGTCGTCGTGTGTTGCCCCAGTCCGGAGTTATCGGACACATCGTTGACCAGGATTTTGCCTTCTTCAGGATAGAGCAGGGCGTTGAGCAGGCTGGATTTGCCGACGCCGGACTGACCGGCAAAGATGCTAATGCGGTTGGTCAATTCGGTTTCCAGCTCCGTCATGCCGTCGCCGATTTTGCTGGAGACCATCAGTACTCGGTAATGCAATGCTCGGTAGATATCCATGACTTCGTCGACGAACTGGCGTGATGCTTCATCCAGCAGATCGATCTTGTTCAGGACGATGAGTGGTTCAACTTCCAGCATTTCGCAGGCCACCAAATAACGGTCGATGATATTGATCGACAGTTCAGGGAGGATGGCGGAGACAATCACGATCTGATTGATGTTGGCGGCGATAGGTTTGACGCCGTCGTAAAAGTCCGGACGCGTCAGTACGGACTCGCGAGGATGTACCGCTTCAACGATGCCGCTGATGCCGGCCAGCGTTTCATTACCGGGTCGCCAGACTACCTTGTCGCCGGTGACCAGCGATTTGATGGTACGACGAATATTACAGCGACGTTGCGTACCGTCGGTGGCCTCCACGTCGGCATGCATGCCGAAGCGGCTAATGATGGTGCCTTCCTGAGCGTCGCCCAATTGGTTGTCATCCCACTCGATTTTGCTGTCTGCATGCTTAAGGCGGCGCTGATGATTCGCGCTGACCCGACGTTGCTGACCTTTTGACAGTTTCTTTTTGCTCACTCAACCTCTCTAGATTCGTGGTTATCGCTCATGACATGAGATATGCCTATAATACACCCTATTTGACTTTAATTAACCGATGCTGAGCGTGTCTGCGAAGCTACGCCAGCTGCGGGTGAAAAGCCTTACAGGAATAGCGATAAAATGGTAAACGAAAATAATCTGATCTGGATCGATCTGGAAATGACGGGACTCGATCCGGAACGCGATCGCATCATCGAAATCGCGACGCTGGTGACCGATGCCCATCTGAACGTACTGGCGGAAGGCCCCACGCTGGCGGTCCATCAGCCGGACAGCCAGCTTGCCCTGATGGATGAATGGAATGTGCGGACGCACACCGGCAGCGGTCTGATCGACCGCGTGAAGGCGAGCACGTATGACGAGAACGCCGCCGCGCAGGCGACGATCGCGTTTCTGCGCCAGTGGGTGCCGGAAGGCAGGTCGCCGATCTGTGGCAATAGCGTAGGTCAGGATCGCCGTTTTCTGTTTCGCTACATGCCGGAGCTGGAATCCTATTTCCATTACCGCTATTTGGATGTCAGTACGTTGAAAGAGCTGGCGCGCCGTTGGAAACCGGAAATTCTGACCGGTTTCAAAAAACAGAATACCCATCAGGCGCTGGACGATATTCGTGAGTCCGTCGCCGAACTGGCTTACTACCGCGAGCATTTTATCCAGCTGTAATGAGCGCGAGCGGAGAACGCAGCGTGAGGTCACCCGTCTGCCGCGGTCATATTTTCCTCACCTTGGCGATTTTCTCCGCGGTTAGAAGAAAATTGCGTTTCAGGGGTTGCGCAACCGAACTTTCCTCGTATAATGCGCTCCCCGTACCGGCAAAGAAATTTCGGTACTGGCAACACCACCCAAGCGGGAATAGCTCAGTTGGTAGAGCACGACCTTGCCAAGGTCGGGGTCGCGAGTTCGAGTCTCGTTTCCCGCTCCAAATTTAGTGTTGCAGAACGCGTTTAGCCTCTGTGACACAGTGAAAAAGGACCTTCGGGTCCTTTTTTCGTTTCTGGCTTTTGTTGCTGATGGCCCCGTCTGCCTCCGCCAGGATGGGGGCGCGGCTTCTTTTTTTCTCGGTTCGGAAACGGCGCCGCCGACGCGTGGTGAATTCTCACCGGCCGTTCGACGGCACGCGTCATTATCTCCGTGTCCACTCGCGCTGCCGCGACCATTACCCTTCCGATGATGTCCTTCACCTGCGGGCGAAATATGTAACTTGAAGACTATTTATTGCTACGACGAATCGGGTTCTCCCCGAAACAATGAATTATCGACGGGAAATATGCTCTCTTTGATTAGGAAAATCAGCAAAGCGGGGGCGACCGATGTTATTTTGATGGGGGGAGAGCCTTTTAAAAGAAACGATATATTTGTCTTCATCGATGAAATAGTAAGGAATAACCTAAGATTCTCTATATTGAGTCATGGCCTTTCGAGTACGACTGAAACGATAGAGTTATTGAAAAAATATCATGTTGTAATTCATGTCCATCAGCCTTGATGGTGCAAACGTGGCCTATCACGAGAGAATGCGCGGGAAAAATGCTTACAAACGGACTATCGAAAAAATCTAATTATTGAAGGAACATGGCGTTAATGTAAGGATTAATCATACTTTAACGACGAAACCACCACTGAATTAGAACAATTCATGAAGTTGATGGAAGAACTGCAGATGAAAAACGTCTATTTCGACCGGTTTGATTATTTTGGCCAAGGGAAGAAAAAAAGGAGTTGGTCATTTCCATCGATGATGGGTTCAAGGTGCGAAAATTGATTGAAAATATTGCGATGATAAGTGTGTCGCCAGTCATGAAACCTATTGGGTAAAGTAATGGATAACTCTTCAGCCGAAATCTTTTCGGCGTCGGTTTCAATCAATGTTGTATAAAATCGATTGGTAATCTAAGTTTTTGTCCTGTCATGCCGGACGAAAAATATATCATTGGTAATATCCTCAACCAGATGTTGAACTCATTGTGGCAAGATCCCAAATGGGAAGACATCAGGCACTCTACCATAGATGCCATCTCTGGTTGCGTCGAGTGTGGAAGCCAAAGCCAATGTCTGGGAGGCTGTAGCTGCAAATCGAAAGCTTATAATCACTATGAACAGTTTACCTCGACGGCTCCCTGGGCTTGTTCACAATTCAAAAACAACACTATTTTCAGTACGAAACCCTCCACAACAGTGTCGGGATGAGAGACGCACCGCGTTTCATCTTAAGGGGCGTGTTCGACATTTTTTCCTCCCTGCGCGGTAAAAAAGCGTTGTATGAAATGCGTCCGCAGGGTACGGGCCCACGTTGACGAACTATCCGTACCAATAAATATCCACTTAACCGAATCATGATGTTGTTATTCGGCGTGCGCGTATCCGTTCTAAATATCTTTTTATATAACGCCAATGAAAACACCCACTATTAATTATTTTTTCTTAAAACTTTTCGAAAAGAATAATTTCGCAGATGGATTAATTATCGATATTTATTATCTTGTCTCATATTGGCAATAAAAATGGTCTGTTGTATTTAATTGTTATTGGAACCTTAAATATGATACGTGTCCATCTTTCTTTAGCAACGCTGTTGCAAGTCTTATTTTTGCTTGTGAAGCCGCTCACATAATAAAGGATTCGTAGTCGTTAACTTTGCCGGAAGCTGCCATCTTTTAACTAGAAACTTTTTTTACATTAGCAGGATATAATCACTGATAGGGAAAGGTACGATGTCGAATTTACCTATGTGTTTGCTGGCTGCGGCGGTGTCATCCGTGGCGCTTGCTCAGTCCGCCGATGCGGCCGAAGAGAAAAGAAAACATGAATGGTGGAAAGAGGTTGTCGTTTATCAAATATATCCTCGTTCATTTAATGACAGCAATGGAGATGGTATTGGCGATCTCAACGGTATCACCGAAAAACTTGATTATCTGAAAACCCTCGGCGTTGATGTAATTTGGCTCAGTCCGCATTTCGATTCGCCCAATGCGGATAATGGCTACGATATTCGTGATTATAAAAAGGTCATGAAAGAGTTCGGTACAATGAATGATTTCGACCATATGCTCAGTGAAATGAAACGCCGAGATATGCGATTGATTATCGATTTAGTGGTTAACCATACCAGTGATGAACATCAATGGTTTAAAGAGAGTCGAAAATCGCAGGATAATCCGTATCGCGACTATTATATCTGGCGAGATGGGCGCAATGGCGAGGTGCCGAATAATTACCCTTCTTTTTTCGGTGGTTCGGCATGGAAAAAAGACAATCAGACCGGCCAATATTATTTGCACTATTTCGCAGAGAAACAGCCTGACCTGAACTGGAAAAATCAACAGGTTCATCAGGAGGTTTACGACATTATGCGCTTCTGGCTGGATAAGGGCGTGTCCGGTTTTCGCATGGACGTGATCCCCTTTATTTCCAAGCAGCCTGATATGCCTGACTTGAGTCCGGCGGAGCTCGCCCATCCGGAAAATGTATTTGCCACCGGGCCGCACATCCATCAATACCTGCATGAAATGAACCGGGAAGTGCTGGCGCCCTATAACGCGATGAGCGTTGGCGAAGCCTACGGGGTAACGTTCGAGGATACGCCCAAGTTTGTCGACACGGATCGCCAGGAATTAAACATGCTGTTCCACTTTGACGTGGTGCGCCTTGACCGCGACGGCTGGCGTAAGACGGACTGGACCTTGCCGCAACTCAAGACCGCCTTGGCGAAAATCGACCGGTCGGGCGCGGGGGGTTGGAATACCAGCTTCCTCGGCAATCACGACAACCCGCGTGCGGTATCGCATTTCGGCGATGACGGCGATGCATGGCGGGAAGTGTCTGCTAAGGCGTTGGCAACACTGATGTTGACCCAACGGGCTACGCCATTCCTCTATCAGGGGGAAGAGCTGGGCATGACCAATTATCCTTTCACCAGCGAGAAGGATTTCGAAGATGTGGAAATCCGGGGATTATGGAAAGCGTTGGTGGAAGGCGGAAAAGTGTCGTCCAAAGCGTTTCTGGAGAATGTGCGCCAGACCTCGCGTGATAACGCCAGAACGCCGATGCAGTGGAGTGCGGCGGCTCAGGGCGGGTTTACGACCGGTACGCCGTGGCTGGCGGTGAATCCCAACTATACGAAAATCAATGCGGAGGCTCAGGTTGACGATCCCCATTCGGTTTACGGTTACCATCGCCGGCTGATTGCATTGCGGCGTCAGACGCCGGCTCTGATCCACGGGGAGTATCGCGATCTGGCGCCGGAACATCCTGACCTTTTCGCTTACACCCGCACGTTAAAGGATGAGCAGTATCTGGTCGCCATCAACTTCTCGCGTGAGACGCAGTCGTGGTCTTTGCCGGCAGGTCAGGAGATTGCCCAACCCGTCATCAGCAACCGGCCGGAAGTCGCCGCCTCGCCGGGTGCCGATCGTCTGACTTTGCAGGCCTGGCAGGCCGCTATTTTCAAATTGTAATCCGTGTATCAAACCGTCACGCCCAGAACTTTGCGGCGTGACGGTTCCCATCGTGTTTCTCCTTTCGTCCGTCAGCGCCGTTTCGCAGAATGAAAGGAGGTTACCTCATCTCCAGACGTTTTTGCTGCTTGATAACGCGCGATGAACTTGCCGCATGGGTGAAAAGGATACGCTGGTTTCCTCGGCCTTTATGACATAAGGTTTGAAGGATTTTTAGCCGCAAACGCGAGTGTGTTATCGATGTCGGTACTCGTCGTGGCGTTATTTAACTATGGCGAGGGTGGGATGCAGGAAGTCAGTAGGGAACGGGTGCGACAATGCGAAGCGCGTTTGCGACAGGCGATGTTGGACTCGGACGTCACGGCGTTGGAAATGCTGCTGGATAACGAACTGATATTCGTCAGTCATTTGGGACAGCCGCTGGGACGAAGCGACGATCTTGATGCGCATCGTTCGGGGCTTATCAACATCCAGGATTTACAGACAACGGATGAGCGAATAGTGATTAAGGGCAACGTCGCTGTTGTGTCCGTGAAAACCCACATTGCCGGCAGCTATGGGGGGCAGCCTGCTGAGGGTGTATTCCGTTTCACTCGGACATGGCTACTCTCGCCGGATTCGGTGAACGGACGTGTGATTGCCGCAACCTCCGTGCTATTGCCCTAGGGGCAAAGGCGTTTCCCTTCTCTTTATAAGGAACCTGACGATGACCTCTATGCTGGTATTGGACTCTCGTGCTGATGAAATCAAGCGTGCTCTTCGTGACGTAGCGTCAGACATTGAACTGATGGTGTCCGACGGAACGGCCAGACAGGCGGCGCAGTACGACATCTGGGTGGGTGAGCCGAAACAGGTTATCGGCCTGCTGGCGCAGGGGGTTCACCCGCAGTGGCTGCAATCCACCTGGGCTGGCTTCAAACCTTATCTGACGGAAGGATTACCACGCGGCTACCGGCTAAGCCGTGCGGTTGGCGTGTTCGGCCAGCCGATTGCCGAATACGTGCTGGCCTATCTTCTCCAGCATGAATTGCATCTGGAGGAACGGCGTGAGAATCAGCGCCAGCGCCGCTGGCAGCCGCGCTTGCCGGGTTCGTTGGCCGGCCGACAGGTACTGATTGTCGGAGCCGGAGACATCGGTAGTGAGGTGGCCGCCTTCCTGCAGCCCTTTGGCATCGAATTGTCAGGCATCGTTAATACGCCGCGGCCGTTGCCTTATTTCAAATATGTCGCGGGGCCGGACGATCTGCCGAGCGCGGTGGCTGGGGCTGATTATGTGATTAATCTGCTGCCGGATACGGCCCGCACAACAGATATTTATAACGCCGACCTGTTCGCGGCGATGAAGTCATCCGCGTTGTTCATTAATGTCGGTCGGGGAACGGCGGTAGTGGAGGACGATTTGCTGTCCGCGCTACATCACGGGCGGATCGCGGGGGCCGTGCTGGATGTCTACAGGCAAGAGCCGCTGCCCGAGTCGCACCCTTTCTGGCGGACCCCCAACCTGACGCTGAGCCCGCATGTCGCTGGCCCCATGGTAACCGCATTGTTAGCGCGACTGCTGGTGGATAACCTGTCTCGCTTTCGTGCGGGAGAATCTTTGCGGGGCGAAGTGGTGTTTACTCAGGAGTATTAATGCTGACGCTCGGCGATGCCGCAGTAGCCAAAAGGTTACCGATAAAAACAGTCTCTAATAGATCGATAAATGAGCGTTCGGTGGTTGCGTCATGCTCAGGTCCGGGATAATTGCCAAATATGCGCAACTTCTTGCTCATTTTCCAGCACAAATCACTTTTTGCGCTATGTTTGCAAACGATCTGCGCAGATATGGGTTAGGGTAAAACCCGTATTTTAAATTACCTTATAAAACAACAGTATAAAAGTTGATATGGCCATTGCGTTGTCAAGCGGGTGAAAGTAAAACCGTTCAACAACAAGGAGCAAGACTATGCCAACCCGTGTTATATCAGCATTGAAGGCAAAACTCAGGGCAACATCACCGCCGGTGCCTTCACTTCCGACTCCGTCGGCAACATCTACGTGCAGGGCCACGAAGACGATATGCTGGTGCAGGAATTTAGGTGACCGTCCCGACCGACCTGCAGTCCGGTCAGCGGGTGCACAAGCCGTTCAAATTCACCGTTGCGCTGAATAAAGCCGTCCCGCTGATGTACAACGCCCTCGCATCCGGCGAAATGCTGCCGACCATGATCCTGAAATGGTACCGCACCTCGGTTGAAGGCAAGCAGGAGCTGACCTTAGCCAAAAATCAGTGCAGTGCTAAATCAGGGATCTTCGTCTGTTAACCAAACAATTTTGCTGGTCTGTCCTGCTATTTCATCAACCTGGACTATGTTTGTCGCGAGATAAGAAAAAACCGCGGCGCGGGTGACATGAGTTTCACGGTGTAGGGGGCCATTTGACAAGAGCCATGCCGCTAGCGCACAGCGCTGAGTCTTTTGCTTGCTTGCAAAATGCAGGATGAATTGACGTGATGAAATTGCTAGAGGGCTATGTCGATGCACCGAGTTTTACATTGACCTCTAACGCTATTTTTATGGAAGGTCATTAGATTAAAAGGAGTTAACCGTGTTTCTGAGACAACTTCATTACCTGGTTGCATTGGCTGAACATCAGCACTTTGCACAGGCCGCAGAGAGTTGCTGGGTTTCGCAACCCTCTCTGTCCGTTGCGCTTCAGCAAATGGAACGTGAGTTGGGCATTACCATTATTCGGCGCGAGCGGCGTTTTCAGGGGTTCACGCCGGAAGGTGAGCGCGTGCTGGACTGGGCGAGAAAAACGCTGTCTTCCTTAGACGGGCTGAAGCAAGAGGCCGCTCTGGCGCGAGCCGTGGCCGGGGGGAATTTAGTGATCGGCACGGTACCTTCGGCGATGCACGCCGTTTCTACGCTGATTAAAGAGTACCGCCGCGTCATACCCAGGCTGAATTTGAAGGTCTTTTCCCTGAGTACGCGCGACATTCTGAATCGGTTGAAAAATCAGGATCTGCATTTGGGCATTGCCTATTCCGGTGTCAGCACCGGAGCCGGGGAGATATACGAATCTCTGTCGCTGTACGCAGAGCGATTCGTTCTGCTGTCCAATAGTGAGGTCGCTCCTCCGGCTGGGGATGCATTCCACTGGGAGGATGTGGGTGAGCTGCCGCTGTGTTTGTTTAATCATGAAATGCAAAATCGGCGGGTCATCGAAGAGGCTTTTCGTAAGGCGGGGGTGACGCCTCAGGTGATCATCGAAACCAACGCGCTCAGCGTTCTATATGAAATGGTGAGCAGCGGGCAAGCCTACAGTATCGCCCCCATCAGTGCGATCCCCGATTATCTGATCGCCAACGGCATCATCGCCCATCCCATTGAATCTCCACCGTTACCGGAAATGAGCTTGCTGCGACTACGTAAGGATAACCAGCCCGCACTGCTAGACTCGGTATGGGGGATGACGAAGCAGTTCGACCTACAGAGCAAAATCGACCAATCCATATACCGAACAGGTTAATAGGGCAGAGCTATTTACAGATACTTTCAAACAATTGGACGCGTGATTCTTAAGCGCCCAGACTGGAGCAAGTAACAGAAAATATAGCTTAAAATCAAAGCTATATAATTAACTTGCTTAGTTTTATGGAGATAACTATGTCCAAGATTTTGTGCGTACTGTATCCCGATCCTGTAACTGGTTTCCCCCCCGTCTATGCCCGGGACGATATCCCAGAAATTCCGACCTACCCCAATGGCCAGACTGCGCCGACGCCGTCGGGCGAACTGGGTTTCACCCCCGGTGAGCTGGTAGGCAGCGTCTCGGGAGAACTCGGATTACGTCGTTATCTGGAAAGTCAGGGGCATGAGCTGATTGTGACCAGCGATAAGGAAGGCGCTGACTCCGTATTCGATCGTCATTTACCGGATGCCGACGTCGTCATTTCCCAGCCATTCTGGCCGGCTTATCTAACGGCTGAACGTATTGCCAAAGCGAAGAAACTCAAGCTGGCGTTGACGGCGGGCATCGGCTCTGACCATGTCGATCTGAAGGCTGCAGCTGAACGAGGCATCACCGTGGCGGAAGTGACCTTCTCCAACTCCATCAGCGTGGCGGAGCACGTGGTGATGACCGTTCTGGCCTTGGTTCGCAACTACCTGCCTTCGCACCAAATCGCCAACAACGGCGGTTGGAATATCGCGGACTGCGTGGCACGCAGCTATGACGTCGAAGGGATGCACTTCGGGACGTTAGGCGCGGGGCGTATTGGTCTGGCGGCGCTGCGCCGTCTGAAGCCTTTCGATATGAAGCTGCACTATTACGATCCTCATCGTCTGTCGCAAGAGATTGAACAGGAACTGGGCTTGGCCTATCACGAAACCCCGGAATCGCTGGTTAAAGTTTGTGATGTGGTTAACCTGCAAACCCCGCTGTATCCCTCAACTCAGGGATTCGTCAACGAAGCCTTCCTGTCTCAGTTCAAGCGCGGTGCCTACTTAATCAATACGGCGCGTGGCGCGCTCTGCGATCGCGATGCGATTGCTCGTGCGTTGGAGTCGGGCCAGCTGGCTGGCTATGGCGGCGACGTCTGGTTCCCGCAACCCGCGCCGGTCGACCACCCGTGGCGACGTATGCCGCATCAAGGGATGACGCCCCATATCTCCGGTACTTCGCTGTCGGCTCAGGCGCGTTATGCGGCAGGGACGCTGGAAATTCTGCAAAACTTCCTTGAAGGAAAACCGATCCGTCAGGAGTATCTGATTGTCGACGGCGGCCAACTGGCCGGGACCGGCGCCGACTCTTATCAATTGGCCTGATGAGATAGGCGCATCCTGCGGCGGTCGTTGATCGCCGCACGTCACTCTGCGCCGTCGTGAACGGCGCAGAGTGATCTTTTCCCTTATAGTGCTTCGAATCTCTGATACGGCGGAACCGGGATATAGCGCGATCGCGTATGATCGTCGCGTGCGTTTGACGCCGAAACAAAATCGCTTGCTATTTAATTTTGTAAGATATAAATTGCGGGCATGAACGAAAAAAACGCCACCCATTCACAAGAAACGCTGAGCGAGGCCGCATTTAGGCTGGACGGTCAGATATGTTTCGCACTTTACTCGACGAATCTGGCGATGAATAAAGTCTATCGCCGTTTGCTGTCAAAACTTCATCTGACTTATCCCCAGTATCTGGTCATGCTGGTACTGTGGCAAAAGGACGGTGTGACCGTATCTGAACTGGGCGAGCGGCTTTATCTGGATTCCGCGACGTTGACGCCGCTTTTGAAGCGGTTGCAGCAGGCCGGATTGGTGGAGCGTTACCGCGGTAAGAAAGATGAGCGCCAGGTGCTGATCTATCTGACCGATAACGGCCGACAGTTGCAGGATAAGGCGCGAGGGGTGCCGGAGAGCGTATTTTGCGCCACCCAATGTAATCTGGACTGGCTGCAAGGCATGAAAAACGAGCTTGAAACGTTGCGGGCCAACCTCATTGCGCATCTGTGAGGCGGCGACGACAACGTTTTTTATTGTTCATAAAGATAGTGCGCGATTAAATTTTTCGCTATTTTATCCCGCCTTTTGCTGTTGCGGTATTAATAATCTGAAAACGGAGAAACACGATGTCTATTGAAAAAGTTCTGTACGTTGCACATGCGAAAGTGACCGGCGGGCGTGATGGTCGCGCGGTTTCATCCGACAATCATCTTGACGTTAAACTGACCACGCCGCGTGAACTGGGCGGCATGGGCGGCATGGGCGGCGAAGGGACAAACCCGGAACAGATGTTCGCCGCGGGCTACTCCGCCTGTTTTATCGGCGCATTGAAGGTCGTGGCCTCCCAGGCCAAAGTCAAATTGCCTGCCGATATGGCGGTCACCGGCCATGTCGGCATCGGCGCCATTCCGAATGGCTTCGGTATCGAAGTCACGCTGGAAATCGACCTGCCGGGCATTGAACGCAGCGTTGCTGAAGATCTGGTGCATCAAGCGCACGAAGTGTGCCCTTATTCCAACGCCACCCGCGGCAACATCGATGTTACGCTGAAAGTGGTCTGATCCCTCCCGGATCAACGACCCCGAGGCCGCCTTGCGCGGCCTCTTTCATTTAGCGCAGCGTCTTCGTCATCGGTTGACGACCTTCGGGGGCAGGGCGATTACCAGCAGCGAACTGACGATCAGGCAAGCGGCAAAAAACCACAGCGCGCCTGCGCTGCTTCCGGTCAGATCCAGAGCAAATCCCATCAGTGAGTTACTCACCAAACCGGCAATATTGGCCAGCGAACAGGCGAGGGCAAACCCCGTCGCCGCGGCGGTTCCTGTGAGGAAGGTGGCTGGCAGGCTGAAAAAGACTGGCACCGCGCCGATGATGGTGGCCTGAGCGATAGCAAAGAGCAATACCGTGGCGACGACGTTGTCGGTGAAGAACGTACTTGCCGCCATGGCGACGGCACCGATAAGGAAAGGGACGATGATATGCCAGCGGCGTTCACGGTGGCGATCCGAACTGGCGCCAATCGCCAGCATTCCTAACAGTGCTGCCAGACTGGGAAGCGCGGTCAACAGTCCGATATGAAAGGGATCGGCCACGCCCGCTTGCCGGATGAGCGTCGGCATCCAGAATCCCAGCGCGTAGGCGCTCAGCAAAATGGAAAAGTCTATGCCGCCCAGCATCCACACCTTCAGATTGAAAAAGCCTTCCCGGAAGCGGTGATGCGAATGGCGGCTCTCGGCCTCGTCTTGTTTGAGCGCCAGAGCAATCTGCGTTTTTTCCCGATCGTTGAGCCAGTTGGCCTGCTGAAAGCTGTTGGGCAGCACCCAAAGCGTCAGGATACCCAGCAGAACGCTGGGCAGGCCTTCCAGCAAAAACAGCCATTGCCAGCCACGCAGGCCGTGGAGCTGATCGAAATGAATCATGATCCAGCCGGAAATCGGTCCGCCGACAATGCTCGACAGGGGAAGGCCGATCATAAACAGGGCAATCACCCGGCCACGCCGATGGGAAGGAAACCACTGGGTCAGATAGTAAAGTACGCCGGGTAGAAAGCCGGCTTCGGCCGCGCCGAGCAGAAAACGCAGGATGTAGAACTGTTCCGGCGTAGTCACCAGCAGTGTGCAGGTGGACAATAGGCCCCATGAGATCATGATGCGGGCTATCCAGACCTTGGCGCCGATCTTTTCCAGCATCAGATTGCTGGGGACTTCAAACAGGATGTAGCCGACAAAAAACAGTCCGGCGCCGAGTCCGAAGGCCGTTTCGCTGAAGTGTAAATCTTCCACCATCTGTAGCTTGGCAAAGCCGACGTTAATACGGTCCAGATAGGCGGCCAAATAGCAGAAACAAAGAAACGGGATGAGCTTCCAGACGATTTTTCGATAAAGCGCAGGTTCATCTTCTTTTACCGGGGTTGTTCCCGCAGCAGATGCGTTGGTCATGTCAGATATTCCTCATTTATCCAATACGCCCGCCGCCCATCTGCTTGGTTCCGCATCGCGTTGTGCGGCGGGAACTGCTGGAAAATGGGGTTGAGAGCGTAAACAGAGTCAGAGCGTGATGCATGGTTGCCGCATAATGGCCGATCGGCTCAACCAGACGGCGGTGAGTCAGTCTACTGAGAAGCGAAAAATCTGACCAGCGTAAATTTGGTCGAAATGCCGCTATTTGTGTTAAGCAAACGATTTTCTTGGTCTATCTGCATCCATCATACGGAAAAGGAAAACGGCGATTAATCTCATCGTCCCGCGTGATGCGCTGACCCATCGGGACTGCGCCGGACCCCGCGGACGACGGTGACGGGCTCGACGAAACCGTCTGCAAAAATAGCAGAAAAAGCATAGTTTGATGCTCTAATGAGCAGATAAACCGTTTCCGGTCCGTCAGGCTAAAAAAGGGCTTGCCATCCTCCTTAAAGAGAGACATAATGCGCCCACTTCTTCGGAAGACGTAGATAAAAACGTGATTAATCAATAGATTGAGAGTTTTACTTATCGAATGACTTCATGGGTTCAAGCCACGTGAACGTCAATTCAAAGCGGGAATAGCTCAGTTGGTAGAGCACGACCTTGCCAAGGTCGGGGTCGCGAGTTCGAGTCTCGTTTCCCGCTCCAAATTTTGGCTTGCAGAGCGGATAGCGCATCTGCAAGTTTGCGAACAGAGAGCCGAAAGGCTCTCTGTTCGTTTCCGGCCCCACCCATCCAGATAATCCACTATCAAAGCCGAAGCGGTAACACCTGTAGTCTCATTTTCCTCCCGTATCACGCCATCTAATAGGCTATTGACGGGAATATTTTTATTCATATCAGCTTGTTAATCTCATGTGCCGGAAGCGGGAGTGACAAATCACTACACACTCACGGACGTCTAAGAGCATACGCCCAGCGCGGCATCTCCCCGTTCGCCGTAAAACGCTCTTCGCCGAAGGCGCAAGGGGCCGTGCGGCGCGAGCTATATCTTGCGCGTTGCCATACATTGTCGACAAACGCCGTAGCGATCTTTATATTCACGATTTTCTGATGCCGAACCGCTGATTAACCCCGAAGGGTTGTATGGCCCGCTGGGGCTTCTGACCAACCGGCGCCGTTCGGTCGTCAGTCCCACTCCGCCAGGCTCCGCCGAACCCGCGGTGCGGTTTCGGGCCATGCGGCTAGGGTCTGAAAGCCAACGTCACAAGGATATCGCTCCTGAGGGGACAAGGGCAGGGAGAAGTAGCCCTGTATGACCGGCATTGATGGTGCCGCAATGGACCACTTTGCTCGAGATCACTATGCTCGGCGGTTTACGCCCCTTCCGCAATGAAAATCTCCCCGGCGCTTAAGCAGTTGGTTTATGCCGTCGCATTGGTTTACCCCTTCGCCGGTAAAACTTAAACTACTCTTCACTTTCTTTCCGCATTTCCGTTGAGCGCCGGCGTCATGGAAGCGGCGAACGCGGCTTTTAGCCGAATATCTCCGGTATTTTACTGAGTTATAACGGTCGTTGATGTTCTTGGCAGGTCCGTTCGGACGGGATGATTTTCATCAATAATAAGGTTTGTTTGATTATGTCACGTAACCTGTGGGCGACCGCACTGGCATGCGGCGCGCTTTTTACGGGAGCGTCCGCCGAAGCTTATGCCGGATGTCTCGTTGACCACGTCACGGAAAGCGATTCAACGTTCCCTTCCACGCTGCAAGGCAAACTGGCCTATCACACCTACGGCAGCTATGGAGACGGCGCCAGTCAGATCTTCATCTACGACTTCGCCGCCCGAAAAGTGACGCAGGCGTCTTCATCGTCGTGGGGGATCCAAGACCCGATGAACGCGGTATTCAGTCCCGACGGTCAATGGCTGGCCTTTATGGGCATCAAGGACGATGCCTGGAATATCTTCATGTGGCGGGTTGATTCAGCCGACCTGCCGGTTAACCTGACCAAAAGCACGGGCGAGACCAGCAACGAGGATCCCAAGTTCAGTGCCGATGGCACCGCGCTGTTTTTCAAGCAGGATGGCGACGTGATAAAGGCGGCGTTGAGTTTTGAAAACGACATGCCGGTGTTCAGCTCGCAGGCCAATCTGACTCACTCCTCATCAATAATAGAAAGCTCGATGCCGTATCCGTCCGCCGATGGCAAGCTGGTGTTTTACGCGGCAGGGAAGGCGTCGGGCCTCATGGGCGTGTATCGTCTGACGCTCGCTACCGGTAAAAAGGTGGTCTTCGACAAGCCGAATGGTTTGGAGGCCTATTATCCGACGGTTCGTCAGGATGGACGGGTCTTTTACTCGCGCTGGAAGGACTCGGGCGGAGCCGACCAGCTTTATACCAAGGTGAACCCAAGTGATAAGGCTGAACAACTGTCGATTAACGATTGCGATAGTAATAACTCTGACGCTTTCCCCGTGAATGGCACTGACTATGTCTTCTTTTCATCGACCACTGAAGGCAAATACCAACTGTACCTCGGCGAAGTCAGTACGGGTAAACGCTGGAGTCTCTCTTCATTCCACGTGAATGACGATACGGATAAAGAGACACTCGGGGCTAACTATTTCGGCGGGTAAACGTCATGTTATATGACGACGGACGCCAATAACGCATCCGTTCTGGAGGAGAAAAGGGAGACTTCACGCCTATTTTGTCCATCCATTTTTCGAATAAAGTAAGCACTTGCAAACTTTGAAGGCCTTTTGCCACCATCACTGGCTCTGGTAGCCATCGACATTAGCCATGCCTCACCGGTTTCGTTCGCAGCTAGCGCCGTCCTTCCATCACCATCCGTATTGCCAGCCCGGCCAAAACGGTTCCCATCAGCCAGCGTTGGATCTCGCTCCATAAGGGACGCCCCGTCAGGAAGACGGCGATAGAGCCGGCCACGACGGTAATCAGCGCGTTAACGCTGACGCTAATGGCGATTTGCACCATACCGAGCACCAGAGACTGCGCTAGTACGTGGCCCTGTTCCAGGGTGATGAATTGGGGGAGTAGCGAGAGATACATCACCGCGATTTTAGGGTTGAGCAAGTTGGTGACGAAGCCTATAAAAAAGAGTCTGGAGGGCGTGTCCGGACGAAGTTCCCGCACTTCAAACGGCGAACGCCCGCCAGGTTTCACCACCTGCCAGGCCAGATACAGCAGATAAAGCGCCCCGCCAAAACGCAAGACGTCATAGGCATAAGGGATAGCCATGACCAGCGCGGTAATCCCCGCTGCTGCGCACATCATGTAAAACACAAATCCGAGCGCAACGCCGCCCAGCGAAATCAGCCCCGCCTTAGGGCCCTGACACAGCGAGCGGGAAATCAGATAAATCATGTTGGGGCCGGGCGTAAGCACTAACCCCAGCGAGATCAAAGCAAAAGTGACCAGATTCGAGAATTCAGGCATGTGCCCCTCCGTAAAGGCGATGGCGCGACAGGCCGCAGGAGTCAGCCTTTGCGAGCCGGCTGCTTTTTAGGTATCCCATTCTGCCCTTCACCCTGAAAAAAGTTTCCATTTTTTTATTTATTGCCTGATTATTGAACTAACCTAATTAAGTCGTTTTTGACGGGCATGGCCACAGTCGCCTGCCGACGGAAACTGCTACAGACGGAATTTCGCAGCCGTACACGCGTCGAGGAGTGGAGAGTCAAAGCGCTTGCCAATTCGGATTCACTGAGCCATAATGCCGTCCCTTACGCATGTTGTATTTTAAAATACTTATAAATCAGCATGTTACAAAGAGAATGGTATAAGTTGATTCCCTGTTGCCCATAGTGCCATCGGTTTTATCCTCCAAGAGCACTTCTGCTTTCCGCAAAAGTAAATCACATAAGTTTTTAAACAGACTTATCCACAGATTTATTGACGCCGGTGTTTGATGACATACTGAGGGGCCAGGGAACTCTGTTTTTTATCTCTATGAATTTAAAAGATAAATTTTAGATAAAAGGCGCCAGTTCGATCACTTGTACTTTTTTTTACGCTTGATTGGCAAAGAGTTTTTAAATTTATCCACAGGCGAGGTCGATGTAAAATCGGCGTGTTTTTGACCACCTCGTCATCTCCTCCCGATAGCCTCTTTAATGAGCGTTTCTCCCGCTGATCTGGCTCCATCATTCACCAACAACGCGTAGCTGAGTAAACTGATAACTGTTTGCGATGCCTTTTCGGGAAATAGGGCGTTTTCAGTCAGCTTCGGCGGCTCCTGATGTCATGAATGATTGCCGAGGGGCTTCTTTATCGCGTTCACGCCTGGTGTCGGCGCAAGGGCGCATCTGCAGAAATGAGAGGGAGCACGTCATGATCGATTGCAGCAACAATTCTGTGTCCGAAGCATTACCTGATGTGGTCTTTCGGGCCGACTGGCTACGACGAGAGGAAGCGGGGGCGGCACAGTCGGCAGGCGTGTCGCTCTATACGCTGATGCAAAGAGCGGGTTCCGCCGCATTCGGACTGGCACGCTTGCAGTATCCGTCAGCTCAGCACTGGCTGGTTCTGGCCGGACACGGCAATAACGGTGGCGATGGTTACGTGGTGGCAACCCTGGCGAAAGCCACTGGCCTGCGGGTTTCGGTGATGGCCTGCTCCGAGGAACGTCCGTTGCCGTCCGAAGCCGAACAGGCCAGAGCACGGTGGATCGCTGGCGGCGGCACTGAACTGACGCCGGAGGCCGCCTGGCCTGATGATCTTGACCTCATTATCGACGGCCTGCTGGGCACCGGTCTTTCCGCCGCGCCAAGAGCGCCTTACGATCGACTGATTGAGGCGGCCAATACGCACTCGGCACCCACGGTCGCGTTGGATATTCCCTCAGGTTTAAACGCTGAAACCGGTCATGCTGCTGGCGCGGTGATCGACGCCGCACATACGATCACATTCATCACTTTGAAGCCCGGTTTGCTGACCGGTCATGCCCGCGATTATGTCGGGCGGCTGCACATCGACGATCTGGCGCTGTCGCCGTGGGTAGCGCGTCAGGACGCGCCGATCCAGCGCCTCACGCCGCGTCATCTTTCACACTGGCTCAAGCCTCGTCGGCCGGGGGCGCACAAGGGGGATAATGGCCGTCTGCTGATTGTCGGCGGCGACGCGGGGACCGGCGGTGCGATTTTCATGGCGGGTGAATCCGCCCTGCGCACAGGCGCTGGTTTGGTGCGAGTACTTACTCACTGCGAATACCTTGCCGCGCTGCTGGTTTCTCGTCCCGAACTGATGGTTCAGGAGCTGAACACGGCGACGTTGCGGCAAGGTCTGGAGTGGGCTGATGTGGTGGTGATCGGCCCCGGCCTGGGTCAGGGAGAATGGGGCAGAAATGCCCTTCGGATCGTAGAAAATTGTAACAAATCCATGTTATGGGATGCGGATGCGCTCAACCTGCTGGCAATCAGCCCGCATAAACGTCAGAATCGCATCCTGACGCCCCATCCCGGCGAGGCGGCGCGGCTGCTGAACTGTCGCGTTGCCGATATTGAAAGTGATCGCTTACTTGCGACGGGAAAGCTGGTGAAACGCTACGGCGGCGTCGTGGTGCTGAAAGGGGCGGGAACGGTGATCGCCAATGAGCAAGGCGCTCTGGCTATCGCCGACGTCGGCAACCCGGGCATGGCCACGGGGGGGATGGGCGATGTGCTTTCCGGCATTATTGGTGCGTTGGCGGCGCAGAAACTGTCGTTGTATGACGCGGCCAGAGCCGGATGTGTGATTCATGGCGCCGCCGCCGACTATCTGGCGAAACAGCGCGGTCCCCGCGGCATACTGGCGACGGATTTGATGCCTGTACTGGCGCAGTATGTAAATCCTGAGTGGATATCCTTAGAAAAGACAGAATGAAGACATTTTCTCTACCTCTGCCTGACGAAGCGGCAACTATCGCACTCGGTGCGACACTGGCGCAGGCCTGCGACCGCGCCGTAATTATCTATCTATATGGCGATCTGGGCGCGGGCAAGACCACGCTGAGCCGGGGATTCTTGCAGACGCTCGGCCATACAGGCAACGTCAAAAGTCCCACCTACACGCTGGTGGAGCCATACATGCTGTCGCCGCGCCCGGTTTACCATTTCGATCTGTACCGCCTGGCGGACCCAGAGGAACTGGAATTCATGGGCATTCGCGACTATTTGTCGGAGGATGCCATCTGTCTGATTGAATGGCCTCAGCAGGGCGCGGGGATACTGCCTTCTGCTGATTTGGTGCTGCACCTGAGCTATCAGGATGCGGGCCGTCAGGCGGATATTCAGGTGCAGTCGGACACAGGCGAACATATTGCGGCGCGTTGGATAGGCCAGTCGGAGTAGACGTGATGATTGTGCGGTTGATGAAGGCTTTATTTGGCGTTGTTCTCTTCCTGTCCTGGCCGCTTTGGGCTGCGAATCTTTCAGATATTCAGGTCGATAACGCTTCCGGTCTGGCAAAGGTCACCCTGAGTTTCAGCGGGCAGCCGGTCTATGCGTTTTTCCCGCTCAGCAATCCCGACCGGGTCGTGATCGACATCCGGCAAACCGGCGTGATCAAAGGGCTGCCGCTCGCCTTTAGCGGTAGTAACCTGATCGATCGCATTCGCACCAGCGAAGCGAAGGACGCGCAAAGCCTGCGTCTGGTCTTTGAATTGACAAAGCCTGCCAAAACGCGTGCGACGACGACGAAGTACGGCGACAACTACACCGTTGTTTTCACGGTGAGCGCCGTACAGTTACAGCGCGCGGCCAACCGAACGTCACCGTTGGAAGGTCGCGCGACCACGAAACCGGTTAAGCCCGCCGAGCCGCCGCAAAGCCCGTTCAACAATAAGCCGACGGTCGTGACCAGTAGCGCCTCAACGACCCCGTCGCGTGCGTCCGCGCGCCGTCCAACGTCGACTGGCGATGAGATTGTGGTGGCGATCGACGCCGGGCACGGTGGTCAGGATCCCGGAGCCATCGGCCCCGGCGGACTGCACGAAAAAAACGTGACCATCGGCATTGCGCGCAAGCTGCGCGAGCTGCTGAACAAGGACCCGGTATTCAAACCGGTCCTGACGCGTGACGGCGACTACTTTATTTCCGTGATGGGCCGTTCCGACGTGGCGCGCAAGCAGGGGGCTAATCTTCTTGTATCACTCCATGCGGACGCCGCACCTAACCGCGGTGCGACAGGCGCGTCGGTATGGGTTCTATCTAACCGCCGGGCCAACAGCGAAATGGCGAGCTGGCTTGAACAGCATGAGAAACAGTCGGAGCTGCTGGGCGGCGCGGGCGACCTGCTGGCGAATAACAACGCCGATCCTTACCTGAGTCAGGCGGTGCTGGACTTACAGTTTGGGCACTCACAGCGCGTCGGCTATGACGTGGCGGTGAAGGTGCTGCGCGAACTGCAGCGCGTCGGCAGCCTGCACAAGGTCCGCCCCGAACATGCCAGCCTCGGCGTGCTGCGCTCGCCGGATATTCCGTCGCTACTGGTCGAAACCGGGTTTATCTCCAATCCTGGTGAAGAACGCCTTTTGGGCAGCAGCGACTATCAGGAGCGCATTGCAAAGGCGATCTATCTGGGGCTGCGCGGCTATTTCGAGACGCATCCTTTGCAGAATGCGCCCAAACATGACAAACGGCCTGCCATCTTGCCGGCCTCTAAACCGGTGGTTTCCAACAGTGCGTCGCCTGCTGGCTCCGCAACGCGGCACACCGTGGGGAAAGGCGAAACGCTGTCGGGGATTGCGTCGCAATACGGCGTGAGCATGTCGACGATACGCGACGCGAATCACCTGAAAAAAGACCTGGTGTGGGTAGGGCAACGGCTGAGGATACCGGGCGGCGCGGAATCGACGATCGCACAGACACGATCCGCCCCGGTGACCCAGAGAGCCACCACGGCGAAGAAGGTGACGCATAAGGTGGTGCGCGGTGATAGTCTGAGTTCGATTGCGGACCGTTACGATGTCAGCATGAAAGCGATCCAGCAGGCGAACAAGCTGGCATCCCAGACGGTACAACTCGGACAGACGCTGGTTATCCCTGCCGCCTGAGGCCGACATTGCAGTAAACCAAGGAGATAAGATGCCGATTCTGGTTCTACCCCCCCAACTGGCTAACCAAATCGCCGCTGGCGAGGTAGTGGAACGGCCCGCGTCCGTGGTTAAGGAACTGGTGGAAAACAGTCTGGATGCCGGAGCGACGCGCATTGATATCGACATAGAACGCGGCGGTAGCCGGCTCATTCGAATTCGCGACAACGGCGGCGGGATCGGCAAAACGGATCTGGCGCTGGCGCTGGCGCGTCATGCCACCAGTAAAATCGCGACGCTCGACGATCTGGAAGCCATCATGAGTCTGGGCTTTCGTGGCGAAGCACTGGCGAGTATCAGTTCCGTTTCGCGCCTGACGCTGACGTCCCGCACCCGCGACCAAAACGAAGCCTGGCAGGCGTATGCCGAAGGACGGGACATGGCGGTGACGGTGAAACCGGCCGCGCATCCGGTCGGCACGACGCTGGAAGTCCTGGATTTGTTCTACAACACGCCCGCGCGCCGCAAATTCCTGCGCACCGAAAAAACCGAGTTTATGCACATCGACGAGGTGGTTCGGCGTATCGCGCTGGCTCGCTTCGATGTGGCGTTTAATCTTCACCATAACGGTAAGACGGTGCGGCAATACCGGGCGGTGACCGACCCCGCGCAGCACGAGCGGCGTCTCGGCAGCATCTGCGGCACGGCGTTTATTCAGCATGCGCTGGCCGTCTCCTGGGAACATGGCGATCTGAAGATCAGCGGCTGGGTAGCCGATCCCTCCGGCTCTCAGCAGTTACCGGATCTACAGTATTGCTACGTGAACCAGCGGATGATGCGGGACAGGCTGATTAACCACGCCATCCGCCAGGCCTATCAGGAGCAGCTGCGCAGCGATCAACAGCCCGCGTATGTCCTCTATTTAGAGGTTGACCCGCACCATGTGGATGTCAACGTACATCCGGCCAAGCACGAAGTCAGATTCCATCAGGCCAGGCTGGTGCATGACTTCATCTACCAGGCGGTGATGACCGTACTCCAGCAGGCGGCTGCGCCCGCGCTGGCGGTGACCCCGCCGGGCGAGACGCCGGCGCCGGTCTGGCAGCAGGAAAACCGCACGGCGGCAGGCGAGAACCACTTTGCACGGCCTGTGAAAACCGAGCCGCCGCCACGGATGCCGACTTCCGGCGGCAAAGCCCAGGAGCGTCCGCCCGCCCCGTATCCTCACGGAGCGGGGTATCAGCGCAAACAGGGCGAGCTGTATCAAAAACTGCTACAGCCTGCCTCCGAGCGGTCGATATCTTCAGGCGACGAGTCGCCGGCCCCCGCGGTGTCTCCCTGCGCCAACATCGCGCGGGCCTCTCAGGGCGAAGTCCCGCTGGCCAGTCGGTCAGAGGGGTTGGGGCGCGTATTAACCATCTATCCGCCTTGCTATGCGCTGGTGGAATATCAGCAGGGATTGGCCTTGCTGTCTCTGCCGGTCGCCGAGCGCTATGTCCGGCAGGCGCAGATGACGCCCGGCGAGGAGGGGTTACGGCCACAGCCGTTGCTGATCCCCCAGCGTCTAACGTTGGGGAGCAAAGAGCGTGCGGCAGTGACGGAGAGCCAAAAACGGCTGGCGCATTTTGGTATTGATATCGTGGTGGAGCAGCAGCGCGCCACGCTGCGCGCGGTACCTTTACCATTAAGACAACAAAATTTACAAAACTTGATTTCTGACCTGTTAGGCTATCTCGCTGATTGCCCTCAGTCAGATTCTGATGAGATCGCGGCGTGGATAGCGCGGCGGTTGTACAGCGAGCATGAGAGCTGGACTCAGGCTCAGACGGTACAACTATTAGCGGATATTGAACGTCTCTGTCCTGAGCGGGTCAAAGTTCCGCCATCAGAATTTCTTTATGTGATGGATATTGAGTCCGCCATCAAGGCGTTAAAGCATGACTGAACGTGAAACGACGCAGTACCCGCCGGCCATTTTTATTATGGGACCGACGGCTTCCGGAAAGACGGCGTTAGCCATGGCGTTGCGGCAGTCCCTGCCGGTTGAGCTGATCAGCGTGGATTCCGCGCTGATCTATCGGGGCATGGATATCGGAACCGCCAAGCCTACTGCTGAAGAATTGTCGCAGGCGCCGCACAGATTGATCGATATTCTCGATCCTGCTGATGCTTATTCGGCCGCCGATTTCCGCCGCGATGCGCTGAAGGAAATGGCGGAGATCACCGCCGCCGGTCGGATCCCCTTGCTGGTAGGGGGGACGATGTTGTACTTCAAGGCGCTGCTCGAAGGGCTTTCGCCATTGCCGCCGGCGGATCCGGAACTGCGACGAGAAATTGAAAAGCGGGCGCAGCAAGAAGGCTGGGAAGCTTTGCATAATGAGCTGCGCGAGATTGATCCCATTGCTGCCACTCGGATTCATCCAAATGATCCGCAGAGACTGTCGCGGGCACTGGAAGTTTTTTCCGTTTCAGGTAACACTTTAACTGAACTGATAAAGACATCGGGTGAAGCGCTGCCTTACCGGGTGCACCAGTTCGCCATCGCTCCCGAGTCGCGTGAATTATTGCATGAGCGTATTGCAATACGGTTTCAACAGATGTTGCAGGCAGGTTTTGAGTCGGAAGCACGCGCGCTGTTCGCCCGTGCCGATCTGCATCCGGGTTTGCCTTCCATCCGCTGCGTCGGTTACCGCCAGATGTGGTCCTACTTGTCCGGTGAAATAGATTACGACGAAATGGTTTATCGTGGGATCTGCGCTACTCGACAGTTAGCTAAACGGCAAATAACCTGGTTACGCGGGTGGGACAATGTGTGCTGGCTGGATAGCGATGAGCCGCAGGATGCGTTGGGTAAGGTCATGCAGGTTGTTAGTGCATAGGTTGGACGGTTGTGTACAATTGGCTGATTATCGGCACAAATTTTTATACCGCTATTTTAGAGCCACAGGGTTCTTTGTTACAAACAACAAGTAAATAAGGAAAATATAGAATGGCTAAGGGGCAATCTTTGCAAGATCCGTTCTTGAATGCTTTGCGTCGTGAACGTGTTCCGGTTTCTATTTATCTGGTAAATGGCATCAAATTGCAGGGCCAGATTGAGTCTTTTGATCAGTTTGTGATTTTGCTGAAAAACACGGTTAGCCAGATGGTGTACAAGCACGCGATCTCCACGGTGGTTCCGTCTCGTCCGGTGTCTCATCACAGCAATAATCCTGGCACGAATAACTATCATGGTAATAACACGGCTAGTCAGCAGTCGCAGCCTCAGGAAAGCGATGACGCTGAATAAGGGCTATTACCGATTTACCTCAGCGGGGAAAGGGCATCATGTTGTTTCCCCGTTCGTGGCTGCATTCGTTTGTTTGAGAGGTTGTTCGGTTGTTTGACCGTTATGAAGCCGGTGAACGGGCCATACTAGTTCATATTCACTTTTCCCAAGAGAAAGATGCTGAAGATTTGCTGGAATTCGAATCTCTAGTGTCTTCTGCCGGAATCGAATCACTACAGGTAATTACCGGTAGTCGTAAAGCACCTCACCCCAAGTATTTTGTCGGCGAGGGTAAAGCAGAAGAGATCGCCAAGGCGGTGAAAGAAACCGATGCTTTCGTCGTGCTGTTCAATCACGCTTTATCACCCGCACAGGAACGTAATCTTGAGCGTTTGTGCGAATGCCGGGTCATTGACCGGACCGGATTGATTCTTGATATTTTCGCCCAGCGCGCCCGCACCCATGAAGGGAAACTGCAGGTTGAGCTGGCGCAGTTGCGCCATCTGGCTACGCGTCTGGTACGCGGCTGGACGCACCTTGAACGCCAGAAGGGCGGGATAGGGCTGCGAGGTCCCGGTGAAACTCAGCTTGAAACCGACCGTCGTCTGTTGCGTAACCGCATTAGTCTTATTTTGTCGCGCCTTGCTCGCGTTGAGAAACAGCGTGAACAGGGAAGACGCGCCCGTACCCGTGCGGATGTGCCTACGGTATCGCTGGTGGGGTATACCAACGCAGGTAAATCCACGTTGTTTAATCAAATGACAGCCGCGGATGTGTATGCTGCCGACCAGCTGTTCGCGACGCTGGATCCCACGCTTCGCCGGATCGATGTGGCTGACGTGGGCGACACGGTGCTGGCGGACACCGTTGGCTTTATTCGCGAACTGCCTCACGATCTGGTTGCGGCGTTTAAAGCTACGTTGCAGGAAACCCGCCAGGCGTCGCTGTTGCTGCACATCGTTGATGCGGCCGATCCCCGCAGGGACGAGAATATTAATGCGGTTAACGAGGTGCTGACGGAAATCGAAGCCGACGAGATTCCAACGCTGCTCGTGATGAATAAAATTGATGCGCTGGACGATTTCGCCCCGCGCATCGATCGCAATGCAGAGCATCAACCGGTCAGAGTCTGGCTGTCGGCGCAAACCGGCGAAGGAATATCTCTGCTGTTCCAGGCATTGACCGAACGGTTGTCTGGGGAGATCGCACAGTTCTCCTTGCAGCTCCCCCCGCAGGAGGGGCGTTTGCGCAGCCGTTTTTACCAGCTTCAGGCAATAGAAAAAGAATGGATAGAAGAAGATGGCAGCGTTGGTTTGGTAATCAGAATGCCTATCGTCGACTGGCGTCGTCTCTGTAAGCAGGAGCAGCAATTAGAAGATTATATCGTTGAAGTATAGTCTGATGAACTCTGGGACATTGACCCCGAAGAACACCTATCATAATGAATGGAGCTAAAACATGGCGTGGAATCAGCCCGGTAATAACGGACAGGACCGCGACCCGTGGGGGAGCAGCAATAAAAATAGCGGCAACTCTGGCGGAAATAACAAAGGTGGCCGAGATCAGGGACCACCGGATCTTGACGACATCTTCCGCAAACTGAGCAAAAAACTCGGTGAGCTGGGCGGTGGGAAAAAATCAGGTTCCGGCGGCAGCGGTTTCGGCTCCGGCGGACGTATTTTGGGCGTGGTGGTCGCCATCGCCGTCGTTATCTGGGCGGCGAGCGGTTTTTATACCATCAAAGAAGCTGAGCGTGGCGTTGTCACCCGTTTCGGCAAATTCAGCCATCTGGTCAGCCCTGGCCTGAATTGGAAACCCACTTTTATCGATGACGTCAGAGCGGTCAACGTCGAATCTGTTCGTGAACTGGCGACGTCTGGCGTCATGCTGACGTCGGACGAGAACGTGATTCGCGTCGAGATGAACGTTCAGTACCGTGTCACACAGCCGGAGCAGTATTTATTCAGCGTCACCAACGCGGATGACAGTCTGCGTCAGGCGACGGACAGCGCGCTGCGCGGTGTGGTCGGCAAATACACGATGGACAAAATCCTGACCGAAGGTCGTACCATCGTGCGTACCGATACCCAGCGCGTGCTGGAGGAAACCGTTCGCCCCTACAACATGGGGATAACGCTGCTGGACGTCAACTTCCAGGCGGCGCGTCCGCCAGAAGAGGTGAAGGCCGCCTTTGACGATGCGATTGCCGCGCGTGAGAACGAGCAGCAGTACATCCGTGAAGCTGAAGCCTACGCCAATGAAGTTCAGCCGCGTGCGAACGGTCAGGCGCAGCGTATTCTCGAAGAGGCTCGCGCCTACAAAACGCGTACCGTTCTCGAAGCGCAAGGTGAAGTGGCTCGTTTTGCTCGCGTGTTGCCGGAGTACAAGGCTGCGCCGGAAATCACTCGTGAACGTCTCTACATCGAAACCATGGAACGTGTGTTGAGCAGCACCCGCAAAGTGTTGGTGAACGATAAAGGCGGCAACCTGATGGTGCTGCCGTTGGAACAGATGCTGCGTCAGAACACTACGGGTACGGGCGGCAATGCGAGCAACGCGGTTGCTCCGCTGCGTAATTCCTCGACCTCGTCTAACAACGGTTCGAGCAGCACCTATAATTCTTCGCGCAGCAGCATCAACGGCAACATCATGGATCAGCGCCGGGCCAACGCCCAGCGGGATGAGATCACTCGAGTAGGGAGAGAATAATCAATGCGTAAGTCAGTACTATTTATTCTGATCCTGGTGCTTCTGGTGATCTACGCGTCACTGTTCGTCGTACAGGAAGGTCAGCGCGGGATCGTCATGCGCTTCGGCAAAGTTCTGCGCGATGATAAGAACAAACCGCTTATTTATGAGCCGGGTCTGCACGTCAAGATCCCAGTCCTTGAGTCGGTGAAAACGCTGGACGCCCGTATTCAGACCATGGAAAACCAGGCCGATCGCTTTATCACCAAAGAGCAGAAAGACCTGATTGTCGACTCTTACATCAAATGGCGTATCAGCGATTTCAGCCGTTACTATCTGGCGACCGGCGGTGGCGACGTCTCCCAGGCCGAAGTGCTGTTGAAACGTAAATTCAACGACCGTTTGCGTTCCGAAATCGGCCGTCAGGATGTGAAAGGCATTGTGACGGACTCCCGTGGTCAACTGATGATGGACGTGCGCGATGCGTTGAATACCGGAACCGGTGAGACCACCGAAGCCGATAGCGCCATCGCCTCCGCCGCCGCGCGCGTCGAGCAGGAAACCAGCGGCGAATTGCCGCAGGTGAATCCGAACAGTATGGCCGCTTTAGGGATCCAGGTGATCGACGTGCGTATCAAGCAGATCAACCTTCCGACGGAAGTGTCGGATGCCATCTACCAACGTATGCGCGCCGAACGTGAAGCCGTTGCTCGTCGTCATCGTTCACAGGGTCAGGAACAGGCGGAGAAGCTGAAAGCCACCGCGGATTATGAAGTGACGCGTACCCTGGCGGAAGCCGAGCGCGAAGGTCGTATGACGCGCGGTGAAGGCGATGCCGAGTCTGCGAAACTATTTGCCAACGCATTTAGTCAGGATCCGGACTTCTATGCCTTTATCCGTAGTCTGCGGGCCTATGAAAACAGCTTTAGCAGCGGTAATCAGGACGTTCTGGTATTAAGCCCGGACAGCGACTTCTTCCGCTACATGAAGTCACCTGAGAAGACGGTGCCGGCACGCTAATTTACGATCCGCCCGTTGGCGAATACGCAGCCCGCGTTGTGTGTTGTCTGTGGCAGTTTTCCTGCCGCACGGCCAGCGCCTGACGCGGGCTTTTTTATGTCTGGAGTTTCTATGAGTGTTTCCGTCTGGCTGGCCTTGGGGTTGGTGCTAATTTTTGAAGGGCTGGGGCCTCTGTTGTTTCCCCGCATTTGGCGACGGATGATCCTTGGTATCGCGCAATTACCGGACGCGGTTTTGCGTCGTTTCGGGGGCGGAATAGTGGTCGCAGGTCTTGTGATCTACTACATGTTGCGTAGCCGCATGGAAGGCTAAATTCGACGACCAATTTCTGCGCAAACGTATGCTAAAAGTACTGAAAGCATACAAATGAGATGTTAGAATCCTTTTTTAAGCAACACTGGTGATTGTGAGATGGGCAAGAACGTTGTCGTACTGGGCACCCAATGGGGTGACGAAGGTAAAGGCAAGGTCGTCGACCTGCTGACTGAACGCGCTAAATATGTGGTGCGCTATCAAGGTGGCCACAATGCTGGCCACACTCTGGTTATTAACGGTGAAAAGACCGTTCTCCATTTGATCCCTTCAGGCATTCTGCGCGAAAACGTGGTGAGCATCATCGGTAACGGTGTGGTGCTGGCGCCTGATGCCTTCATGAAAGAAATGACGGAACTTGAAGCGCGCGGCGTGCCAGTACGCGAGCGTTTGCTACTGTCCGAAGCGTGCCCGTTGATACTGCCGTATCACGTTGCTCTGGATAACGCCCGCGAGAAAGCGCTCGGCGCCAAAGCCATCGGTACGACCGGTCGCGGCATCGGTCCTGCCTACGAAGATAAAGTGGCCCGTCGCGGCCTGCGCGTAGGCGATCTGTTTGATAAAGAAAGATTCGCCGTCAAACTGAAAGAAATTATCGACTATCACAACTTCCAACTGGTGCACTACTACAAGGTCGACCCCGTTGACTACCAGAAGACGCTGGACGACGTGCTGGCAATGGCCGACATCCTGACTTCTCTGGTCGTGGACGTTTCCGATCTGCTGGATAAAGCCCGCCGACGTGGCGATTTGGTGATGTTTGAAGGGGCGCAGGGGACGCTGCTGGATATCGACCACGGCACCTACCCGTATGTTACCTCTTCCAATACCACCGCAGGTGGCGTGGCGACCGGCTCCGGCCTGGGTCCGCGCTACGTTGACTACGTCCTCGGCATCGTCAAGGCATACTCCACCCGTGTGGGTGCCGGTCCGTTCCCGACCGAGCTGTTTGATGACGTCGGTGATTTCCTGTGTGAGAAGGGCAACGAGTTCGGTGCGACTACCGGTCGTCGCCGTCGCACCGGCTGGCTGGATGCGGTTGCCGTGCGTCGCGCGGTGCAGATCAACTCCTTGTCTGGCTTCTGCATGACCAAGCTGGACGTGCTGGATGGGCTGAAAGAAGTGAAGATCTGCGTAGGCTACCGTCTGCCGGATGGTCGTGAAGTTGACGTCACGCCGTTGGCGGCCGAAGGCTGGGATGGCATCGAGCCGATTTACGAATCGCTGCCGGGCTGGTCCGAGTCTACCTTTGGCGTAAAAGATCGTGCAGGCCTGCCTAAGGCGGCGCTGGACTATATCAAACGTGTAGAAGAAGTGACTGGCGTGCCGGTAGATATCATCTCCACGGGTCCGGATCGCGAAGAGACCATCGTTTTGCGTGACCCGTTCGACGCCTGATATCACCGGGTGTTCAGAACGACGAAAGGACGGGATATTCCCGTCCTTTTTTGTGCTGACCGGCAGCTCCTTCGCTCGAAGCGAGGAGAGGATCGACCCGTCAGCGGTCAGCCCATCAGCTTTTTGCCTGTTCCTGTTTCTGGAACGTTTCCAGCAGTTTTTCATGAATATTGCCGAAGCCGCCATTGCTCATAACCAGCACGTGGTCGCCGGGCTGCGCGGTTTTAGCGATCATATCGACCAGCGTATCAATATCCGCACTCCAGTGCGTTGGCTGCACGCAGGCTTCCGCCACTTCTGCGACCTGCCAAGAAATATGCTGCGGCTGGAACAGGAACACTTCATCCGCGCGTCCCAGGGAAGGCGCTAACTCGGTTTTGCAATGTCCCAGCTTCATGGTATTGGAGCGGGGCTCCAGTACTGCCAGAATTCTTGCCGTGCCGCCGACTTTGCTGCGCAGAGCAGCCAGCGTCGCCAGGATCGCCGTCGGGTGATGCGCGAAATCATCGTAAACGGTGATGCCATTCGCGGTGCCGCGTTGTTCAAGGCGACGACGCGCATTGATGAAGCCGCCGAGCGCGCGGCAGGCTTCGGCCGGAGGAACGCCGACATGGCGGGCGGCGGCGATCGCCATCAGGCCATTATGCATGTTGTGTTCGCCAACCAGGGTCCATTCGACTTCACCGACCAATTCGTCGTTCAGATAAACCTGAAAAATGCTGGAGTCCGGCACGCTCTTTTTCGCTTTCCAGATGCCGTCGTCACCGACCAGTTCCTGTTCGCTCCAGCATCCCATCGCCATCACCTGCTTGAGAGAATGATCGTTGCTGGGGACGAGGATCCGCCCGGTGCCCGGCACCAGCCGCACCAGATGGTGGAACTGTTTTTGGATCGCTTTCAGATCGTCAAAGATATCGGCGTGATCGAATTCGAGGTTATTCAGAATCAGGGTGCGGGGACAGTAGTGAACGAACTTGGAGCGTTTGTCGAAGAAGGCGCAATCATATTCGTCGGCTTCCACAACGAAAAACGGGCTATGGCCTAATCTCGCCGAGACGTCGAAGTTGCCGGGGACGCCGCCGATGACGAAGCCAGGGTTATAGCCGCAGGCTTCCAATATCCAGGTCACCATTCCGGCGGTCGTGGTCTTGCCGTGGGTTCCCGCGACGGCGATGACCCAGCGCTCACGCAGCACGTAATCGTGCAACCATTGCGGCCCGGAGGCATAAGGCATGTTCCGCTCAAGAACGGCTTCAACGCAGGGATTGCCGCGGGACATTGCATTGCCGATGATAACCAGGTCCGGCTGAGGCTCCAGCTGCGAAGGATCGTATCCCTCAATCAGGGTGATCCCCTGTTCTTCCAGTAGCGTGCTCATGGGGGGATAGACGTTGGCATCTGAGCCAGTCACCTGATGTCCCAGCGAGCGGGCCAGCAGCGCGATCCCTCCCATGAAGGTGCCGCAGATACCTAATATATGAATGCGCATACGTTTCCCAACTATCTACAAAAGTCTGTCTTATTCTAACGCTACGGATAGTTCTCAAGAAATGGATTTGACTATGTGCTGGCTTTCTCTTTGGGCTACACTGCAAACGCAAACGTTGGCGGTACATAATTAGACCGCTTTTCATCTGCTGACTATGGAATAGTGTTATGAAAACGTTAGGCGAATTCATCGTCGAAAAACAGCACGATTTCTCACATGCCACGGGTGAACTCACCGCGTTGCTGTCTGCAATCAAGCTGGGCGCGAAAATCATTCACCGCGACATCAACAAAGCGGGTCTGGTGGATATTTTAGGCACCAGCGGGGTTTCCAATGTGCAGGGCGAAGTACAGATGAAATTAGATCTGTACGCTAATGAAAAGTTGAAGGCGGCGCTCAAAGCGCGTGGTGAAGTCGCTGGCATCGCTTCCGAAGAAGAGGACGAAATCGTCATCTTCGAAGGAGAGCGGTCCGAAAATGCAAAGTATGTCGTGTTGATGGACCCGCTGGACGGCTCCTCCAACATCGATGTAAATGTTTCAGTCGGCACCATTTTTTCTATCTACCGACGTATTACTCCACTGGGCTCTTCGGTAACCGAAGCCGATTTCCTGCAGCCCGGCAGCAAACAGGTCGCCGCTGGTTACATTGTTTACGGCTCCTCGACCATGCTGGTCTATTCTACCGGTCACGGGGTTCATGCCTTCACCTACGATCCCTCACTGGGCGTTTTCTGCCTGTCGCATGAGCGAGTCCGCTTCCCCGAAATGGGAAACACCTACTCCATCAACGAAGGCAACTATATCAAGTTCCCGCAGGGCGTGAAAAAGTACATCAAGTATTGTCAGGAGCAGGATGAGGCCACGATGCGGCCATATACGTCGCGCTACATCGGTTCTTTGGTGGCGGACTTCCACCGCAACTTGCTGAAAGGGGGGATCTATCTCTACCCGAGTACGGCCAGTTATCCGCAGGGCAAGCTGCGTCTGCTGTACGAATGCAACCCGATGGCGCTGCTGGCGGAGCAGGCGGGCGGCAAAGCCAGCGACGGACACCGTCGTATTTTGGATATCCAGCCGCAGAAGCTGCATGAACGCGCGCCGTTCTTTGTCGGTACGGAGTCGATGGTGAACGACGTCGAGCGCTTCCTGCGCGAATACCCCGACGATTAACGAGTGATGTCTTCAGACAAATATAACTGTGGCGCGGTCGAAAGGCGCGCCACATTTCTTTTTAGCGATATGCCCGATCTGGCGTTATCCCGCCGTCAGCTCCGGCTGCAAGATAACGCTAATGCTGCTCGAACCAGCTTTCAAGAATAACGACCGCCGAGGCGGAGTCAACGCTGCCTTTATCCAGAGCCCGGAAACCGCCCTGAGCGAACAGGCCTGAGCGTGCTTCCACCGTGCTTAGACGTTCGTCATGCAGCTCCACCGCCACGCCGAAGCGGCCGTGAAGACGCTGAGAAAATTTCCTCGCCCGAGCCGTCAGCGGCTGTTCCGTGCCGTCCATGTTCAGCGGCAGGCCGACGATCACCAGCTCGGGCTGCCATTCCCGTAATAACTTTTCGACCTTTTGCCAGTCCGGCGTACCGTCCTGCGCTTTGAATGCCTGAAGCGGGCGGGCGGTGCGTGTCAGATCCTGACCGATGGCGACGCCGATGCTGCGGGTACCGAAGTCGAACGCCATGATGGTGCGGTGACTCATCAGGCGTGTCCCGCATCGCTGGCGATCATATGAATATCCACCCCAAGTTTTTTCGCCGCGACGCGCCAGCGGTCCGCAATCGGAGTGTGGAACAGGATGTCCCGATCGGCTTTGACGGTCAGCCACGAGTTGTCCAGCAGCTCGCTCTCAAGCTGTCCGCCCTCCCAGGCCGTATAGCCGAGCGCGACCAGCGTGTTGTTGGGTTGGTCTATCGTACCCATCGTCTCCAGTACGTCCTTGGACGTGGTAATCATGGTATCGGGCGACACGGAGATACTGGAGGCGAAGCCCGCCTGCGGGGTGTGCAGAATGAAGCCGCGGTCATCCGCCAGCGGACCGCCGGAAAAAACGGGCTTATCCAGCCGGATATCGGATTTTGACTCCGGCGGCGTGATTTTCAGTTTTTTCAAGATATCGTCGACGGTGAACTTTTCTATCGGTTTATTGATGATCAACCCCATCGCACCGTCTTCGCCGTGTTCGCAGACGTATACCACGGACCGTTTAAATACCGGATCCTGCAGTGCAGGCATCGCGATAAGAAAGTGATGCTGTAAATTCATAGTCTGTTCTTATCGTTTTTCTGTCGTTGTTTCGATTCGCCGCCAGCCGACGAACCCGGCAGATGTGCATGGTTGACCGGGGATCGCATCCAGGCCGTCGAAGAGTAGTCATTAGCGCTCGGACAGTCGCCGTTCGATGGCGTCCATCAGCATGCCGGTAATAGAAACATCAGGGAACGCCGCTTCGATTTCGCGTACACAGGTCGGGCTGGTGACGTTAATTTCGGTCAGACGCTCGCCGATGATATCCAGACCGACGAAAATCAGTCCTTTCTTTTTCAAGATCGGAGCGATAGTACGGGCGATCCGCCAGTCGCTTTCGCTCAGCGGACGCGCTTCTCCCCGGCCACCGGCGGCCAGATTGCCGCGTGTTTCTCCCCCTTGCGGGATACGGGCCAGGCAGTAAGGAACCGGTTCTCCGTCCACCACCAGCACGCGTTTGTCGCCGTCTTTGATGGCGGGCAGATAGTTTTGCGCCATGCAGTAGCGGCTACCGTATTCGGTGAGCGTTTCGATGATGACCGACACGTTGGCGTCATCCTGTTTCAGGCGGAAGATGGAAGCGCCGCCCATGCCGTCCAGCGGCTTGAGGATCACGTCTTTATGCTGCTGGTGAAACTCGCGCAGTTTGTCGGCGCGGCGAGTGACCAGCGTCGCCGGCGTCAGTTCGGAGAACCAGGCGGTAAACAGCTTTTCGTTGCAGTCGCGCAGGCTTTGCGGCTTGTTGACGATCAAGGTGCCTTTTTCTTCTGCACGCTCAAGGATATAGGTGGCGTAGATGAACTCGGTATCGAACGGCGGATCTTTCCGCATCAGCACCACGTCCAGCTCATGCAGGGCGATATCTTGTGCGTCGCCGAACTGATACCAGCCGTCGTAGTTGTGCTCGACGCTCAGTTGACGCGTGGTGGCGCGCGCTTCGCCCGCGTTCAGATAGAGATCGTCCATCTCCATATAATGCAGCTCCCAGCCCCGACGCTGCGCTTCCAACAGCATGGCGAAGCTGGTGTCTTTTTTAATGTTGATGGCTGCAATCGGGTCCATCACGATACCGAGTTTGATCATTCTCTTTCTCCTTTACCCCAGATCGCCGAATCGAACCTGCAATGCGGTGATTGCGGTGAGCGCTGTGGTTTCTGTACGCAGAACGCGAGGCCCCAGCAGAATATCGGTAAAGCCGTGTTCTGCCGTCATCGCAATTTCATCGGACGAAAGGCCGCCTTCCGGGCCAATCAGTAGCCGGACACGCTGCACCGGCGTGGGTAGCGTGTTGATGCTGTGCGTCGCCCGCGGATGCAGGTTCAGTTTTAACCCATTGTCCGGCTCTGCGCACCAGCTTTCCAGCGACAGGGGGGGACGAATGAGTGGAATGCGATTTCTACCGCACTGTTCGCAGGCGCCGATGGCGATTTTTTGCCATTGGGACAGCTTCTTCTCCAGACGATCGCCATCCAGCTTGACGCCGCAACGTTCTGAGAAAAGAGGCGTAATTTCATTCACGCCCAGCTCAATGGATTTCTGGATAGTAAATTCCATTTTCTCACCGCGTGAAATCACCTGTCCGAGATGCAGGTGCAGCGGAGACTCTCGGTCTTCCTGCTGCGCTGCGTTGTAGCGTACCTGTACCCGTTTTTTGTCGGCCAGCAGAATTTCCGCATCGAAAATGCAGTTACCGCCGTCAAATAACTGTAGCGACTGACCGCGGTTCATGCGCAGTACGCGGCCGATATGATTGGCGGCGTCCGCGCTCAGGTCGGTTTCGCCGCCGCCTGTCGATAGCGTATCGGGATGGAAAATGCGCGGTATTCGCATTGATGTTCTGGCCTTTACGTCATGTCTGTCGAAATGGGCGGATCGCCCGGGTGAAGCCCACCACCGTCCACGGGCGGTGGTGCTAAGGACTTAAGCTATAGTAGGTAGCCGGATCACTGCTGGCAAGCTTGTTGCACGTAAGGGTTGTGATTGCCCTGCACCTGAGCGATGCGATTGTCGCGGGTACATTCCCACGGCGTCACGGGATACAGCCGGTTCCAGGTTTCAAACAGCTGGGTCTGCTGACGGGAAAGCGTCAGATGATAGCGGTCCCGCATGTAAAAATAGGTGCGGGCAATCGGTCCGCGAGCGCGTTCGGGCGGTTCAGCCATCTTGTTTTTAAAGTCGATTTTCATTTCGCACTGGCCGTACTGTTTCTCGCCGCCGTTCCACTGGTTATACATCAGATTGCCGCGGTCGCCGTTGACCTCGCCGATGGCCGGCACCAGGTTATGCAGGTCGGTTTCCATCTTGAGGTAGACTTCATCCTGATCGCAGTTCTTGCGTCCGCCGTTCTGCCAGCATTGGCGCTGGTGGCCGAACTGCCAGGCCGGCATGACGTGTTCCCACTCGATACGGTTGGCGCGGTTGGCGTTCTTACGCACTTCATAGCCGCAGGACTGCAGGTCGGGGATGCCTTTTTTGCCCTGCCAGGTGATGCGGCAGCCGCAGTAGAAGCTGCCCGGCGCGTCTTGGTTGATTTTCACCGCGGCAGCTTTGGCCTGAGTGAAATTATTGATTTCCTGGCTGAGCGCAGAAAAAGTAATCAGGCCGTAGCCTACGGTAGCGATAACAAGAGTTTTGCGAAGCATATTCCAAAGCGCCTTAGGCAGAAAAGCGTGCAGAGTACCGGAAGCGTTACGGTGAGGCAACGTTACGCCCGCTCGGAAAAAACTGGAATCTGAGATCAACGCGTCTCTTTTTCATCGCGCTTGAGAGGGGTCCCGCAGCGGCGGCAGCGGTACTCGGTTTCGCCGCGTAGAATACGGTTGTGACGCCTCACCGTTAGTTCGTGTTGCTGACAGGCGCACTGATAAAGATAGGTTTTTCCTCGCACGGACGTCACGGCAAAAGTATGTGTACGTTGAGCCGGCACCGCCAGAATATGCTCCATCATCCACCGCCAGGCTTTACCGTGCGGGGGCGCTTTACCAAAGCGTGCGTAGACCAGCAGGTGCGCCAGCTCATGGGGTACGACTTCATCGATAAATGCCTGCTGATTTTCCTGCAACAGCACGGGATTGATACGGATTTCCCACTCCTGCAGCCAGGCGCTTCCGGCGGTGGCGCCGTGCTGGTTATAGGTGATGGTGGGTTCGGGATAGTCGCTGTCGAGAGCGGTATTGGCCAACGCCAGCTTTTCCCGCAGGCAGCGCATCACCGCCTGTTGGAGTGCGATAGGGACGCGTTCAGTCTTCATGGCGTCAAGCATACGGTGACCGGGGCACGGTTGTAAACGTGCCCCGGCGGGGGAGGACTATTCGCCGATACTACGCAGACGCTTGCCGGACATCAGGTTATGTTCGATGTGCTCCAGCGAGACGTTTTTGGTTTCCGGGATCAGCCACAGCGTCAGCACGATGAACAAGACGTTGAGGCCGCCGTAGACCCAGAAGGTGTTGGCGTTGCCCAAGGTATTCAGCATGGTCAGGAAGGTGGCTCCGACGATCATGTTGGCTATCCAGTTCGTGGTCGTCGAGACGGTGATGCCGAAATCACGGCCGCGCAGCGGCTGGATCTCGGAGCACAGCACCCAGATCAACGGACCGGCGCTCATGGCGAACCCGACAATAAACATCAGCAGCATGATGATGGCGGCGTACTGCATGCCGCTGGAGGTAATGCCGACGTGAAGCATCGTTCCCAGCACGCCCATACCGAAGGCCATGACCACGAAGCCCAGAATCAGCGTCGGCTTGCGTCCCCAGCGGTCAACCAGACCGATGGCGATGAAGGTAGCCAGCACGTTGACGGCCCCGACGATCACCGTTCCCCACATCTGTTGCCCGGTGCTGGTGAAACCGGCGATGTCGAAGATCTTCGGCGCGTAGTACATGATCACGTTCATGCCGGTGAACTGTTGCATCACCTGCAGCAGAATGCCGAGGTAGACCGCGCGGCGGAAGTTGGCATTACTGATAAACAGCGCCCAGCCGCTCTGCTGGATTTGCAGGCTTTCTCGAATCTCATCCAGCTCTTTTTTCGCCTGTTCGGTCGAGTCGCGCAGCCTGTCCAGGACCCGCCTGGCGTCGTTGAAGCGCCCTTTGGCCGCCAGCCAGCGTGGGCTGCCCGGCAGGAAGAACACACCGATAAACAGAAGTACCGCAGGGAGGGTGATAACCCCCAGCATCCAGCGCCAGGAGCCGGTATAGCTGAACGCCGTGTCGGACAGATAAGCGCCGAGAATGCCGATGGTGATCATCAACTGATACATGGAGATCATGCTGCCGCGAATTTTCTCGGGCGCGATCTCGGACAGATACAGCGGTGCCGTATAAGAGGCCACGCCGACGGCGAGACCCAGGATCACGCGGGAGAAGATCAATACATCGACGTTTGGCGCCAATGCCGAGCTCAGCGAGCCGACGACAAATAGGACGGAAGCCACCATTAGGCTGGTTTTTCTGCCCAGATGAGACGAAAGCCAGCCGCTGCCGATAGCGCCGATAGCCGCGCCGAACATCATCGAGCTGACAACCCACTCCTGCTGATGACTCGTCATTTGAAACGTTTGCGTGATGAACGGCAGCGCGCCGGCAATCACCCCGATATCCAAACCGAACAGCAGCCCTGCCAGCGCGGCAAGAAAGCAGACCAAAAACGTCATGGTTTTATTGGATGCTCTGTTGTTATTTTTAGCCCCAACCATAGAACCTCACTTGTTAATCCTGACCCCTGGTATGTCGTAGCATAAAATGCCACTACATCGCGTTGTGTGATCCGTCCCCTACAGGTGTAAACGGTTACAATTTTGTTGCCAACGGTTTATATTGGCTGGCTATCTATATATGACAAAACGGCATTTGGGCAATCCGAAAAGCGGTAGGGGATGAGCTGTAATCGATTACAGAAAAGACGAGTAAAATGAAGAGCGGCGCATTCGCAAGCTTTATCGCGTTTTATCAAGATGTTACGAGTGAATAGAGGTAGTCAGAATCGCGACAGGGGTTAGTGCGGAAGTGTCTGAAAAGCGGGTAGCCCAAAAAACACCAAAGCCAGACCGGCTGGCTTTGGTGAAAACACGGAGATTACAGGCCAGCGGCGTCGCGCAGTTTCGGAGCGACGTCGGTTTTCTCCCACGGGAAATGCTCGCGACCGAAGTGGCCGTAAGCTGCGGTTTCCTGATAGATGGGATGTAGCAGATCCAGCATTTGAATCAGACCGTACGGACGCAGATCGAAGTATTCGCGCACCAGTTCAGCCAGTCGATCGGAGGCAATTTTCTCGGTGCCGAAGGTTTCGACGGCGATAGACGTCGGCTCAGCCACGCCGATGGCGTAAGAAACCTGAATTTCACAACGATCGGCCAGGCCAGCGGCCACGATGTTCTTCGCCACATAACGTGCGGCATAGGCTGCAGAACGGTCGACTTTAGACGGATCCTTACCGGAGAACGCGCCGCCGCCGTGACGCGCTGCGCCGCCGTAGGTATCGACGATGATCTTACGGCCCGTCAGGCCGCAGTCGCCCATTGGGCCGCCGATAACGAAACGGCCGGTAGGGTTGATGAAGTATTTGGTTCCGGCGGTCAGCCACTCGGCAGGCAGCACAGGTTTGATGATCTCTTCCATCACCGCTTCCTGCAGATCTTTTAGTTTGATGTCTTCAGAATGCTGAGTGGACAGCACCACGGCGTCGATTCCGGCGATTTTGCCGTTATCGTAAGCGAAGGTGACCTGGCTTTTCGCGTCCGGACGCAGCCACGGCAGTGAGCCGTTTTTACGCACTTCGGACTGGCGCTGTACCAGACGGTGGGCGAAGGTGATCGGTGCGGGCATCAGCACGTCGGTTTCGTTGGTCGCGTAGCCAAACATCAGGCCCTGGTCGCCTGCGCCTTGCTCCAGCGGGTCGGTGCGGTCAACGCCCTGATTGATATCGGGAGACTGTTTGCCGATGGCGCTCAGCACTGCGCAAGAGTTGGCGTCGAATCCCATATCGGAATTCACGTAGCCAATGTCGCGCACCGTGCGACGTGTAATCTCTTCAATATCTACCCAGGCGCTGGTCGTAATTTCACCACCGACTAACACCATTCCGGTTTTGACGTAAGTTTCGCAAGCGACGCGTGCTTTGGGATCCTGTTCCAGAATCGCATCAAGAACCGCGTCAGAGATCTGGTCGGCGATTTTGTCAGGATGTCCTTCGGAAACAGACTCGGATGTAAATAGGTGTCTAGCCATGAGTTTCTTTACCTTGTAAAAGCAAAGCCGTTAAGCAGTGTATCGGTTAATCGGTATAGACGGATTAACATCTGGACGGCTATTTTAGGTCGGTTTTTAGTCTTATTGCCAGTAGTTTTTGCCCGCCGATCCCGATCCTCTCAGGTGGTCTCTAACACGGTTCGTCGCAACTCAATGGATCGTTACGAATTACATTTTGATTTTCGACGGTGGGATCGGTATAACCGGCGATCGGTTTCGATACCCGTGATAGGCTTACTTTTTGCCGTTTCCATTGATGGCCAGACCGCATAGCCTGCGGCCTGCTGGGAGGTGATAGGATTAATGACCCGTTGTTTTTCAGTGTGTTGCGCTCGCCGCGCCGCCGACGCTATGGCGTCTTTATATTACCGCTTTCCGCTTTCAGCCCGGCCTCGCCTTTCCCGCAGTGCGACGCAGGATTCCCGCGCTGGCTGACCCGTCTTTTATTCCTGTGCAGAGGGGCGCCGTGCGTTCTTCTGATGATGGTTTCCCCCTGATTTTTACCCAAACAGATCTCGGAGCCTGACATCGTGCTTTACACTGAAAAGAGTCACAAAACGGCGGCATATTACTGTCTGCCGGGGTCTGCATCATGACTGGTACAGACAGAAAGCGTGTTTCAGGTTGTCTATGCTGGAGCATCCATAATCGCCGATATTGCTATAACAGAAGGGGACTGCCATGTCTGACGACATGATCCATCCACGCTCGTCAGCGGCGGGTAAGCTCGACAATGTACGCTCCATGCAGGAGGTGGCTATGAGCGATCGCGATGCCAGTGAGATGCTGCGCACCTACAACATTGCCTGGTGGGGCAATAACTATTATGACGTCAACGAGCTGGGGCATATTACCGTCTGTCCCAATCCGGACGTGCCTGGAGCACGTGTCGATTTGGCGCATTTGGTGAAAGAGCGTCAGGGCAAAGAAGATCGTCGTTTGCCCGCGCTGTTCTGCTTCCCGCAAATTCTGAAGCACCGCCTGCGCTCCATCAACGGCGCGTTCCAGCGTGCGCGCGAATCTTTCGGCTACGAAGGCCGCTACTTTTTGGTTTATCCGATCAAGGTGAACCAGCATCGCAGGGTAATCGAGTCGCTAGTGAACGCCGGCGAACCGCTGGGACTGGAAGCCGGTTCCAAGGCGGAGCTGATGGCGGTACTTGGCCATGCCGGCATGACCCGCACCGTCATCGTCTGCAACGGTTACAAAGACCGCGAATATATTCGCCTGGCGCTGATTGGCGAAAAACTGGGGCACAAAGTGTACCTGGTGATTGAAAAAATGTCGGAAATCCGAGTCGTGCTGGAAGAGGCGGAGCGCCTGAACGTGGTGCCGCGCCTTGGCGTGCGCGCTCGGCTGGCCTCTCAGGGCTCCGGCAAATGGCAGTCCAGCGGCGGCGAAAAATCCAAATTCGGACTGGCGGCCGTACAGGTGTTGCAACTGGTCGAAATGCTGCGCGAGGCCAACCGTCTGGAAAGCCTGCAATTGCTGCATTTCCATCTCGGCTCTCAGCTGGCGAATATCCGCGATATCGCCACCGGCGTGCGCGAATCGGCCCGCTTCTATGTCGAACTGCACAAGCTGGGCGTGAATATCCAGTGCTTCGACGTGGGCGGCGGTTTGGGCGTGGACTATGAAGGGACGCGCTCGCAGTCGGACTGCTCCGTGAACTATGGCCTGAACGAATACGCCAACAACGTGATCTGGGGGATCGGCGACGCCTGTAACGAACATGGCCTGCCGCATCCGATGGTGATCACCGAGTCCGGCCGCGCCTTGACCGCGCACCATACCGTGCTTGTCTCCAACATCATCGGCGTGGAGCGCAACGAATTCAGCGAGCCGGAAGCGCCGGTTGAAGACGCGCCGCGCGCGCTGGAAAGCATGTGGTCGACCTGGAACGAAATCACCCAAACGGGCAATCGTCGCTCCTTGCGCGAATGGCTGCACGACAGCCAGATGGACCTGTACGATGTCCACACGCAATATGCGCACGGCATGCTGGATCTGACGCAGCGGGCAAAGGCGGAACAGCTTTATCTGAGCATTTGCCAGCGGATCCAGCAGCAGCTCGATCCCAGCAATCGCGCGCACCGGCCGATCATCGATGAACTGCAGGAGCGCATGGCGGACAAGCTGTACGTCAACTTCTCGCTGTTCCAGTCTATGCCGGATGCGTGGGGGATCGACCAACTGTTCCCGGTATTGCCGCTGGAAGGACTGGATAAACTGCCGGAACGTCGCGCGGTCTTGCTGGATATTACCTGCGATTCCGATGGCGCGATCGACCATTATATTGATGGCGACGGTATTGCCACGACCATGCCGATGCCGCCGTATAATCCGGAAGATCCGCCGCTGCTGGGCTTCTTTATGGTGGGCGCCTATCAGGAAATTCTGGGCAACATGCATAACCTGTTCGGCGACACGGCCACCGTGGACGTTTTCGTCGGCGAAGACGGCAAAGTCGACGTTGTGGAATCGGATGAAGGTGATACGGTCGCGGATATGCTGGAGTATGTGCAATTGAATCCGGATGTGCTGATGTCTCGCTTCCGCGATCAGGTGAAAGCGGCGCAGCTACAGCCGGAGCTGCGGGCGCAGTTCCTGCATGAGTTCGAAACCGGGCTTTATGGTTACACCTACCTCGAAGACGAATAACGCGTCTGAGGCATCACGATACGTGAAGGCTGAGTGTGAACTCAGCCTTTATTGTTTTCTGCCGTCGTCACACCGCGAGTTGATGTCAGGATATTGTCCGCTGAGGATTAACCCAGTGCGGGCAACCACGGCGTTCAGGCCGGATCAATAGAAATGTGATGAAGGTATTCGGCTGGCCAAATGCGCGGAGATGACAGAAGTTGAAATGAAAAGGGCGCCGAGGCGCCCTTTATTTAAAAGCGTCAGCGATTATTTGTTTTCGGCGATACGCTTGCGGATATGTTCAGCACGTTCTTTGGACGCCGGGTGGGAGTCAAACATGCTGCTGTCACGGCCTGCATCTAACTTCGCCAGTTTGTCGAAGCTGGTCGCCAGACCTTCGCGGTTGACGCCACGTTTTGTCAGCAGATCGAAGGAGTAGTCATCGGCCTGGGATTCCTGAGCCTGTGAGAACTGCGCGTTGACCAGCGCTTCGCCCAGATCGGCCAACTGAGACTTGGACAGCGTAGCGGCGACGCCGCCCACGGACGCGGCAGCGGAACGTGCGGCTTCTGCCGCATAAGCGACCTGCATGGCTTTACGGCTATGGCCCAGCGCGACGTGGCCCATTTCGTGGCCCAGTACGCCTTCGACTTCATTATCGGTCATCATGTCCATCAGGCCGCTGTATACGCGGAGGCAGCCGTTAGCCATCGCCCAGGCGTTGACGTCTTTCGCCAGGTAAACTTTGTAGTTAGCCGGAGTACCGTTGATATCGTGACCGAGTGAGTTGGCGATTTTGTTCAGGCGTTTGGTGTACTTGCTGTTGGCGGGGGCGATGCTCGCCTCTTTGTCCATTTCCTGGCAAGACTGCGCGCTCAGCGTTTTAACGTCTGAATCACTCAGAGAGGCGGCTTTGAAAGCCTGGGTGCCGGACTGCAGCATTTGTGCTGCGTCCATGCTCTTACAGCCGCTCAATGACGTAGCCATGACGATAGCTAATAGTGAAACTCGTAATTTCATCCTTTTTCTCCCTAGGATTGTAAGTAAAACTACGCGTCTTGACTAAAGACGTAACAAAAACGGGGATAATGTAAGGGAATGCACAGGGTATTAATAGGAATAAATGCATAACATTACATTTGTCAGGAAATAGTACGCTGCATCCCTAATGGGTGGGCAATGGCGAATTTCGGCGGGGCTGCGACGGCGTGAATCCCCCGTTCCAAGGGCGCTCGGCACATACGGTTAGCAGTGCATTCAATCGGGATTTCATGTACATTTAAAACTATCTCTTCTTGGTCTTTTCGGGCTAACGTTTTGATTTATATATCGTGTGTTCGGCAAGACACTTGTTCAATCCGATCTGGAGTAAAGCATGTCCTCTCGTAAAGAACTTGCCAATGCTATCCGTGCGTTGAGCATGGATGGTGTGCAGAAGGCCAAATCTGGCCATCCGGGCGCACCGATGGGTATGGCCGATATCGCCGAAGTCCTGTGGCGTGACTACCTCAATCATAACCCTGCTAACCCGCACTGGGCCAACCGCGACCGCTTCGTGCTGTCCAACGGCCACGCCTCTATGCTGATTTACAGCCTGCTGCACCTGACCGGCTACGATCTGCCGCTGGAAGAGCTGAAGAACTTCCGTCAACTGCACTCGAAAACGCCGGGTCACCCGGAAGTCGGCTATACGCCGGGCGTCGAAACGACCACGGGTCCGCTGGGACAGGGGATCGCGAATGCGGTCGGTATGGCTATCGCCGAGCGCACGCTGGCGGCGCAGTTCAACCGTCCCGGGCATAACATCGTCGATCACCACACTTATACGTTCCTGGGCGATGGCTGCATGATGGAAGGGATCTCGCATGAGGTCTGTTCACTGGCGGGGACGCTGAAACTCGGCAAACTGACGGCGTTCTACGATGACAACGGCATTTCCATCGACGGTCATATCACCGGTTGGTTTACCGACGATACGGCTGCGCGCTTCGAAGCCTACGGCTGGCATGTGATCCGCGGTATCGACGGTCACGATGCGGATGCGATCAAACGTGCTATTGGCCAAGCGCAGTTGGTGACCGACAAACCCTCTCTGCTGATGTGCAAAACGGTCATCGGCTTCGGTTCACCGAACAAGCAGGGCACGCATGAAGTGCACGGCGCGGCGCTGGGCGATGCCGAAGTGGCCGCGACCCGTCAAAACATCGGCTGGAGCTACGGTCCGTTCGAAATCCCGGCAGAAATCTACGCCGAGTGGGATGCCCGCGATGCGGGACAGCGCAAAGAGGCTGACTGGAACAAGGCGTTCGACGCATACGCCAGCGCCTATCCGGATTTGGCCGCTGAATTCCGTCGTCGGGTCGACGGCGAACTGCCGGCAAACTGGCAGACGGATTCCGCTAAGTATGTTGAAGAGCTGCAGGCCAACCCAGCCAGCATCGCCAGCCGTAAGGCTTCGCAGAATGCGCTGGAGAGCTACGGTAAACTGCTGCCTGAATTCCTGGGCGGCTCAGCGGATTTGGCGCCAAGCAACCTGACCATGTGGTCTGGCTCCAAGCCGCTGAATGAAGATCCGGCGGGCAACTACATCCACTACGGCGTGCGAGAGTTCGGCATGACCGCTATCGCCAACGGGATCGGCCTGCACGGCGGTTTCATTCCTTACACCGCCACCTTCCTGATGTTCGTGGAGTACGCTCGCAACGCGGTCCGTATGGCGGCGCTGATGAAACTGCGCAGCATCTACGTTTATACCCATGATTCCATCGGTCTGGGTGAAGATGGCCCGACTCACCAGCCTGTTGAACAACTGGCCAGTCTGCGCGTGACGCCGAACCTGAGCACCTGGCGTCCGGCCGATCAGGTTGAGACCGCTGTGGCATGGAAATATGCAATTGAACGTCAAGACGGTCCTACCGCGCTGATCCTGTCTCGTCAGAACCTGGCGCAGCAGGAACGCACCGCTGAGCAACTGGCGAATATCGCCAAAGGCGCTTACGTACTGAAAGACAGCGACGGTCAGCCCGACCTGATCCTGATCGCGACCGGTTCTGAAGTGGAGCTGGCCGTGGCGGCCTGGCAGCAACTGACGAACGACGGCGTGAAGGCGCGCGTGGTTTCCATGCCTTCTACTGACGCGTTCGATAAGCAGGATGGCGCGTACCGTGAATCCGTATTGCCTGCCGCCGTGAGCGCGCGCGTGGCGGTGGAAGCCGGTATTGCCGACTACTGGTACAAGTATGTGGGCCTGAACGGAGCGATTGTCGGCATGACCACCTTCGGCGAGTCTGCGCCAGCCGAGCTGCTGTTCAAAGAGTTTGGCTTCACGACCGAAAACGTGGTCGCTAAAGCGAAAGCCTTGCTGAAATAAGCGCCGCGTTTGACTAACAAGGCCGGGACTATTCCTGGCCTTTTTTTATCTGCGATCCCTGCTTTTGCGTGGCGGCAAGTAGTTGTATTCATTTTTTTGACATACGTCACTCTTCTGGCACCGGCCTGTGGGGACGATTCCTTTTGACAATGAATTCGTTTATGCTAGCTGAAGCGTTTCAGTCATCGGAGCAGTCACTCAATTCCGCTGAATCAGCCGGGTTTTACGGGTCGATGACGAAGAAAACGCAAGGTATAACCAATGGTTTATTCCTGACGATGTACTGATTATTCTATAGGACCAGCGGTTTTATCATTACACAGGGAATTTCATGACGATCCGTATTGCGATAAACGGTTTTGGTCGGATAGGACGCAGCATACTGCGGGCTCTCTATGAGTCCGGACGGCGCGCCGAAATCTCCGTCGTCGCGATCAATGAGCTGGCGAATGCCGAAGGGATCGCCCACCTGCTTAAGTACGACAGCAGCCATGGACGTTTTTCGTGGGATGTCGGTCAGAAATGCGACCAGCTGTACGTGGGGGATGACGTCATTCGCCTGCTGCACGAGCCGCAGTTGCAAAACCTGCCCTGGAGAGAACTGGGCGTGGACATTGTGCTGGATTGCAGCGGCGTTTACGGCAGCCGGGCCGACGGTGAAGCGCATCTGGCCGCAGGCGCCCGCAAGGTGCTGTTTTCGCATCCCGGCACGCCGGATCTGGACGCCACCGTGGTGTACGGCGTCAACCAGGATGATTTACGGTCCGAGCACCGTCTGGTGTCGAATGCATCCTGCACCACCAACTGTATTATTCCCGTGATAAAACTGCTCGATGACGCGTTTGGCATTGAAAGCGGTACGGTCACCACCATTCATGCCTCCATGAACGATCAACCGGTGATTGACGCCTATCACCATGATTTACGTCGCACGCGTGCGGCCAGCCAGTCAATCATTCCGGTGGATACCAAACTGGCTGCGGGAATTACGCGTTTTTTCCCGAAGTTCCAGGATCGTTTCGAAGCGATTTCCGTGCGGGTGCCCACCACGAACGTCACGGCGATCGATCTAAGCGTTAGCGTGAGAAGTAAAGTAAACGTTTGTGAAATCAACGGCCTACTGCAAAGCTCAGCGCGAGGGGCATTTCGTGGTATAGTTGACTACACAGAATTACCGTTAGTTTCAGCCGATTTTAATCACGATCCGCACAGCGCGATCGTGGACGGAACACAAACCCGGGTCAGTGGACATCATCTGATAAAAACACTGGTCTGGTGCGATAACGAATGGGGCTTCGCCAACCGAATGTTGGATACCACTCGGGCAATGGCGGCCTGCGGATTCTAGTACGCGGCGGCGGTTCTGCCGACGCCTCGCTCAAGCAACTTTAAGAGAATCAACCAAGAGGATTCACCATGGCTGTAATTAAGATGACCGATCTGGATCTGGCTGGCAAACGTGTGCTGATCCGTGCGGATCTGAATGTACCGGTTAAAGCCGGCAAAGTGACGTCCGATGCGCGTATCCGCGCATCTCTGCCGACAATCGAAACAGCGCTGAAGCAAGGTGCCCGCGTGATGGTGACTTCTCACCTGGGTCGTCCTACTGAAGGCGAATACAACGAAGAATTTTCTCTGCTGCCGGTTGTTAACTACCTGAAAGACAAATTGTCTTCACCCGTTCGTCTGGCGAAAGACTACCTAGAAGGCGTTGATATCGCGGAAGGCGAACTGGTTGTTCTGGAAAACGTCCGCTTCAACAAAGGCGAGAAGAAAGACGACGAAGTGCTGGCGAAAAAATACGCCGCGCTGTGCGACGTGTTCGTCATGGACGCCTTTGGTACGGCTCATCGCGCTCAGGCTTCGACTCACGGCGTAGGTAAATTCGCGCCGATCGCCTGCGCAGGTCCGCTGCTGTCCGCTGAACTGGAAGCGCTGGGTAAAGCCCTGGGCAAACCGGCTCGTCCGATGGTTGCTATCGTCGGCGGTTCTAAAGTCTCCACCAAACTGACCGTTCTGGACTCTCTGTCCAAAATCGCTGACCAGCTGATCGTCGGCGGCGGCATCGCCAACACCTTCATCGCGGCTCAGGGCCACAACGTGGGTAAATCCCTGTATGAAGCGGACCTGATCCCGGAAGCGAAAAAACTGCTGGAAACTTGTGATATTCCGGTACCGAGCGACGTGCGCGTAGCGACCGAGTTCTCTGAAACCGCCAGCTGCACGATGAAATCCGTCTCTGAAATTAAAGACGACGAACAGGTTCTGGATCTGGGCGACGTATCTGCAGAACGCCTGGCTGAAATTCTGAAAAATGCCAAGACTATCCTGTGGAACGGTCCGGTTGGTGTGTTCGAATTCCCGAACTTCCGTAAAGGCACCGAAGTGATCGCACAGGCGATTGCCGACAGCGACGCGTTCTCCATCGCGGGCGGCGGCGATACTCTGGCGGCTATCGACCTGTTCGGTATTGAAGATAAAATCTCTTACATCTCTACTGGCGGCGGCGCCTTCCTTGAGTTCGTTGAAGGTAAAAAACTGCCGGCCGTAGTGATGCTGGAAGAACGCGCTAAGCAGTAATGATGAACGACGGGAGAGATTTCTCCCGTTTGTGGTTGTCTCTATGCTGAGGTGGAGGCAACCGCTGCTATCTCTAACCCCCACGGCCAACGAAACAGGACACGTAACATGTCTAAAATCTTCGATTTCGTAAAACCTGGCGTCATCACTGGTGATGACGTACAGAAAGTTTTTGCAATCGCAAAAGAAAACAAATTTGCCCTGCCCGCCGTTAACTGTGTCGGTACCGACTCAATTAACGCCGTGCTGGAAACTGCTGCAAAAGTTCGCGCACCTGTCATTGTGCAGTTCTCCAACGGCGGCGCCGGCTTTATCGCAGGTAAAGGCCTGAAATCCGACGTTCCGCAGCAGGCGGCTATCCAGGGTGCTATCTCTGGCGCGCACCACGTTCATCAGATGGCCGAATACTACGGTGTTCCAGTTATCCTGCACACTGACCACTGTGCCAAGAAACTGCTGCCGTGGCTGGACGGACTGTTGGATGCGGGCGAAAAATTCTTCGCAGCTCATGGCAAACCGCTGTTCTCTTCTCACATGATCGACCTGTCTGAAGAGTCTCTGGAAGAAAACATCGAAATCTGCAGCAAGTATCTGACTCGCATGGCGAAACTGGGTATGACGCTGGAAATCGAACTGGGTTGCACCGGCGGTGAAGAAGATGGCGTAGATAACAGCCATCTGGACAACTCCGCGCTGTACACTCAGCCGGAAGACGTGGCTTACGCGTATGAAAAACTGAATGCGATCAGCCCGCGTTTTACCATCGCTGCTTCCTTCGGTAACGTACATGGCGTTTACAAGCCGGGTAACGTACAGCTGACACCGAAAATTCTGCGCAACTCTCAGGACTTCGTTTCTGAAAAATACAACCTGCCGCACAATAGCCTGAACTTCGTGTTCCACGGCGGTTCTGGTTCTACTGCTGCAGAAATCGAAGAAGCGGTTGGCTACGGTGTTATCAAAATGAACATCGATACCGACACCCAGTGGGCTACCTGGGAAGGTATTCTGCAATACTACAAGAAAAACGAAGGCTACCTGCAGGCACAGCTGGGTAACCCGGAAGGCGCGGACAAGCCGAACAAGAAATACTATGATCCGCGTGCATGGCTGCGTGCTGCGCAGAGCACCATGATCGCTCGTCTGGAACAAGCCTTTAAAGAACTGAACGCAATCGACGTTCTGTAATAAATACATTTTAAATGGCTGCAATTAAGGCTCCTTCGGGAGCCTTATTTTTACTTCCGTTTCATACAAACGACGGTAGATTTTGGTTTGTGTAAGTCAGTTTAGTGAGTCTCAAACAGGAGTGAGTTAATGGAAGATTTAGGTGTAACAGAAAGCGTCAGCCGCGCGCAGACCTGGTTGACCAACAATCAGCATGTGCTGCTGGAGTACGCGGTTAATATTGTTTCCTCATTGGTCATTCTGATCGCAGGATTGATTGTCGCTCGGGTCGTATCAAGCACGCTGAACCGCCTGATGCGCGCACGTAATATTGATGCCACGGTAGCGGATTTCCTCTCCGCCATCGCGCGCTACGGCGTGATTGCATTTACCTTGATTGCCGCGTTGAGCCGCATCGGCGTACAGACGGCATCGATCATCGCCGTGTTGGGTGCCGCCGGTTTGGCCGTCGGTTTGGCGTTGCAGGGGTCGTTGTCCAACTTCGCCGCCGGCGTGCTGATCGTAATGTTTCGTCCTTTCCGCACCGGAGAATCGGTCGATCTGGGCGGTGTGAGTGGCACCGTCGCTCAGGTGCAGATTTTCTCCAGCACGCTGTTGACCCCGGACGGCCGTATTATCGTCGTGCCGAACGGCAAGATCATCTCCGGCAATATCATCAACAGCTCCCGCGAGCCGAATCGTCGTACCGAGATCATCGTGGGCGTTGCTTATGATGCGGATATCGATGTGGTGAAGAACGTGCTTGGCGAGATCATCAAGGCGGATCCTCGTATTCATAAAGACAAGGAAATCGTCATTCGTCTCAATGAAATGGCCGCCTCTTCGCTGAACTTCGTCGTGCGCGTGTGGACCAGCAATGCCGACGCCACCGAGGTGTACTGGGATTTGCTGGAAAACTTCAAGCGCGCGCTTGATGAACATCAAATTGGCATTCCTTACCCGCAGATGGATGTGCATTTGCACCAGACCGCGACGGCGGAATCCGCCGACAAGGCGTAAGCCAGGCCTTTCTCTTACGCGCTGCCCGCCCCGATTTTACGGGCAGCGCAATATCACTCTTCATTTTCCTTTCGTTTAGCAAACCCCCTGCCAATATTTAGAAACTCTCCTATATTGAGGGAGAGCCACCTCGCGTAGGGTGTGCACTGCCGTCTCAATTTGAAAGGAGAGAGTGTGAAACTCAAGACATTGACGCTGGCTGCGGTTATCAGCATGGGAGCGCTATCCGCCACGGCCAACGAATTGCCCAATGGTCCGCATATCGTCACTTCCGGGTCCGCGAGCGTGGAGGCGACGCCGGATATCGCCCGCCTGGCCATTGAAGTCAGCGTATCGTCCAAGGATGCCGCTGACGCCAAAAAACAGGCGGACGCCCGCGTCGCGCAATATTTCGATTTTCTCGCCCGGCAGGGCATCGATAAAAAGGACATCAACGCGGCCAATATCCGCACTCAGCCCGAATACGACTACCTGAAAACCGGCGGCTCCGTGCTGAAAGGCTACCGCGCCGTTCGGCAGGTGGAAGTGACCGTACGCCAGTTGGACAAGCTGAACGAGCTGCTGGACGGCGCGCTGAAGTCCGGCCTGAATGAAATCCGCACGGTCGATCTCAGCGTTTCGAATCCGGATACCTACCGGGAGCAGGCGCGACAGAAAGCGATCGAACAGGCGAGCAGTCAGGCGCAGGCGCTGGCCAGCGGCTTCAAAGCGACGCTGGGACCGATTTACAGCATTCGCTATCACGTCGCCAATTACCAGCCGGTGCCGGTGGCACGAATGTTGAAGGCGTCGGATGCTGCCGTACAGACGATGGCGTCCCAGACTTACGAACAGCAGACGATCCATTTCGACGATCAGGTTGATGCGGTGTTTGAATTACAGCGCCAGCCTTAATTCTCTTATTACACGGGCGTAGGACTTGTTGCGATCAAGGCTGACGCAGCACCCGACGCCCGTGCTCCAACAGCGCATCCGTCACTTTTCGCATCATTCGGCTTTCCGGAGCGAAGCGATGCCAGTACAGCATCCGCCGCTGCAGCAGGCCCGGCGTGAGATCGATCAATTCGCCTTGAGCCAGCTCTCGTTCGATCTGTAGGTGGGGGATCATGCAGCAGGTGGTGCCCTGACGGGCCAACTGCACAAAGGCTTCTGACGAGTTCACGATATGGCAGGGAACGCTGCCGGGGGAAAGGTCGAAATTCTGCTGTAAAAATGCCTGATGCATATCATCCAGATGATCGAAAGCAACCGCCGGCGCGCGCAGCAAGGCGGAGCGGGTGACGCCGTTAGGGAAATAGCGTTTCGCGAATTCCGGAGAGGCGACGAACAGGTAGTCCAATGCGCCAAGCGCATCGACCAGACAGCTGGGCAGCGGCTGCGGTTGTATACTGACGGCGCCGACCACCTCGCCGCGTCGCAAACGTTCCTGCGTTCGCGTCTCGTCCTCAACCTGTAGATTCAGACGAATCGGCGAGTCCGCCAGTACCGACTGCAATGCCGGCAGCAGCCAGGTCGCCAGACTATCGGCGTTGACCGCCAGTGATAGCAGGAGAGGGGCCTCACTGCTGTTTTCATCGCCGAGCCATTCTTCTTCCAGCAGTTCGACCTGATGCAGCAACGCCAACAACTTTTGTCCCTGTTCGGTCGGGCGGGGAGGGATCGTTCTGACCAACAGCGGCTGACCAAAGAGATTCTCAAGCTGCTTGATGCGCTGCGACACGGCGGATTGAGTAATGCAGAGTTTCTGAGCGGCGCGTTCAAAGCCACGCTCGCGGATCACGGCGTCAAGAGCCTGAAGCGTGCGATAGTCCGGGCGTTTCATGAAGGGAAAAAGTTCCTGTGAATGATATTACTCTTTTCACTATGCCATAACTCTTGGCGCCACCTCTCCAATTTTACCGGCGAACTTCTGGAATTTATTTCTAAGCAAACGCTAAATCACGCCTTTTCAGCAATGTCTGCTTTATAATACGCGCACTTTTCAAAGCAACAGGCAATCAGAACATGACACAGGATGAACTGAAAAAAACCGTCGGCTGGGCCGCGCTGGATTATGTACGCCCCGGAACTATCGTCGGCGTTGGCACAGGCTCGACGGCGGCGCATTTTATTGATGCGTTGGGCACCCTCAAAGATCAGATCGAAGGCGCCGTTTCCAGTTCGGACGCCTCCACCGCCAAACTGAAAAGCCTCGGTATTCCGGTGTTTGATTGCAATGAAGTGGATGTGCTGGACGTTTACGTGGATGGTGCGGACGAAATCAACGGCCATATGCAGATGATCAAGGGCGGAGGCGCGGCGCTGACGCGTGAAAAAATAGTCGCGGCCATCGCCCGGCAGTTCGTCTGTATCGTCGACGCCACCAAACAGGTGGATATTCTGGGGCGTTTCCCGCTGCCGGTTGAAGTGATCCCCATGGCGCGATCTTATGTTGCCCGGGAGTTGGTTAAATTGGGTGGTCAGCCGGAATATCGTCAGGGGGTCGTGACCGACAACGGTAATGTCATTCTGGATGTGCATAACCTGGATATTTCCGACGCAATGGCGATGGAGAACCGAATCAACGGCATTGCCGGGGTGGTGACGGTCGGTCTGTTTGCCAACCGTGGCGCGGATGTCGCGCTGGTGGGAACGCCGGAGGGCGTGAAAACGGTCAGACGTAGCTAGTCCCGCTCCCCCAAGCGTATCGAACCGTCTCTTTCTCCGGCCAGTTTGGCAGGCCGGATTGGTGGAAATCAGGCGCTTTTTTTTACCCGGCTTTTTTGGTGCTTAATATCACTTTTTCTTATTTGGCACGGTCACTGTATGGTCGGCATCTTATTTAGCAGCATTTTTTGCCGAAAATGCCGCTTTATGCTGCCGCTTCTGCGCTCCGGGAGGCCATCGTTTGTATTGCCGCCCGCGTAATTTTTGTTATGTTTGCAGGCAATGGTTTTGCAAACCGTCACATCTAAAGTCTGAAAAATAAGGTCGGGAAATGGCAAAGGTATCACTCGAGAAAGATAAGATTAAATTTCTGCTATTAGAAGGCGTACACCAGAATGCGGTTGATAACCTGCGTTACGCCGGGTACACCAATATCGAATACCATAAAGGCGCGCTGGACCCGGAAACGCTGAAAGAGTCGATTCGCGACGCGCATTTCATCGGCATTCGTTCACGCACGCACCTGACCGAAGAGATCTTCGCTGCGGCGGAGAAACTGGTCGCCGTCGGGTGTTTCTGCATCGGCACCAATCAGGTTGAATTGCCGTCTGCCACTAAACGCGGTATCCCGGTTTTTAACGCGCCCTTCTCCAACACTCGCTCCGTTGCTGAACTGGTCATCGGCGAACTGCTGCTGATGCTGCGCGGCGTCCCCGGGGCCAACGCGAAGGCGCACCGCGGCGAATGGCACAAACAGGCCGTCGGCAGCTACGAAGCCCGCGGAAAAAATCTGGGGATTATCGGCTACGGCCATATCGGTACTCAGCTGGGTATTCTGGCGGAAAGCCTGGGTATGCACGTTTATTACTACGATATCGAAAGCAAACTGTCTCTGGGCAACGCGCAGCAGGTTAACCAACTGTCCGACCTGCTGAAAATGAGCGATGTCGTCAGCCTGCACGTTCCGGAAACCGAGAGTACCCAGAACATGATCGCGGCCAACGAACTGGCTCAGATGAAGCCGGGTGCCATGCTGATTAACGCCTCACGCGGTACGGTAGTGGATATTCCCGCGCTGTGTGAAGCCCTGAGCAGCAAGCATCTGTCCGGTGCGGCAATCGACGTCTTTCCGCAAGAACCCGCATCCAACAAAGAGCCGTTCATGTCGCCGCTGTGCGAATTCGATAATGTGCTGCTGACGCCGCATATTGGGGGTTCTACTCAGGAAGCGCAGGAAAACATAGGTGGGGAAGTGGCGAGCAAACTGGTGAAATACTCTGACAACGGCTCTACACTGTCTGCGGTGAACTTCCCTGAAGTCTCTCTGCCGACCCACAGCGCACGCGCCAGCCGTCTGCTGCACATTCATGAAAACCGTCCGGGCATCATGACGCAGCTGAATACCATTTTTGCTAACGAAGGCATCAACATTGCCGCGCAGTATCTGCAGACCAGCGCGGATATTGGCTATGTCGTGATTGATGTGGTCACCGACAGCGCGGACACCGCGTTGCAGCTGATGAAATCCATTCCGGGCACCATTCGCGCCCGCCTGCTGTACTGATTGCTACGTCGTCATGACTGGCAGAAAACCGGCCCCGTGAGGGCCGGTTGTGTTTTTACTGGCAGTCGATGACGATCTTGCCCCGAGTATGCCCTTCCAGCACCGATTTGTGCGCGGCGGCGAGCGTTTCCGTCGTTAATCCCTTCAGTACTTTGCTGGCGGTTCCTTTCAGTTTGCCTTCGTCGACGTCACGAGCGATCTGCTGCAAAATTTCTCCCTGACGTGCAATATCTGGCGTGGTGTACATGCTGCGGGTAAACATGAACTCCCAGTGCAGGGCGGCGCTTTTGAGTTTGAGCTGGGTTTGGTCCAGCGGGTGTGCGTTTTCTACAATCGTGCGAATTTGGCCCAAAGGCGCAATCAACTGCCCGATGGCGTCCCAGTATCCGTCGGTATCATTGAGGCAGAAAATGTAATTCACCTGCTCGAATCCTTGCTGTTTGACCGCGTCCACCAGATTGCGGTAATTCACCACGTGGTGTGCGCCACGCTGCTTGCACCATTCGACGGACTCCGGGCGGGAGGCCGTGGTGATGATGGTGACCTGGCTGTGTAATGCGGCGAGGGAGATAGCCATGGAGCCTACGCCGCCGGCACCGCCGATAATCAGTAATGTTTTCCCCGCTTCCGCTTCCTGAATCCGCAGATGTTCGAACAATCCTTCCCAGGCGGTCAGCGAGGTCAGAGGCAGGGCCGCCGCCGCTGCCCAGTCCAGAGCCTTGGGTTTATGTGCCGCAATGCGCGAGTCGACTAATTGATGGGTGCTGTTGCTCCCGGGGCGGGTGATATCGCCGGCATACCAGATCTTATCGCCTTCCTGAAAACCCGCCACGGCCGAGCCGACCTTCAGTACGATGCCGCTGGCGTCCCACCCCAGAATACGCGGTGCTTTCAAGCCGTCGGCGCGCAGCATGGCATGCACTTTGGTATCGACCGGGTTGATGGAAACCGCTTTGACGGCAACCAACAGATCGTGGTCGCCGGGAGCCGGAATGTCCTGAGTGATTTCGATAAAGTTCTCCGGTTGTTTAGGATCAACCGCGATCGCTATTGCTGTCATAGTGAGCTCTCTCGTTCTGAAAATTGTTGGCGTTGATGCAAGCGTACAACACAGTGTAGAACGGTGGAGGGATGCTGATAAGATGTACAAGAAATAACGCAGTGTTCGCATAAGAAGAACAATGATGTTTAACCAATTAAAAGATATGGCGCTATTCGCGTTGGTCGCTGAGAGCGGTAGCTTCACGCAGGCCGCGCAGCGGGCGGGCATGGCGAAGTGGAGAGCTGGCGACGGCGAGTTTGATCTTGAGTATCATCGATGTGGACTATAGCCTTGCAGACCCAGACCCAGACCCAGACCCAGACCCAGACCCAGACCCAGACCCAGACCCAGACCCAGACCCAGACCCAGACCCAGACCCAGACCCAGACTGCGGGTTAGACAGCCATAAAGGAAAAAGAACCGGGCGGAATTTTGGGACGTGGTGCAGTTAGGGGGAGGGAGAGTAATTTTTTGAGGAGCGTATAGCAACCTCGGTCAGCAGTGGGTAAAAAGCTGTTCTTAACCAAAGGTGCTGATAACAGAGGCCCGCTCCGGGGCGAGCCTCTTCGTTTTTTGAATCGTCGAAAACGTTACGCCATTTTCTTGTATTTGATACGGTGAGGTTCCAGCGCCTCCGAACCCAGCGTGCGTTTTTTATACTCTTCGTATTCGGTGAAGTTACCTTCGAAGAACTCGACTTTGCCCTCATCCTGATAATCAATGATGTGGGTCGCGATACGGTCCAGGAACCAGCGGTCATGCGAGATGACCATGGCGCAGCCTGGGAATTCCAGCAGGGCGTTTTCCAGCGCTCGCAGGGTTTCGATGTCGAGGTCGTTGGTCGGTTCATCGAGCAGCAGCATGTTGCCGCCGACTTGTAACAGCTTCGCCAAATGGAGACGTCCGCGCTCACCGCCCGAAAGCTCGCCAATGCGTTTGCCCTGATCGACGCCTTTGAAATTGAAACGGCCGACATAGGCACGGCTAGGTAGCTCGAAGTTGCCGATGCGCATAATGTCCTGGCCGCCTGAAACTTCTTCCCAGACGGTTTTGCTGTTGTCCATGTTGTCGCGGAACTGGTCCACGGAGGCTAACTGAACGGTTTCGCCCAGGCTGATCTCGCCGCTATCCGGCTGTTCCTGACTGGATAACATCCGGAACAGCGTGGATTTACCCGCGCCGTTCGGGCCGATGATCCCCACAATCGCGCCCTTCGGCAGACTGAAAGAGAGATTGTCGATCAGGACGCGATCGCCGTAAGACTTGCGCAGATTAGTGACTTCCAGCACTTTGTCGCCGAGGCGCTGACCGGCTGGAATAAACAGTTCGCTGGTTTCATTACGCTTTTGATACTCAACGCTGTTGAGCTCTTCAAAGCGGGCCAGACGCGCCTTGCCTTTTGACTGGCGGCCTTTAGCGCCCTGGCGAACCCACTCCAGTTCTTTCTCGATAGACTTGCGACGTGCCGCTTCGGCAGATGCTTCCTGCGCCAGACGCTGGTCTTTCTGTTCCAGCCAGGAAGAGTAGTTGCCTTCCCACGGAATTCCTTCGCCCCGGTCGAGTTCCAGAATCCAACCCGCCACGTTGTCGAGGAAGTAACGGTCATGCGTGATTGCCACTACCGTGCCTTCGTAGTCGTGGAGGAAACGCTCCAGCCACGCGACGGACTCGGCATCGAGGTGGTTGGTCGGTTCATCGAGCAGCAGCATGTCCGGTTTTTCCAGCAGAAGCCGACAGATGGCGACCCGGCGACGTTCCCCACCAGAAAGTTTGCCGATTTTGGCATCCCACGGCGGCAGACGCAGCGCATCCGCCGCGCGCTCCAGCTGGTTGTCAAGATTGTGGCCATCGTGCGCCTGAATAACCGCTTCAAGTTCGCCCTGTTCTTTGGCGAGTTTATCGAAGTCCGCATCCGGCTCGGCATAGGCCGCATAGACTTCGTCCAGACGAGTCAGAGCCTGTTTGACTTCACTAACCGCCTCTTCAACAGCCTCACGAACGGTCTGCTCCAGATTCAACTGGGGTTCCTGCGGCAGATAGCCGATCTTGATGCCGGGCTGCGATCGAGCCTCGCCTTCGATGTCTTTATCAATTCCGGCCATGATGCGCAGCAGCGTTGATTTACCGGCCCCGTTCAGACCAAGTACGCCGATCTTGGCGCCCGGGAAAAAGCTGAGGGAGATATCTTTCAGAATATGGCGTTTCGGCGGAACAATTTTGCCGACGCGGTGCATGGTATAAACGTATTGAGCCACGTTGCTCTGAGCCTCTCTCTGTCAATGTGGGTGCGGCGGCAGACAGTGTCGCGACACCGTAGGGGAATCGGTTGGATGCGGGCTTTAGCACGCTAATCCGGCCAACGAGTTCACTGTGCCGAAGTTTAGCTGTTTTCAGCCGGTGATCCCAGCCGTCGAGCGTATCGGTCGTTTGCTTTGCGTAACGCATTCCGGGAGCGATGCAACGACAGAGTAACGTTTCATTAAGTGCTGGGAACCGGCTCGGAAATGGCATAAATACCGTTGATTTTCCGAGTGATGAATATTCTTTGCTGGCGTATCGTTGTCTTGCTGGATGTGCCACACTTAGCTGATATGACAAGCATGACAGTTTTTGGCAGGCTCTCCGTTGCTTGGAGCATTGGCGCCTGCGGGCAGATAAACGATAACGAATGAGGTCAGCATAGTGATGTTCAAAGCGTTTTATTGGCGCTATGCCTTGGTGGCAGTTTCTTTGTCTGGAGTATCGATTGCCGCGCAGGCCGATTCTCTTACCGAACAACGTGGACGCTATCAGCAGGTTAAGGCTGCCTGGGATGCGAATCAGATGGATACCGTGGCGCAGTTGATGCCGACTCTGCGGGACTACCCGCTTTATCCTTATCTGGAATATCGTTCCCTGACACAGAACCTTCCGCAACTGACCAGCATTCAGGCGAAACGATTCATCACATCGCATCCTACGCTTCCCGTCTCTCATAATCTGCAGACCAGCTTCATTAACGAGTTAGCGCGGCGTCAGGACTGGAGGGGACTGCTGGCGTTCAGCCCGTCAATGCCTAAGCCGATGGCCGCCCGCTGCAACTATCTTTACGCCAAATGGATCACCGGGCAGCGCCAGGGCTTATGGGAACAAAACCGAGATATCTGGTTGAATGGCCGCTCTCTGCCTGCGAGCTGCGACAACCTGTTCACGTCCTGGCGGCAGTCGGGGATTCTGACGCCCTCGGTGATTCTTGAACGCATTCTCTTAGCGATGGATTCGGGCAGCAGCGGTTTAGTGGCACATTTGGTACGGCAGTTGCCGCCGGATTATCAAACCATCGCTGACGCGTTAAGCGGGCTGCAGCGTGATCCCATGACGCTGGAGCATTTCGCGCGTACCATCGGGCCGACGAATTTTAGCCGTAAAGTCACGCTGGCGGCGTTTACACGCGTTGCCCGTCAGGACCCTGACGAGGCGCGCTCTATGTTGCCCGTAATCGCGCGTTTGCAGGGAATGGGCAACATAGAGCGCAGCAAGATGGAAGAGGACGTCGTCTGGCGTCTAATGGGGAAAGCGATTTCTGGCGAGCAGGCGGAATGGCGCGATGTGGTGATACAACGTAGTCAGTCGACCGCGTTGCTGGAACGTCGCGTGCGTATGGCATTGGGAGAAGGCGACCGACGTGGATTGGCGGTATGGTTGGCGCGCCTGCCTGCTGATGCATTGCAAAAAGACGAGTGGCGATACTGGCGCGCCATGCTGGCAATCGAAAACGGGCAACGGGCGGAGGGGGAAGCGCTTCTGCGTGAACTGATGAAAGCTCGTGGTTTCTATCCAATGATTGCGGCGCAGCAGCTCAAAACCCCATATCCACTGACGATCGAGGTGGCGGCTAAACCCGATCGCACGGTGGAGCAACTCGCCGAAGTCGCGCGTATTCGTGAGCTGATGTACTGGCATATGGATAATCTGGCGCGTTCCGAGTGGTCAGGCTTGGTGGCGAGCCGTGAAAGGTTGCAGCAGGAGGCGCTGGCTCGTTATTCCTTTGAGCAAGGCTGGTATGATCTCAGTGTGCAGGCCACGATCATCGGCAAAATGTGGGACAACCTGGAAGAGCGTTTCCCGCTCGCCTGGAATGATGAATTCCGTCGTGCGACTGAGGGCAAAGATATCTCTCAAAGCTATGCGATGGCGATAGCGCGACAGGAAAGCGCGTGGAATCCACAGGCGAAGTCCGCCGTGGGCGCGTCCGGCCTGATGCAACTGATGCCGGCGACGGCGCTGCACACCGCCGGAAAATTTAATGTCTCAAGTTATTCCAACAGTTCGCAGCTTGTGGATCCGCGGACCAATATTGAACTTGGCACGCTTTATTTGGAGTATGTCTATCAGTCGTTTGGTCAAAACCGCATTCTGGCATCTGCCGCTTACAACGCTGGGCCATCTCGGGTCAATACCTGGCTGAGAAATAGCCATGGGCGTATCGACGCTGTCGCCTTTGTTGAAAGCATCCCGTTTTCGGAAACGCGGAATTACGTCAAAAACGTGCTGGCGTATGACGCCTATTATCGCTATTTCTTGAAACATAATTCGCCCGTATTAATGGACAGCGAGTGGCAGCGCCGCTATTAGTTTGGCTGCAGGCCAGGTCGCCTGGATTGTGGGCGGCTTTGGCCTGACGGTGTATGCGGAGGTGCTTTACGAGTTAAATTCGGTTCTTAAAACATGCTATGCTTGCGTACTAGTTTATTGGTATGGCAAAGGTCTATGACGACATCATCTCCTCACGATCCCGCACTTTCGGCAGAAGACAATGAAAACTGGTCCTATTTTCTGGAGCTCTTACGTCATTCGATGAAGAACGATCTGGTGCTACCGCTGCTTCAGTTGCTCTTGACGGCGGATGAGCGGACTGCGCTTGGAACACGGGTACGAATTATTCAGGCGTTGACGCGCGGTAACCTAAGTCAGCGAGAATTAAAAAATGAATTAGGTGCCGGGATTGCGACTATCACACGCGGGTCGAACAGTCTGAAGGCTGCGCCGCCCGACTTAAAGATTTGGCTTGAAGCGCAGCTTCTTGAAAAAAAGTAAGGTAGTTTTAGGCGATACATTCTATGCCTTGGAAACGGCCTGTTGGAACAAGATGTTTTGAAACGGGACCAGCGCCAGCAATAGGGCCTGATGATAAACGCTGGTCCGGGTCAGTTTACCGTTGGTGAATACGCCAATCGCGCCGCCTTTTTGTTTCACGTTTTGAATACCGCTCAGGCGTACCATTTCATCGCCTAGCTCTCGGCCTTCACGGATCCCCTGCAGAATCGTTTCTGGGAGCATCAAACTGGCGGAGCGGGACTCCCCCCGAATGGTTGCGTTCTCGATAACCATCCAGGCAAAAGTCATGTTGTCTTCAATGCCAGCCTCAACGCCGACCCAAAAATCGGCCTCCGGACGGACTTGGCGGGCCATCATGACGCGGTTTCTTGCCCCTGTACGTGTTTCCGGGGAACCCAGGGGTTGATGTGGAACGCCGCTGTCTACGTCGACTCCCTCAATGCGGCAATTTTCCGCACCAAAAACATCAGCAAATGCTAAAGTTACGGCGTTAATTTTTGCCGGGTTAGTCGTAGACGCTACAACGTAATACATAATGTTCCCTACCCTAGTCGTTAATTTGACGCAGTATAACGGAAAACAATCATGTTACAGGTATATCTTGTTCGCCACGGAGAGACCGAATGGAACGTGGCGCGGCGCATCCAGGGTCAATCAGATAGCAAGCTGACGTCGTCGGGGGAGTCGCAGGCTCGTCGGGTAGCGGAACGGGTAAAACATCTGGGAATGACCCACATTATTGCCAGTGACCTGGGGCGAACGCGTCGCACCGCCGAAATCATTTCAGAGGGCTGCGGTGGTTGTCCCATTCTGCTTGAACCCAATCTGCGTGAGTTGAACATGGGCGTTCTGGAAGAGCGTCTGATTGACTCGCTGAATAGCGAGGAAGAAGGATGGCGCAAGCAAATCGTGGATGGCACACGGGAAGGTCGTATTCCCGAGGGTGAATCACTTTCTGAATTAGCCAGGCGAATGCACAAGGTGCTTGATTTTTGCCTGACGTTGCCCCCCGGTAGTCGTCCTTTGCTGGTGAGCCACGGTATTGCGTTAGGCTGTTTGCTCGGAACGCTACTGGGTTTACCTGCCTGGGCTGAGCGTCGGCTTCGTTTGCGTAATTGCTCGTTATCGCGTATTGACCATCAGCAGAGTCCGTGGTTGGCTTCTGGCTGGGTCGTCGAGACGGCCGGAGACGTCTCCCATCTGGATGTCCCGGCACTGGACGAGCTGCAGCGTTAGCGCTGCACCGGGATAAAGTATTCGCAGCAGATGACTGCTGGCGGCACATCCTGCTTTACTCCCCTGGACAGGTTAAACCGCTCAATGTCGGAACCTTTGCGCCGGGTCAGCTTGAAGGTCGGCAGGCAGGTGTCATACAGGCTGACAATAAAGTCCTGAAGGTCATCTTTCGGGCCTTCATAGTTGAACTTTGCGTACTCACCGCCCGGCAGGGTGATGGGGGTGCCCGGCGCAGTACCTTCCGGCATGTTATCAGGCTCCATCGCCGTGGTATAAAGCACTTCATGCTCATCATCTTTTTCTTTGCTTGGCCGGGAGTGCGCCAATCCATATAACAGGTTTGGAATTTGCTTAGCGTCGCCAAGAAATTTGCGCCAGAAATGTACCCGAAGCTCCATACGGAAATGACTCAGCTGTTCTAATGTGCCACTGTAAATTTGCGTCACGCCTACCAGTTTTAGTTCTGGCAGTGTGATGAACTCTGGCTGAGGCATAGTAAAAGCACTCAGTCGGATGGGGGCCTGGATACCGTGAGTATTCCAATCATCCGAGCGACGGTATGACGCCGGCGTTTGGGAAAATTGTTTCTTGAACGCGCGAGTGAAAGTTTGCTGAGAATCAAAGCGATACTGTAGCGCAATATCTAGAATGGGCCTGCTCGTCAGGCATAGCGCCACGGCGGCCTTGGTCAGGCGTCGGGCACGGATGTAAGAGCCGATGGCATGGCCCGTGACGTCCTTAAACATTCTCTGCAGATGCCATTTCGAATAACCTGCTTTTGCCGCGACTTTATCCAACGACAGAGGCTGGTCCAGATGACCTTCCAGCCAGTTAAGCAGGTCATGTATGATACTGGCTTGATCCATAGCTCGTCCTCATAGAACATTCAGAGCGATAAAGGTTATAAAACCTTGCATGATAGCAACTTTTTCCACCTAAGACTGCCTGGAATTTTAGGTAAACCTCCGGGGGGGCTGCATGTCGGCAGAGTGACGACTCGCAACCGATGAAGGAAAAAGTTTTCTTCCGAAGCGTCTACGCGCCATGAATGATGGCCACATATCAGGAAAATTGCAGCATGTTTAAAAAGTCATTGCTGAGTATCGGGCTCTTTCTAAGCGTTGCGGTTTCAGCGAGTGCTGAAGAGGTGGGATCTGTAGATACGGTTTTTAAGCTATTGGGTCCCGACCATAAAATCGTGGTGGAGGCTTTTGACGACCCGGATGTCGCCAACGTCACTTGTTACCTGAGCCGGGCGAAAACGGGCGGTATCAAAGGGGGATTGGGACTGGCTGAAGATACGGCTGATGCGGCTATTTCCTGTCAGCAGGTGGGGCCGATCATGCTTAGTGAGAAAATTGCGAAGAGTAAAGGGAAGGGCAACGTTGTTTTTCAACAGCGTACTTCGTTGATATTCAAAAAATTGCAGGTAGTGAGATTCTATGATGAGAAACGTAATGCGTTGATCTATCTGACTTACTCTGACCGTGTCATCGAAGGTTCGCCCAAAAATGCGCTTAGCGCAGTGCCTATTATGGCGTGGGGAAAAACGCAGTAATAGCAATAAAGATGGGCAAACCGGAGGTTTCCATTTCGGTCTGCCCAACCCATTACTCTTCCAGATCGCCACAGAAGCGGTAACCTTCGCCATGAATGGTGGCGATGATTTCCGGCGTATCGGCGGTGGATTCAAAGTGTTTACGGATGCGGCGGATAGTGACGTCGACCGTGCGATCGTGCGGCTTGAGCTCACGGCCGGTCATTTTCTTCAACAGTTCCGCACGGGATTGAATTTTCCCCGGGTTTTCGCAGAAGTGCAGCATGGCGCGGAATTCGCTGCGCGGTAGTTTGTATTGCTCGCCGTTCGGGCTGACCAGCGAGCGGCTGTTAATGTCCAGCTCCCACCCGTTGAAGCGGTAACTTTCGACCAGACGGCGTTCTTCCGTACCTCCGCCTAAATTCATGGTGCGTGACAGCAGGTTGCGTGCCCGAATGGTCAGTTCACGCGGGTTAAATGGCTTGGTGATGTAGTCGTCAGCGCCAATTTCCAGACCCAGAATCTTATCGACTTCGTTGTCACGGCCGGTCAGGAACATCAGCGCCACGCTGGCTTGTTCACGCAGTTCGCGCGCCAGCAACAGGCCGTTTTTACCTGGCAGATTGATATCCATAATCACGAGGTTGATATCGTTTTCTGACAGGATCTGATGCATTTCAGCCCCATCGGTGGCTTCGTGAACGATATATCCCTCGGCCTCGAAAATGCTTTTAAGGGTATTGCGAGTGACTAACTCGTCTTCGACAATGAGAATGTGCGGGGTCTGCATGTTTGCTACCTAAAATTGCCAACTGATAGTTTGAGAAGTACAAAAGTCTGGATTCTTCAGGCGCTGTAGAAATAATGTTCACCGTCTCACGCGCCAACTGACTCAAGTACGTAAATGCGTTTCGATGCACTTTTCCTCACCCGCAAAGTGTTTTTAATGGCTGGTGAGAGGAGGGCTAAACTCGGCCCCAAATTTTAAAAGTGGCGCACAGTTTAACCTTATTAACAGCAACATAACAGTAAGCACTGATTTCGCCAGCCAGCAAATTTACGGTTCTGTTGACATATATCAAATTTGATTGTAGCACGTTAAAAAATTTGTGAAAAACAGATATGAGATTGTCAATTGAAGTCGCATTTTCGCGGCATGTTGAATCGTTTTGGCCTATAGATGATGTGGTTTTTGGGTATAAATAACTAAGAGAATGTCTGTAATAGAGTGATACGAATGGTTTTTTATTTTCGGTGATATCTTCAAGTCGATGAAGGTCGTCGTCTATGCGGCGGGAATAAATAAGTAATCCATTGTTGTTTTTATGTTGTAAAAATATTGAATTCCTAATTTTACCCCTGTTTATTTCTTCTCTTCTGGGGCCGTTTTCGTTGAGAGCACAATTTTTGCTACTTTTCGTCGCGTTTGGCTGACTCCTTTCCGCGGCTCGTTAGCCATGCCTTTATCATCGCTATTAGGCTATCCGTGATAAATTGTCACCCCCATCGCATTGCACGATTTAGCGTAGAAGGGGAAGACGTTTTGTTTTGGCGATGCAGGATCTCAAGAGGCAGTCATGCAGTTTTATATTATTTTGGTGGCTCCGGCGCGGGCTGAAAACGTGGGCGCGGCGGCAAGGGCGATGAAAACCATGGGGTTCGCCCAGTTGCGCATCGTCGATAGTCATGTGCATCTGAAACCTGCCGCGCGATGGGTCGCTCATGGATCTGGGGATGTCCTGGACGGCGTGGAAACCTTCCCCTCGCTCTCGGAGGCATTAGCTGACGTTGATTTCACCGTCGCTACCACGGCGCGCAGTCGCGCTCGTTTCCACTATTACTGCACGCCAACCGAATTGCAGGGTGTGATGGAAGAGAAGCGCCGCTGGGTTTCTTCCGCCGCGCTGGTGTTTGGTCGTGAAGACTCCGGGCTGACCAATGAGGAGTTGGCGTTGGCTGATGTCCTGACCGGTGTGCCGATGCAGGCGGACTATCCTTCATTAAACTTGGGACAGGCGGTCATGGTGTACTGCCATCAGCTTTCGTCGTTGATGAATGTGCAGCAGGAGAACACGCCGATAGCGCAGGCGGGACCGTTGAACGCGCTGCGCGAGCGTATGGATCGCTTGCTGGTTGATATCGGGGCGCAACAGGATGCCAAACTCAAGGATTGGCTACATCAGCGTTTAGGGATGCTTGAACAGCGGGATACCGCGATGCTGCATAGGCTGCTGCACGACATCGAAAAAGCCCTCCCGAAAGAAAATCAGGGGAAATGAGTTTTTTGAAGTCAAATATAAGACTTGGTTATTTTTCATAAATCAATCTGTGGTCGTTTATTGATTTACTGGTTTATCCGTCTGTCTGACGATGTGCGGAGCATCGGCAAAAGATCAGAAATCCATTGACTTAGCAGTGTGATTGCCCTAACTAATAGGGCCAGAAAAAGTTTATCACTAACGAGATACGACTATTCCATGCGTCCATTTAGCCTGATCACCACGATTATTATTACCATCACCGATACGATGTATTGCGGTGCGGGCTGACGCGTAAAGAAGAATCCAAAAAGGCCCGCACTTCACAGTGCGGGTTTTTTTTATGGCAGGCGAAATCCTGCCTGCCACAAGCGGCAATCAAAAATGCAGTGAGCGTTTTTGTTGACGGAAATTCAGGAGAACAGATAAAAATGCGAGTGTTGAAATTTGGCGGGACTTCGGTGGCAAATGCGGAACGGTTTATTCGCGTTGCCGACATTATTGAAAGTAATGCACGGCAGGGACAGGTTGCCACCGTCTTGTCCGCCCCGGCAAAAATTACCAACCATCTGGTTGCGATGATCGAAAAAACCGTTGCCGGACACGACACTGATACGCATTTTAATGAATCACAGACGATTTTCTCTTCGCTGTTGTCTGGACTGGATAAAGCGCAGCCGGGTTTTCCCTATGCCCGTCTGAACACGCTGCTCGATCAGGAATTCGCGCTGATTAAACAGGTACTCCACGGCATCTCCCTGCTGGGCCAGTGCCCGGACAGCGTGAACGCCGCCATGATTTGTCGCGGCGAAAAATTGTCCATCGCGATCATGGAAGGCGTGTTCCAGGCGCGTGGCTATCAGGTTTCGGTCATTAATCCGGTCGAGAAACTGTTGGCGCAGGGGCACTATCTGGAGTCTACCGTCGATATCGCCGAGTCCACCCGTCGCATCAACGAACAGGCCATTCCCAAGGACGACGTGATCCTGATGGCGGGCTTTACCGCCGGTAACGAGAAGGGTGAACTGGTGGTGCTGGGCCGCAATGGCTCTGATTACTCCGCCGCCGTGCTGGCCGCTTGCCTGCGCGCTGAATGTTGCGAAATCTGGACCGATGTCGACGGCGTTTATACCTGCGACCCGCGCCAGGTACCGGACGCGAGGTTACTGAAGTCCATGTCGTACCAAGAGGCCATGGAGCTCTCCTACTTCGGCGCCAAAGTCCTCCACCCTCGCACCATTGCCCCCATCGCTCAATTCCAGATCCCCTGCCTCATCAAAAACACTGAAAACCCCAAGGCACCCGGTACGTTGATCGGACTCGACAGTTCCGACAAACAGTATCCAGTGAAGGGCATCACCAACCTCAGCAATATGGCGATGATCAACGTCTCAGGCCCGGGGATGAAAGGCATGATCGGCATGGCGGCCCGCGTATTCGCAGCCATGTCCCGTTCCGGTATTTCCGTCGTATTGATTACGCAATCGTCTTCCGAATACAGCATCAGCTTCTGCGTTTCTCAGCATGAGCTGCGTCATGCGTGCAAAACGCTGGAAAGTGAATTCTATCTGGAACTGAAAGAGGGCGTGCTTGACCCGCTGGATGTGATCCAGCGTTTGGCCATCATCTCCGTGGTCGGTGACGGTATGCGCACGCTGCGCGGCCTGTCGGCGCGTCTGTTCACCGCGCTGGCCAGCGCGAACATCAACATCGTCGCGATTGCGCAGGGATCGTCCGAACGCTCCATCTCCGCCGTGGTCAACAATGACGTCGCCACCATCGGCGTGCGCGTGGCTCATCAGATGCTGTTCAACACCGAACAGGTGATCGATGTTTTCGTGATTGGCGTCGGCGGCGTCGGCGGGGCTCTGCTGGAACAGATTCATCGCCAGCAGTCTTGGCTCAAGCAGAAACACATTGACCTGCGCGTGTGCGGCATCGCTAACTCCAAAGCGCTGTTGACGAACATCAACGGTATCTCGATGGACAACTGGCGCGACGATCTGGCGAAAGCCCGCGAGCCGTTCAATCTGGAAACGCTGAGCCGTCTGGTGAAAGAGTACCACTTGCTGAATCCGGTCATCGTAGACTGCACCTCCAATCAGGTCATGGCCGATCAGTATGTGGATTTCCTGAAAGATGGTTTCCACGTCGTCACGCCGAACAAGAAAGCGAACACTGGTAGCCTGAACTATTACCATCAGCTGCGCGATGCGGCGGCCGCTTCTCGCCGTAAGTTCCTGTACGACACTAACGTGGGTGCCGGTCTGCCCGTGATTGAAAACATGCAGAACCTGCTTAACGCGGGCGACGAACTGGTTCAATTCAACGGGATTCTGTCCGGTTCGCTCTCCTTTATCTTCGGCAAGCTGGACGAAGGCATGACGCTGTCGCAGGCTACCCTGCTGGCGAAAGAGAAAGGGTATACCGAGCCAGATCCTCGCGACGATCTGTCCGGTATGGATGTTGCGCGCAAATTGCTGATTTTGGCACGCGAAGCGGGATACGATCTGGAGCTGGACGATATTCGGGTCGAATCCGTACTGCCGAACAGTTTCGATGCGTCTGGCGATGTGGCGACTTTTATGTCCCGCCTGCCGGAACTGGACGGCGAGTTTGAACGCCGGGTGGAGAAAGCGCACGACGAGGGGAAAGTGCTGCGTTATATCGGTATGATTGAAGGCGGTCAGTGCAAAGTCGCCATCAGCGCGGTGGGCGGTAATGATCCGCTGTTTAAAGTGAAAGACGGTGAGAACGCTCTGGCCTTTTACAGCCGCTATTATCAGCCTCTGCCGCTGGTGCTGCGCGGTTACGGAGCGGGAAATGACGTGACGGCGGCGGGCGTTTTCGCCGATCTGTTACGTACCTTGTCATGGAAGGTGGGAGTGTAACCATGGTCAGAATTTATGCACCGGCCTCCATTGGGAATGTGAGCGTGGGGTTTGATGTCCTGGGCGCTGCCGTTTCGCCGATAGAGGGTTCTTTGCTGGGAGACTGCGTCTCCGTCAGCGCGGCTGATGAATTCAGCCTGAAGAATGAAGGGCGCTTCGTCAGCAAACTGCCGACGGAGGCCCGCGAAAACATCGTTTATCAGTGCTGGGAGCGTTTCTGTCAGGAAATCGGCAAAACCGTGCCTGTCGCGATGACGCTGGAAAAAAACATGCCGATCGGCTCCGGGCTGGGCTCGAGCGCCTGCTCCGTGGTCGCCGGGCTGATGGCGATGAATGAGTTTTGCGGCAAACCGCTCGATGACAATCGCCTGCTGACCCTGATGGGCGAGCTGGAAGGCCGCATTTCGGGCAGCGTCCATTACGACAACGTCGCACCGTGTTTTCTGGGCGGCATTCAACTGATGGTGGAAGAGTGCGGGATCGTCAGTCAACCCGTGCCGGGGTTTGACGACTGGCTGTGGGTGATGGCTTATCCCGGCATCAAGGTGTCGACCGCCGAAGCGCGGGCGATTCTGCCTGATAGCTATAGCCGACAGGACTGTATTCGTCACGGTCGCTACCTGGCGGGTTTTATTCACGCATGTCATACCGGTCAGGCTGAACTGGCGGCGACGTTGATGCACGATGTGATTGCGGAGCCTTACCGCACCCAACTGCTGCCCGGTTTCGCCGAGGCACGACAGGCGGCGCAGGAAATCGGCGCGCTCGCGACCGGGATTTCCGGTTCCGGTCCGACGCTCTTTTCCGTCTGCAACGATAAAGCGGTAGCGCAGCGTCTGGCGGACTGGTTGCGGGTAAACTATCTGCAAAATGACGAAGGTTTTGTTCATATTTGCCGCTTGGATACGTCCGGCGCGCGACAATTGGGATAACGCATGAAACTGTACAATCTGAAAGATCATAACGAACAGGTCGATTTCGCTCAGGCGATACGACAGGGGTTGGGAAGTCAGCAAGGTTTGTTTTTCCCGTTGGATCTGCCGGAGTTTGATCTGACGGCGATCGATGAACTGCTGGAGCAGGATTTCGTGACCCGCAGCAGCCGTATTCTGTCCGCCTTTATCGGTGATGAACTGCCGGCTGAAACGGTCTACCAACGGGTCAACGCGGCGTTTGCCTTCCCTGCGCCGGTCGTCCCGGTCAGTGAAGATATCGCGGTGCTGGAATTGTTCCACGGTCCGACGCTGGCCTTTAAAGACTTCGGCGGTCGCTTTATGGCGCAGATGCTGGCGGAAGTCGCCGGCGATCGGCAGATCACCATTCTGACCGCCACCTCCGGCGATACCGGCGCAGCGGTGGCGCATGCGTTTTACGGTCTGGAAAACGTGCGCGTGGTTATCCTGTATCCGCGCGGCAAAATCAGCCCGCTGCAGGAAAAACTGTTCTGCACGCTGGGCGGCAACATCCATACCATCGCCGTCGACAGCGACTTCGACGCCTGTCAGGCGCTGGTGAAACAGGCGTTTGACGATCGGGAGTTGAAAGATACGATTGGCCTGAACTCAGCCAACTCCATCAACATCAGCCGCCTGCTTGCGCAGATTTGCTACTATTTCGAAGCCGTCGCGCAGCTGCCGCAGGAAGCGCGCAATCAGCTAGTGGTCTCTGTACCCAGCGGCAACTTCGGCGATCTGACTGCGGGTCTGCTTGCTAAATCGCTGGGTCTGCCGGTCAAACGTTTCATCGCCGCGACCAATGCGAACGACACCGTGCCGCGTTTCTTGCAAAACGGCGCATGGCAGCCTAAACAGACGGTCGCCACGTTGTCGAACGCAATGGACGTCAGCCAGCCGAACAACTGGCCGCGCGTGGAAGAGCTGTATCGCCGTAAAAACTGGCAGCTGAATACGCTGGGCTTCGGTGCGGTTAGCGACGATACCACCAAAGAGACCATGCACGAGCTGGAAGCGTTGGGTTATACCTCTGAGCCTCATGCGTCCATCGCCTATCGTCTGCTGCGCGATCAACTGCAGCCGGGAGAGTTCGGCCTGTTCCTGGGAACGGCGCATCCGGCGAAGTTCAAAGAGAGCGTGGAAGAGATTCTGGGCAAAGCTCTGGAACTGCCCGCCGCGTTGGCTGAGCGCGCCGATCTGGAACTGCTGTCCCACCATTTCGGTCCTGACTTCGCCCAGTTGCGTAAGTTCCTGATGGAACTGCCGCATTAAACCCAAGCCCGCTCCGTGAGGAGATCTTTCTTCTTACGGTCATGCCGAGCCTCCGGCGGCATTGCAGGCGTTATGCCAACAGACTCGCACCGTCGGACGGCTGGCTGATATACAGCGTAGGTTGCAGGCCGGTGAGACGCGGGTACTCCCGCTCAATCGCCGCGCCGATGTTCTGCGTCATGGCTACGGGAACCAGCGCCACCACACAGCCTCCGAAGCCGCCTCCCGTCATCCTCGCGCCGCCCCGATCGCCGACCTCATCCTGAATCAGCTTTGCCAACGCATCGACGGGCGGGACCGTGATTTCAAAGTCGTCGCGCATGGAAAGATGCGACTGGCTCATTAGCCCGGACAGCCTCGACATATCCCCTGCGGTCAGCGCCTCGGCGGCGGACAGGGTACGGGCGTTTTCCGTGATGACGTGGCGAGCACGGCGCGCGGCGAGATCGTCCAGCCCCGTTCTTTCCTGCTCGAACCGCTCCAGAGAAACATCCCGCAGCGCGGTGACGCCGAAATGGCGGGCGGCGATTTCGCACTGCTGCCTGCGCAGGTTGTATTCGCTGTCCACCAGACCTCGATGGACGTTGGAGTGGACGATCATGACGGCGATCCCGGCGGGCATTTTCACCAGCGAATGATCCAACGAACGGCAGTCGATCAGCAGGGCATGACCGGCGCGGCCCTGCGCCGAAATGTACTGATCCATAATGCCGCAGCTGCAGCCGACGAAGGCGTTCTCTGCCTGCTGTCCGTTCAGGGCGAGCTCAAGCTGGCTGAGCGTCAGCCTATTCAACGCCTTAAAGGTCTGGCCGATGGCGACTTCCAGCGATGCCGAGGAGCTTAATCCCGCGCCGGTGGGAACGTTGCCGACGATGGCCATATCCATCCCCGTCAGATTTACGCCGCGCAGCCGCAGGCATTTCACCGTGCCGCGAACGTAATTAGCCCAGCCGAAGGTGGGATGCGGCACGATATCTTGCGCTAGATCGAACTCATCCCGCTGACGATCGTAATTAGTGGCGACGACCCGGACGCGGCCATCATGACGGGGACGGGCGGCGATCACCGTCTGATAGTCAATCGCGCAGGGCAGGACAAATCCCTCGTTATAATCGGTGTGTTCGCCGAGCAGATTGACGCGCCCCGGCGCCTGGACGAAGGCGGCCGGCGCGTAGCCGAAGGCCTGCTGGAACACCGCGCCTGCGGTCGTTTTTAATTGGGTGATGGGCGTTGTCATAAGTGAGCCTCAGGCTTGTTCGCGAAAGTGAATGTCGCTGACCGCGCGCAGGCGTTCCGCTGCCTGCTCCGCCGTCAGATCGCGCTGGGTTTCCGCCAGCATTTCATAGCCCACCATGAATTTTCGGATGCTGGCGGAGCGCAGTAGCGGCGGGTAGAAATGTGCGTGCAACTGCCAGTGGTCGTGGCTTTCCGCCGTGAAGGGCGCGCCATGCCAGCCCATCGAATAGGGAAATGAGCACTGGAACAGATTATCGTAGCGGCTGGTCAGCTTTTTCAGGGCGAGCGCTAAATCGTCGCGCTGTCGGCCGTGCAATTGCGGCAATCGCCGGACGGCGAATTTCGGCAACAGCAGCGTTTCAAACGGCCACGACGCCCAGTAAGGGACGACCGCCAGCCAGTGCTCGGTTTCCACCACGGTGCGAGCGCCCGCCTGTTGTTCGCGCTGCATGTAGTCGAGCAGCATCGGGGTTCCGTACCGCGTCAGATAGTCGCGCTGCTGCTGGTCTTCAATCTTTGCCTCGTTGGGCAAAAAATCATTGGCCCAGACCTGCCCGTGCGGATGCGGGTTGGAGCATCCCATCATCGCGCCCTTATTTTCAAACACCTGCACCCACGGATATCGGGTACCCAGTTCTGCGGTCTGATCGCTCCAGGTATCAATCACGGCGCGCAGCGCGGGGAGGAGGAGCAACGGCATCGTTTTGCTGTGATCGGGAGAGAAGCAGATCACCCGGCTCAGCCCACGGGCGTTGCTCATCTGAAATAACGGATCCTCGCTCGGCGAGACTTCCGGGGTGTCCGGTAGCAGCGCTGAAAAATCATTGGCGAAGACCAACGTGCCGGTGTAGTCGGGATTGACCTCCCCGGAAATACGAGGGTTGCCGGCACACAAATAACAGCTCGGATCGTGGTGGGGGGGCGTCGTGAGATCGGGGCGATCCTGCTGTCCTTGCCAGGGCCGTTTGGCCCGATGCGGCGAGACCAGCACCCAGTCGCCCCTGAGCGGGTTGAAGCGCCTGTGTGGGTGTTCTATAGGTTCAAACAACATCATGGGCGACTCCTGTGTTATCTCTGGGACCGATGCCCCGTGCTGCAAAGCGTTGATCCGCTTTGGGGCGGGGAAACTGATGAATTGTGTAATCAGTTACACTGCATTTTATATAGTAAAATAGCGTATATTTGGCGTCATTGTTGAATGACTGTCAGTTGTTTTTCTAATTTTATTGTAACCGTTTACCCCATTTAAACAGCGGTGGATCATTTTGTGAAGTGCCGATAGAGGCAAGGAGAGTGACCACGATCGCGTAAACGCATTGCGCCTGCGTGAGGTGCTGTAGAAGGTCGCAGGCTTAGGGCGAAAGCGGTATATTGAGCGGCATGGCGAGCGCTGTGCGCCGCCCCGGAATAGGCAATGACGTCAATGAGTGTGCCGCAGCACGCCGTTACGTATACAGGAATGTGATATGGCTACCATAAAGGATGTTGCCCGTTTGGCGGGTGTCTCTGTTGCGACGGTTTCCCGTGTGATTAATGACTCCCCCAAGGCCAGCGTGGCGTCGCGTGAGGTCGTGACTCAGGCGATGGTGACGTTGCAGTATCACCCTAACGCCAACGCTCGCGCGCTGGCGCAGCAGAGTGCTGCGACAATGGGACTGGTGGTGGCGGATGTCTCCGATCCCTTCTTCGGCACCATGGTAAAAGCGGTTGAACAGGTAGCTCAGAGCGCCAGAAAGTTCCTGCTAATCGGCAATGGTTATCACGATGCCGAGCAGGAAACACAGGCGATAGAACAGCTCATTCGCCATCGCTGCAGCGGTCTGGTCGTACATGCGAAAATGATCGCCGACGACGAACTCGCCACGCTGATGGACCATATTCCGCACATGGTGCTGATCAATCGGGTGCTGAAAGGTTATGAACGACGTTGTATCGCGCTGGACGATCGTCAGGGCGCATTTTTATCTACTCAGCATTTGATTCAGTCAGGCCATCGGCGCATCGGTTTTCTGTGTTCAAACCATCCTATTTCCGACTCTGCCGACCGCCTGCAAGGGTATAAAGAGGCGCTGGCTAAACATCAAATCGCCTACGATGAACGGTTGGTGGCGCGTTCTACCCCGGATGAAGCGGGAGGAGAGATGGCGATGACGATCCTGTTGAGTCGCGGCGGAGATATGACCGCGGTGGCTTGTTACAACGATTCGATGGCGGCGGGCGCGCTGTCGGTGCTGGATGACAACGGCATCGCGGTGCCGCAGGCGATGTCGCTGGTAGGATTCGACGATGTCCTGATCGCCCGCTATTTACGTCCGCGCCTCACCACGATCCACTATCCTGTCTCGGCGATGGCGGTGCAGGCTGCGGAACTGGCGTTGGCGCTGTTTGAAGGCAGAGAACCGGCGGAGTCGACGCATCTGTTCCACCCTACGCTGGTGAGGCGTCAGTCGGTTGCTGGGCCGTCCGAACCTCACTGATGCCGGGGGCGTCAGTGCGTGGTGAAGGGAGTGGCTTTCTAATCCTGGTTTTTGTATCGCGACAGCATCGCCGCCCTAAGCGTCTTCTTTCCAATATTCGTTTCTGTGCGCGGAATGCCTTATTGGATGTTTTGGTCCAGAAATGCCCGGGTGACAGGAATACTCGCCCGTCCGTGCGTTTCCGGCATAAAGTGGCCGGTATCATAAACGGATGCCGGCATCCGGAATATCGTGCTTCCAGTCCTCAGCGCCAGCGGGCAAAAAATAAGGATCGTTTCTGCCCCGGATGGCAAGCTCTATTCCTACTTGCGTTCGGCGCGTTTAAATATCAGCTCGTCGGCGGACGACTCGGCGGCGGCGAAGCCATAGCCCTCCAGATCAAACCCTTTTAGCTGATCCGGCTGCGTGATCTGGTTCTGGATAATGAAGCGGCTCATGAGCCCGCGGGCTTTTTTGGCATAAAAACTGACGACTTTGTATTGGCCGTTTTTCTCATCCAGAAAGACCGGCTTGATGATGCGCGCGTTCAGCGCCTTCGGTTTCACCGACTTGAAGTATTCGTCGGAGGCAAGATTGATCAGAATATCGTCGCCCTGCGCTTCCAGCGCCTGATTCAGCGTGTGGGTTATGGTATCGCCCCAGAACTGATACAGGTTGTCTCCCGCCTGATTCTTGAGTTTGATCCCCATTTCCAGCCGGTAGGGCTGCATCAAATCCAGCGGGCGCAGCACGCCGTACAGGCCTGAAAGAATACGCATGTGCTTCTGGGCGAATGAGAAATCACCATCGCTGAACTCTTCGGCCGCGAGGCCGGTATAAACGTCGCCTTTAAACGCGAGCAGCGCCTGACGTGCGTTATCCGGCGTGAAGTGGGGCTGCCAGTCGTTGAAGCGCGCCGCGTTCAGTCCGGCGAGTTTGTCGCTGATGCCCATCAGCGAGGAAATCTCAGCAGGCGTCAGTTTCTTGCAGCGTTCGATGAGCTGGGACGAGCGCTCCAGCAGTTCCGGCTGAGAGTGACGATGAGTCGGGAGCGGGCTGGTGTAGTCCAGCGTTTTAGCCGGAGAGATCGTGATAAGCATGAGCAGGTTTCCTGTGATTTCGATGCGCAATTTTTATAGCGCTAATGTAGCAAGAAACGGGCTAATACCGGGGAAGGTAAAGGCGATAGTTGCGACAGGGACGGGTAATCGACGTGTCTATCTGGGGACTTTTTTTCGCTTTTATATCCACATAAACGAAAATGTTATTCACGATCATTTTCGTTTTTATTATTGATTTACAAGTTTAAAATCATAAAAAAACCTAGAGGTAAGCCAATTGACGGGCCGCCTTGCGTGGGGTTTCGCGCATGCTATTATCAATTTCTGGCGACGGCACCCTGCCACCAGTTCATGTACTAACAATGAGAAAGGCCAACATGACGGATAAACTGACTTCCCTACGCCAATACACTACGGTGGTGGCTGATACTGGTGATATCGCGGCAATGAAACTGTACAAGCCGCAGGATGCCACCACTAACCCTTCTCTGATTCTGAATGCGGCCCAGATCCCGGAATATCGCAAACTGATTGATGACGCCGTGAACTGGGCGCGTCAGCAGAGCAACGATCCCGCTCGGCAGGTGACCGACGCCTCCGACAAACTGGCCGTGAACATCGGGCTGGAAATTTTGAAGCTGGTTCCCGGCCGTGTTTCCACCGAAGTAGATGCTCGCCTGTCCTATAACACCGAAGCCAGCGTGGCGAAAGCGAGGCGCCTGATCGCACTCTATAACGATGCCGGCATCGACAACGATCGTATCCTGATCAAACTGGCCTCTACCTGGCAGGGCATCCGAGCAGCGGCGCAGTTGGAAAAGGAGGGCATTAATTGCAACCTAACTCTGCTGTTCTCCTTCGCTCAGGCCCGCGCCTGTGCGGAAGCCGGCGTGTTCCTTATCTCCCCGTTTGTGGGCCGTATTCTTGACTGGCACAAAGCCAACGGCGAACAGCAGACGTTTGAACCGCAGGACGACCCGGGCGTTATCTCGGTGAGCGAAATTTATGATTACTACAAGTCTCACGGCTACGAGACGGTGGTCATGGGCGCGAGCTTCCGTAATAGCGGTGAAATTCTGGCGCTGGCGGGCTGCGACCGTCTGACTATCGCGCCTGCTCTGCTGAAAGAGCTGGCGGAAGCGGAAGGCAGCGTTGAACGCAAACTGTCTTACAGCGGCGATATCCAGGCGCGTCCTGCTCCGCTCACGGAATCCGAGTTCTATTGGGAGCACAACCAAGACCCGATGGCTGTCGATAAATTGGCGGAAGGGATCCGCAAGTTTGCCGTCGACCAGGGCAAGCTGGAAAAAATGATTGCTGAGTTGCTGTAAGGGCGGCAAAGACAGGAAGCATACCAATACGGCCAGTTATTGCTGGCCGTTTATTTTTCGACGCGATTACGCTTTATTTTGGCAGTATAGAGTTTGATGTCTGCCCGGTGGATCGCCTGTTCCAGCGTTTCTTCCCCGGCATAGTATTCCACCAGACCAATGCTAATGGTCAGCCTGCGATTAGGGAAGCTGTCGCTTTCCATTTCGTCAATCGCCTGGCGGATCCGTTCAGAAACCCGATAGGCATTGTCCAGGTCGGTATTCGGTAGAACTACCGCGAATTCATCGCCGCCCAAACGTCCCAAAATATCGCCTTTACGAAAATAGTGCCGGATAAGATCGGCCACTTCTCTCAGAGTTTCATCACCCGCCGCATGTCCCAGCGTATCATTGACTTTCTTAAAGTGATCGAGGTCGATCAGCAGCACGCACAGCGGTTGTCGTTGCTGGGTGGCATTGCGCATCACTTTAATGGTGGCCTGGAAAAAAGCGTCTCTGCGCAGGCAGCCGGTCAGGTCGTCATAACGCGCAATCGCAGGAAGTTCGATGAGGTATTTCTTGCTCAGCAGCGCCAGCAGCGTTCCCAAACACGCGCTTAGCAAACTGATGCTGAGCAGAGTCATCAGCGCGTTGCTCGAGGAAAAGACGTCGTCAAAGGCGGGCGGTCCGTTGAGTGTGGCGAAGCGGATGCGAATACCTATCAAATCGTCCGTCGATGAAAGCAAGGGAAGGACGGAGGTTAATTGGTCTTTTCTATGCAGCTCACCGACGGCGGGCAGTTTATTTTGGCAGACACGAACGATGGATTTCTCGCTGATACTGACGTCGAAGGACGAAAGCCGGTGAATGCACTCCTTGACCACGTCATCGCTTTGGAAAGAGAGAATAACTACGCGCGAAAATAGTGCGTCCCCTATTTTATAACCGTGGTCGCTTTCTATAAGCCCATTACCATTATTGAATGATTCATAGATTTGAATAATATTATCGAAATAACGCTTTTCTTCCTGCCAATTTTTTTGCTGTGTATTCAGCAAAATACAGGCAGTAATGACAAAAGAGACTATACCAAACAGGACGAACGCGACCGGCGAATGGGATAGGGTTTTTAATACATTGAGTTGGCTTTTATTCATTCAGACATCTTATTCGAATTAAATCATTCACCTAAAATATTTATGCAGGATAATCATAAGTAATACTGATGAAAAATTGGGTGCTTTTTACCATTTGCTGGAATGGTATAGCGAGATCGCTATTTTGGCGATTTTATTCTCAGGTGTCAGCAGTCGATAATTATATATTATCGAATGTCTCAATTCTTTTTTTGTCCCAGGAGATTAACTCAATCGCGCTCTCATTCGTCGACAAAAAACGAAAATGCACTGAATGCGTGGCGGAATAATTTCCCGATTCGCCTCCAGGGCTAATTCCGAAGGTGATATTTACGTCGGCCTGATAAAATGGGCTTTTCCGAGGCAAATAAGATTGGTACGAGGTCATTATGAACAGTCTGCGCATTGGGTTAGTGTCGGTTTCCGACAGGGCATTCAGCGGCATTTACCAGGATAAAGGGATCCCAGCGTTGGAAACATGGTTCTCACAAGCGCTGACGACGCCGTTCGAGATACAGCCGCGTCTGGTGCCGGACGAACAAGCCCTGATCGAACAAACGCTGTGCGAGCTGGTGGATGAGTTCGGTTGCCATCTGGTGCTGACCACCGGCGGAACCGGACCGGCGCGGCGTGATGTCACCCCCGACGCGACGCTGGCGGTCGCCGACCGTGAGATGCCGGGATTCGGCGAACAGATGCGGCAGATCAGCCTGCGGTTCGTGCCGACGGCGATATTGTCCCGTCAGGTGGGCGTGATTCGCAAACAGGCGTTGATTCTCAATCTGCCGGGTCAGCCAAAGTCGATTCAGGAGACGCTAACCGGCCTGAAGGATGAGGCGGGTCAGGTCGTTGTTCCGGGCATTTTCGCCAGCGTTCCCTACTGCATTCAACTGCTGGAAGGCCCTTACGTTGAGACCAATCCCAACGTGGTCGCTGCTTTCCGTCCCAAAAGTGCGCTGCGCGATATTCAGAACTAAAGTCGGCGCTCGCGCGTCATAAGATTTAGATTTGTCTGGCTGGCTGAAATTTGTCGGTATAGTCATGTTTTAACAAGGATACTACAGCGCCCATGATTCAATGGCGCATAGCGTGGTCATTATGGATAACATCTCTCATCAGCAGTTGAACCGACAAGACTACAAAACCCTTTCTCTGGCGGCGCTGGGTGGCGCTCTGGAGTTCTACGATTTCATCGTGTTCGTCTTTTTCGCTCCGGTGATCGGCCAGCTATTCTTCCCATCCGATAGCCCTGAGTGGCTGCGTCAGCTGCAAACGTTCGGCATTTTCGCCGCAGGCTATCTGGCCCGGCCGTTGGGCGGCATTGTCATGGCCCACTTCGGCGACCTGGTGGGACGTAAAAAGATGTTCAGCCTGAGCATTTTACTGATGGCGCTGCCGACGCTGGGCATGGGGTTGCTGCCTACCTACGCGACGATAGGGGTAGCCGCTCCAGTCTTGCTGTTGCTGCTGCGTCTGCTGCAAGGGGCGGCCATTGGCGGCGAAGTGCCCGGCGCCTGGGTCTTCGTTGCCGAACATGTGCCAGCGAAACGCCTTGGCATCGCCTGCGGCATTCTCACGTCGGGGCTGACGCTGGGGATTTTGGTGGGATCGATGCTGGCGTCTCTGTTGAACATACTGTTGTCCCAGGAGCAAATTCTCTCCGGCGGTTGGCGCATCCCGTTCTTTATCGGCGGCCTTTTCGGCTTTATCGCGATGTACCTGCGTCGCTGGCTGAAAGAAACCCCGGTGTTTGTGGAAATGCAGGCGCGTAAAGCGCTGGCGAAAGAGCTGCCGCTCAAATCGATCATGCAGGAACACAAAAAGTCAGTTTTTTTATCGATGATGCTGACCTGGCTGCTGTCGGCGGGGGTGGTCGTCGTGGTGCTGATGTCGCCCACCTACCTGCAGCGGGTTCACGGCATCGTCCCTGCTCTGACCCTGCAGGCAAACAGTCTTGCGACGGTGATGCTGATGCTGGGCTGCATCGCTGCGGGGGGTATTGCGGACCGACTGGGGCTGGGCAAAACGTTTATCGGCGGCAGTCTACTGCTGGCTGCAAGCTGCGGATTCTTTTATACCCATGCGGCAGACAGTACCGCAACCTTGTTCGCGAGCTATGCGCTGGCCGGATTCAGCGTCGGCGTGACGGGGTTAGTGCCGTGTGTGATGGTGCGCGCTTTCCCTCCCGTCGTGAGATTCTCCGGCATTTCATTCTCCTACAATATCGCCTACGCGATCTTTGGCGGATTGACGCCGATTTTAGTGACGCTCTTGATGAAATGGACGCCGTTAGCGCCCGCGCTGTACGTCTTGTTCTTGTCGATAGGGGGAGTGCTGATGGGCGGCTATCTCATGCGCTATCTGCGCGAAAAAGAGCAGGGTGACGCGCTCTTTGCAAGCAAAGCCTCCTCTTCCTCTTTCTCCGGGCGTGGGTAAACCGCCTTACTCAGCTTAACCCGCGCCGTCCATGCGCACTGGTCCTATCTCTGACGGGGAATCAATCCCCGTCGGCGACAACAACGCGGGCGAAATGGGCTCACGCGCGGTACGAGAAGACGGCTTAGCGTCTTTCTCCTGTATACAGAAAAAGCAAAATAGCGAAAGAATGGTTTTTTTTACCCAGTAGCCCTTGATGCTGGCATTGTCGTCCCCATCTATGAGTCATCAGAACAGTTTGACCGAACACAGCAGGTAGGCGGGGGAGTTGAAAACTCATTCGCCGCCCACACAGTAGGTTGAACGATACAACCGAATATGACTTTTAGTGGAGATGTTTAGATGGGTAAGATCATTGGTATCGACTTGGGTACAACCAACTCCTGTGTTGCGATTATGGATGGTACGCAGGTTAAAGTACTGGAGAACAGCGAGGGCGACCGCACCACGCCTTCCATTATTGCTTATACGCAGGACGGTGAAACTCTGGTTGGCCAACCGGCTAAACGTCAGGCGGTGACCAACCCTAAAAACACGCTGTTTGCTATCAAACGTCTGATTGGTCGTCGCTTTCAGGATGAAGAAGTCCAGCGTGACGCCAACATCATGCCGTACAAAATCATCGGTGCCGACAACGGAGACGCCTGGCTGGAAGTGAAAGACCAGAAACTGGCTCCGCCGCAGATTTCCGCTGAAGTTCTGAAAAAAATGAAGAAAACGGCAGAAGATTACCTGGGCGAAGCCGTCACTGAAGCGGTTATCACCGTACCGGCTTACTTCAACGATGCTCAGCGTCAGGCGACCAAAGACGCCGGCCGTATCGCCGGTCTGGAAGTCAAACGTATCATCAACGAACCGACCGCTGCCGCTCTGGCCTATGGTCTGGATAAAGAAGTCGGCAACCGTACTATCGCGGTTTACGACCTGGGTGGTGGTACGTTCGATATCTCCATCATCGAAATCGATGAAGTGGAAGGCGAAAAAACCTTCGAAGTACTGGCGACCAACGGTGATACCCACCTGGGCGGTGAGGATTTCGACAGCCGTCTGATCAACTACCTGGTTGACGAGTTCAAGAAAGAGCAGAACTTCGACCTGCGTAACGATCCGCTGGCAATGCAGCGCCTGAAAGAAGCGGCGGAAAAAGCGAAAATCGAGCTGTCTTCCGCACAGCAGACTGACGTTAACCTGCCGTACATCACGGCTGACGCTTCTGGCCCGAAACACCTGAACATTAAAGTGACTCGCGCCAAACTGGAATCTCTGGTAGAAGAGCTGGTCAGCCGTTCTCTGGAGCCGCTGAAAGTGGCGCTGCAGGACGCCAAACTGTCCGTATCCGACATTAACGACGTCATTCTGGTCGGCGGTCAGACGCGTATGCCAATGGTTCAGAAGAAAGTGGCTGATTTCTTCGGCAAAGAGCCGCGTAAAGACGTTAACCCGGATGAAGCCGTGGCTATCGGCGCTGCTGTACAGGGCGGCGTGCTGTCCGGTGACGTAAAAGACGTACTGCTGCTGGACGTGACCCCGCTGTCTCTGGGTATCGAAACCATGGGCGGCGTGATGACGGCGCTGATTGCTAAAAACACCACGATCCCGACTAAACACAGCCAGGTATTCTCTACCGCGGAAGACAACCAGTCCGCAGTCACGATCCACGTGCTGCAGGGTGAGCGTAAACGCGCTCAGGACAATAAATCCCTGGGCCAGTTTAACCTGGACGGCATTCAACCGGCACAGCGCGGTATGCCGCAGATCGAAGTCACCTTCGACATTGATGCGGACGGTATCTTGCACGTGTCTGCGAAGGATAAAAACAGCGGTCGTGAACAAAACATTACCATCAAGGCGTCTTCTGGCCTGAACGAAGACGAAATCCAGAAGATGGTGCGTGAAGCTGAAGCGAATGCGGAATCCGACCGTAAGTTCGAAGAGCTGGTTCAGACTCGCAACCAGGGCGACCACCTGCTGCACAGCACGCGTAAGCAGTTGGAAGAGCTGGGCGATAAACTGGCTGCCAATGACAAAACGGCTATCGAAGACGCGCTGAAAGCGCTGGAAGCCTCTCTGAAGTCTGAAGATAAAGCAGACATCGAAGCAAAAATCCAGGCGCTGGCCGAAGCATCGACCAAACTGCTGGAAGCTTCTCAGCAGCAGGCTCAGCCGGAAGCGGGTTCCGCTGGCGGTGAAAGCGCTGACCGTAAAGACGACGATGTCGTTGATGCGGAATTCGAAGAAGTCAAAGACAAAAAATAATCGCCCTTGAGCGGGCGCGGCAGCGGTAATTGTTTGTTACCGTTGCCGGCAAGGCAATCAGCACGGGCGTCGGGGAAACTCTGCGCCCGTGCACGCATGTTGAGGGCAGATAACAAGCATGGCTAAGCAAGACTACTACGAAACGTTAGGCGTTGCGAAAAGCGCGGATGAACGTGAAATCAAGAAGGCGTACAAGCGCCTGGCGATGAAATTTCACCCGGACCGTAACCCCGGTGACAGCAGTGCTGAAGCCAAATTTAAAGAAGTCAAAGAAGCCTACGAAGTGCTGAGCGATTCGCAGAAACGCGCCGCATACGATCAGTACGGTCACGCTGCGTTCGAACAAGGCGGCATGGGCGGCGGTGGCGGCGGCGGCGGCGCAGACTTCAGCGATATTTTTGGCGACGTTTTCGGCGACATTTTCGGTGGCGGACGCCGTCAACGCGCGAGCCGCGGCTCAGACCTACGTTACAATATGGATCTGACTTTGGAAGAAGCCGTGCGTGGCGTCACCAAAGAGATCCGTATTCCGACGCTGGAAGAGTGTGATGTTTGTCATGGCAACGGCTCCCGACCAGGGAGCTCGCCGGCGACCTGTCCAACCTGTCATGGCAACGGTCAGGTGCAGATGCGTCAGGGCTTCTTCACCGTGCAGCAGGCCTGTCCGCACTGTCACGGTCGCGGCAAGATCATCAAAGATCCGTGCGTGAAATGTCACGGTCACGGCCGTATGGAAAAAAGCAAAACGCTGTCGGTTAAAATTCCGGCGGGCGTGGATACGGGTGACCGCATTCGTCTCTCTGGCGAAGGCGAAGCCGGCGAGATGGGCGCGCCAGCAGGCGATCTGTACGTACAGGTCCAGGTGAAACAGCACCCGATCTTCCAGCGTGAAGAAAACAACCTTTACTGCGAAGTGCCGATCAACTTTGCGATGGCGGCGTTGGGCGGCGAAATCGAAGTGCCGACGCTGGATGGCCGCGTGAAGCTGAAAGTGCCGGCGGAAACGCAGACCGGCAAGCTGTTCAGAATGCGCGGCAGGGGCGTGAAGTCCGTTCGCGGCGGCGCTCAGGGCGACCTGTTGTGTCGCGTTGTGGTAGAAACGCCGGTCAGCCTGAACGAGCGCCAGAAAGAGCTGCTGCAGGAGCTGGAACAGAGCTTTGGCGGACCTTCCGGCGAGCGTAACAGCCCGCGCTCGAAAAGCTTTTTCGACGGTGTGAAGAAGTTCTTCGACGATTTGACCCGCTAGTTCGCTCTATGCGTCAATCCCATCAACGGTCCGCTTTGCGGGCCGTTTTTTTATGGCGCGATGGTGCGCCGATTTCCCTATCTTGCTGACAGCCTCGCGCTACGGCGGCCTTCCCGGGCGATAGGGCGCGTTGTGACAAAAACGTCATATCGCGGAGATATGCTTAGGCCTCTCATTGATTGCTCAAACAGGTGCTTTTCATGCAACGATTTCTCCACTGCTTCTGCGTGTTTCTGTGTTTGGCGGCAGCGTCCGGCACGGGGTATTCCGCTAGTGCGCCTCAGGTGATTGCACATCGGGGCGGGACAGGAGACGCGCCGGAAAATACGGTGATAGCGGTTGATGACGCGCTGAGGAACGGCGCGGATGCGGTTTGGGTCACGCTGCAGGAGGCGAAAGATGGTGTGATTGTGTTGTACCGCCCGACGGATCTTAAGGCGCTGACCAATAAACAAGGGCCGATTTCTGCCTATACCAGCGCTGAATTAGCGAATGTGGATTCGACGATGACACGCATCATCCCTACCGCGGGAAGGGCGTCGGCATTCCTCGGCTGGATACGGTCTTGCGGGCTTTTCCACAGGTACCGTTCTATCTGGATATCAAATCGCCCGATGCCGATCCAATCCGTTTTGGTGAGGCGCTGCTGAAAACGCTGCAGGAAACCGGAAGTTTGTCGCGAACGCGCGTTTACTCCACGGATGCGCGCTATCTCGAGGCTTTGCCGCCGCAGATTTCTCGTTTTGAAACCCGTGACCGGACCAGAACCTTGCTGGCGAATGTCTCTATGGCGCATCGATGTGACCCGCTTCCGGCCACGCAGGCACCGCATTGGTACGGGTTGGAACTACGTCGCGAGGTCGAGGTCGTTGAGCATTTCACGTTGGGAGAAGGGCGTTCCAAAACCCTGTTGACCTGGGATAAAGAAGCGATGGACTGCTTTCGGTCTGCCGGAACGGCGCAGGTGATTCTGTTTGGCATCAATACGCCAGCCGACTACCAGCGTGCGCAGGCGCTGGGGGCGGATGGCGTGCTGGTGGACTCTCCACGCAGTGCACGGGCTTTTCGCCAGGGAAAGGCGAAATAGCGATGTGTGCCAGCCATGATAAATGGCAGGTGGTACGGGCGCGACACGCTTTTACAGGCTTAAAGGCGTTCATCATTTTGCTGCGGTTTCTTTTTGCCGAAAGTTATCCGGTTTTTGTTGAATATTGCGGCATTTTCAACGAGTGTATTGGCCGGTGAGCCGACTTCCTGGCGTCATAAGAAGACGGTGTGCTGATTTCGATTTGAGAGAGAATGTCCTGATGATAAGGCTATTGCGCCGGTTCGCCCGGCTGGATGCGGCGGCGGGAATGACGCTGATTGCTGCAACGCTGTTGGCGTTGCTGATGGCGAATATACCGCTGACGGCGAGCGGATACGACAAAGTACTCACGACGCCGTTCGATGTGAAGCTGGGAGAGATGAGCATTCATGCCTCGCTGCTGCATGTGATCAACGATGGCCTGATGACGCTGTTTTTCCTGATAGTAGGGCTTGAGGTTAAACGTGAGCTAATGGTTGGCGCATTGGCCAGCCGTCGTCAGGCGTTGTTACCCATTGCTGCCGCCCTTGGCGGGATGGTGGTCCCTGCGCTGATCTATCTGGCTATCAACGCGGCAGATGCGCATACGCGGGTAGGATGGGCGATCCCGACGGCAACGGACATCGCCTTCGCGGTCGGAGTTTTGGTCCTGCTGGGTAAACGGGTGCCGCCGGGACTGAAAGTTTTCCTGCTGGCGCTGGCGATCATTGACGATCTCGGGGCGATTCTGGTGATCGCGCTGTTTTACACTCAGCAGTTGCATGGGCTGGCGCTGCTGGGGGCGGCGCTGTCGACGCTGGTTTTGGCGTATTTAAATTGGCGGCAGGTCATGAATACGCCCGCCTATTTATTGGTGGGTGCCGTTGTGTGGCTCTGCGTTCTTCTGTCAGGCGTGCATGCCACGCTGGCGGGCGTGGTGGTCGGATTCCTAATCCCGCTGCGCGCGCCGGCTGGGCAACCGTCGCCTGCGAAAGCGCTTGAACACCAATTGAGCGGCTGGGTCGCTTTTCTGATTATCCCGCTGTTTGCCTTCGCCAACGCGGGTATCGCGCTACAGGGCGTAGACGCAGAGCAGATGCTCTCGCCGCTCACGGTGGGCATAGCCGCTGGTCTGCTGATAGGAAAACCGCTGGGTATTATGTTGTTCAGCGGCGTGGTGACCGCGCTGGGGCTGGCGACATTACCGGCAGGCGTGAACTTTCGTCAGCTCAGTGCGGTATCAGTGCTGTGCGGCATTGGCTTTACGATGTCCATTTTCATCACACTCCTGTCTTTTGGCGGTGAGGCGGATGCGGCGACGGTGCTGTATGCGAAACTCGCGATTCTGGTGACCTCGTTGGCGGCTGGCGTGTTGGGTTTTATCGCTTTGCGTATTGCGCTGCCAGCGGTGTCTTAGCACACAACGTCGCCCAGAGAAGAGTGACCTGCTGCAGGTATGGGATGATGTTAGGCCTTGTCGTGATCATCCGTGCTGGCGATCCATTGACGTGATCAAGGCGACTGTCTGTCATCTATGATGAAAGATTGAGATTTGAGGATCTGCAGACATAAAAAAACCGGCCTAGGCCGGTTTTTTCTAGCAATGCCTGCGAAAACGCGATTATTGCAAAGCGTTGATCTGAGCGATCAGGTTTGACTTATGACGTGCAGCCTTGTTCTTGTGAATCAAGCCCTTGCTCGCCTGACGATCCACGATCGGTTGCATTTCATTAAACGCTTTCAGTGCTGCTTCTTTATCGCCAGTGGCGATCGCCGCGTATACTTTCTTGATGAAAGTGCGCATCATGGAGCGACGGCTTGCGTTATGCTTGCGACGCTTTTCAGACTGTACGGCGCGTTTCTTAGCTGATTTGATATTAGCCAAGGTCCAACTCCCAAATATATTCTATCGAGGACAATTCAAAGGCCGAGGAATATGCCCGGTTAGCCTTCTTTTGTCAATGGATTTGTGCAAATAAGCGCCGTTTGTACGTCAGCGCTTGTTACGTTGTGATGGCGCAGGATTTTAACAGCTTCACGCCGGGGAATACAGCCTTTCACGCCATAAATCGGTATTAAAACGCGCAACGCGTGTTAACCGACCGATCTTGACAACCACATGCCTTGCCGGACGTGAGATACCGTCATCCCTAGAGGCGTTTCTGTTTGTTTTCAACCCTCCGTCAGCGCTGAAATCGGAAGGGCTGGTGACAAAAGGCGCGCATCCCGGGTTAACCTTGCTCACTGTACAAGGTATAATCCGCCGATTTCCACTGTTCTGAGCCAGCTATGCAGCTAATACGCGGTATACACAATCTTCAAGCGCGCCATCATGGCTGTGTGCTTACTATTGGTAATTTCGACGGTGTCCACCGCGGGCATCAGGCGCTGCTCGAACGCCTGAAACAGGAAGGGCAGAAGCGCGGACTGCCGGTCATGGTCATGATTTTCGAACCCCAACCGCAGGAGCTGTTCGGCGGCGAAAACGCCCCGGCGCGGCTGACGCGGCTGCGGGACAAGGTCAAATACCTGTCGCAGGCCGGGGTGGATTACCTTCTGTGCGTGAAGTTCGACGCCGCCTTCGCCGCCCATTACGCCCATACCTTTATTTCTGATCTGCTGGTGGACAAGCTGGGCGTGAAATTCCTGGTGGTGGGGGATGACTTCCGCTTTGGCGCTGGTCGCAAAGGGGATTTCCTGTTATTACAGAAAGCGGGCGTCGAGCTGGGCTTTGAGGTCATCAGCACGGAATCGTTCTGCAATGGTGGAAAACGCGTGAGCAGCACAGCGGTGCGGGAAGCGCTCAGGCAGGACGATCTGGCGCTGGCCGAAGCCCTATTGGGTCATCCGTTCAGCATCTCCGGACGGGTGGTGCATGGCAATGCGCTCGGCCGCACGATAGGTTTTCCCACGGCGAATGTACCGTTGAAACGCAAGGTATCGCCGGTCAGCGGCGTGTACGCCGTGAGCGTCTATGGGCTGGGCGATGAGCCCATTCCCGGCGTGGCTAACATCGGAACGCGCCCGACAATCACCGGCGATAAGTTCCAGCAGTTGGAAGTACACCTGCTGGACGTCACGTTGGATCTGTATGGCCGTCATATAGATGTGGTCATGCGCAAAAAACTACGTAATGAACAGCGATTTGCTTCGCTTGATGCGCTGAAGCAGCAGATTGCTAATGATGAGGTGGCGGCCCGTGAGTTCTTTGGGCTAAAGGCACCGGTTTAATTTTTCTAGCCGAAAACGAAATCGAGAATCTAATGAGTGACTATAAAACTACCCTGAATTTGCCGGAAACAGGGTTCCCGATGCGTGGCGATCTCGCCAAGCGCGAGCCAGGTATGCTGAAACGGTGGTACGATCAGGATCTGTACGGGATTATTCGCAGCGCCAAGCAAGGTAAGAAACCTTTTATCCTGCACGATGGCCCCCCTTACGCCAACGGCAATATTCACATTGGTCACTCGGTTAACAAGATTCTTAAAGACATTATTATCAAGTCCAAAGGGCTTTCCGGCTATGACTCGCCCTATATTCCAGGCTGGGATTGCCATGGTTTGCCTATCGAGCTGAAAGTTGAACAGCTGGTCGGTAAGCCGGGCGAAAAGGTCAGCGCAGCAGAGTTCCGTCAGGAGTGCCGTAAGTACGCGGCAGAACAGGTCGCCGGGCAGAAAAAAGACTTCATTCGTCTGGGCGTGCTGGGAGAGTGGGATCATCCTTATTTGACGATGGACTTCGACACCGAAGCCAACATTATCCGCGCGCTGGGCAAAATCATCGCTAACGGTCACCTGCACAAAGGCGCGAAGCCAGTGCACTGGTGCGCCGATTGCGGTTCCGCTCTGGCGGAAGCGGAAGTGGAATACTACGACAAAACCTCTCCTTCTATTGATGTCGCTTTCAGCGCGGTCGACCGTTCCGCCGTGGCGGCGAAGTTCGGCGTCTCTGCCGATGCGGTAGACGGCACTATCTCTCTGGTGATTTGGACCACCACCCCGTGGACCCTACCGGCTAACCGTGCTATTTCCTTGAATGCGGAATTCATTTACCAGTTGGTGCAGGTCGACGGGCAGGCGCTGATTCTGGCGGCGGATCTGGTCGAAAGCATCGTGCGGCGTCTGGGCGTTTCCGAATGGAAGGTGCTGGGCGAATGCCAGGGCGATGCGCTGGAGCTGATGCGCTTCAATCACCCGTTCATGGGCTTCGATGTTCCGGCTATTCTGGGCGATCACGTCACGCTGGACGCGGGTACGGGCGCGGTCCACACCGCGGGCGGCCACGGTCCGGACGACTACGTCATCAGCCAGAAGTACCAGTTGGAAATCGCCAACCCGGTAGGGCCAGACGGCTGCTATCTCCCGGGCACCTTCCCGAGTCTGGACGGCCTGTTCGTCTTCAAGGCCAACGACACAGTCATTGAGATGCTGCGCGAACGCGACGTGCTGCTGCACGTTGAAAAACTGCTGCACAGCTATCCTTGCTGCTGGCGTCACAAAACGCCGATTATCTTCCGTGCGACGCCGCAGTGGTTCATCAGCATGGATCAGAAAGGGCTGCGTCGGCAGTCGCTGTCCGAAATCAAAAGCGTGCAGTGGATCCCGGACTGGGGACAGGCGCGGATCGAAACGATGGTCGCCAACCGCCCAGACTGGTGTATTTCCCGTCAGCGTACCTGGGGCGTGCCGATGTCGCTGTTCGTGCACAAAGACACCGAAGAGCTGCATCCGCGTAGCGTGGAACTGATGGAAGCCGTTGCGAAATGCGTTGAGCAGGATGGCATTCAGGCATGGTGGGATCTGGACCCGGCGGAGCTGCTGGGCGAAGACGCCGCCAACTACGTCAAAGTGACTGATACGCTGGACGTTTGGTTTGATTCCGGTTCTACCCACGCGTCAGTTGTCGACGTGCGCCCCGAATTCGGCGGTCACGCGGCCGACATGTATCTGGAAGGTTCCGACCAGCATCGCGGCTGGTTCATGTCTTCTCTGATGATCTCTACCGCCATCAAAGGTAAAGCGCCGTATCGCCAGGTGCTGACCCACGGCTTCACCGTCGATGGACAGGGGCGCAAAATGTCCAAGTCCATCGGCAACACGGTCAGCCCGCAGGACGTGATGGATAAACTGGGTGCCGACATTCTGCGCCTATGGATCGGTTCCACCGACTACTCCGGCGAGATCGCGGTGTCCGATGAAATCCTGAAACGTTCCGCCGACGCCTATCGCCGTATTCGTAACACTGCCCGCTTCCTGCTGGCGAACCTGAACGGTTTCGATCCGGCGCTGCACAGCGTGGCGCCTCGGGATATGGTCGTGCTGGATCGCTGGGCGGTCGGTTGCGCGAAAGCGGCGCAGGAAGAGATTCTGGATGCGTATGAAAACTACGACTTCCACCGCGTCGTGCAGCGCCTAATGCAGTTCTGCTCGATCGAAATGGGATCGTTCTACCTCGATATCATCAAAGATCGCCAGTACACCGCCAAGAGCGACAGCGTCGCGCGCCGTAGCTGCCAGACGGCGCTGTTCCACATTGCTGAAGCGCTGGTGCGCTGGATGGCGCCGATCCTCTCCTTTACTGCGGATGAGATCTGGGCTTACCTGCCGGGCGAACGCGCGCAATACGTCTTTACCGAAGAGTGGTATGACGGCCTGTTCGGACTTGACGGTCATGAAAGCATGAATGAGACTTTCTGGGCTGAAATGCTGCAAATCCGCAGTGAAGTGAACAAGGTCATCGAACAGGCGCGTAACGACAAGCACATCCGTGGTTCTCTGGAAGCGGCTGTCACGCTGTATGCGGATAGCGCACTGACTGAGAAGCTGAATCAGTTGCAGCCTGAGCTGCATTTCGCACTGTTGACCTCGAAAGCGACCATCGTGTCTTACGACGATGCGCCTGCGGATGCTCAGCCGACGGAATTATCAGGGCTGAAAATTGTCCTTGATAAGGCTGACGGCGAGAAATGTCCGCGCTGCTGGCATTTTGAAACGGATATCGGGACTGACTCCGAGCATCCTGAAGTGTGCGGTCGCTGTGCTACCAATGTCGGTGGCGCGGGCGAAGTGCGTAAATTCGTCTAATGAGACATGTTATGAAATCAACGGGATTGCGCTGGCTTTGGCTGGCGCTGGTAGTGCTGGTAGTCGATCTGGGCAGCAAGCAATGGGTCATGACCCACTTTCAGTTGGGTGAGTCGCTGCCGCTGATCCCCTTCTTTAATCTAACCTATGCCCATAATCCGGGCGCGGCGTTCAGTTTTCTGGCCGACAAAGACGGCTGGCAGCGTTGGTTCTTTGCGGTGATTGCGCTGGCGATTACCGCCGCTCTGCTGGTACTGATGTACCGCTCCAGCGCTAGTCAGAAGTTGAATAACATTGCTTACGCCATGATTATCGGCGGCGCGGTAGGTAACCTGACCGATCGCTTGGTTCATGGGTATGTGATTGACTTTCTTGATTTTTATATCAATGACTGGCATTACCCCACCTTCAATATCGCCGATGTAGGCATTTGTATCGGAGCATTGCTGATTGTGCTTGAAGGCTTTTTCGTGTCCCCTGAGAAGAAAAAAGCCGAAGGTAAATAGCGCATGTCCGACCGTGTTCAGAACCACAGTGCCGTACTGGTGCATTTCACGTTGACGCTGGAGGACGGGTCTGTGGCGGAAAGCACTCAGCGCAGCGGCAAGCCGGCGCTGTTCCGGCTGGGGGATGGCAGTTTGTCCCCCGAGCTGGAGCAGCAGCTGTTGGGGCTTCAGGTAGGCGATAAACGTCGCTTTAGCCTGCCGCCCGAGTCTGCTTTCGGCGACGCCAATCCCGATTTGATCCAGTTCTTCCTGCGACGCGACTTCGCCGAAATCGGCGTGCCCGATGTCGGGACGATCATGCTGTTCAGCGGCGTCGGCGGTCAGGATATGCCGGGTATTATTCAGAAAGTGGCGGAAGAGTCCGTCACCGTCGATTTCAACCATCCGTTGGCTGGACATACCATCACGTTAGACATCGACGTGCAGGCTATCGATCCCCCGTCACAGGAAGAGAAGCATGAAAATCTTGCTGGCTAACCCCCGCGGGTTCTGCGCGGGCGTGGACCGCGCCATCAGCATCGTGGAACGCGCGCTGGAGATTTACGGCGCGCCGATTTACGTGCGTCATGAAGTGGTGCATAACCGCTTTGTCGTTAACGGCCTGCGGGAGCGCGGCGCGATTTTTATCGAGCAAATTGATGAAGTGCCGGACGGCGCTATCCTGATTTTCTCGGCGCACGGCGTCTCACAGGCGGTGCGGGCAGAGGCCAAAAGCCGCGATTTGAGCGTGTTCGACGCGACCTGCCCGCTGGTTACCAAGGTGCATATGGAAGTCGCACGCGCCAGCCGGAAAGGGATGGAAGCGATTCTGATCGGCCACGCGGGTCATCCCGAAGTGGAAGGCACCATGGGGCAGTACAGCAACCCAGCGGGCGGAATGTATCTGGTCGAAAGCCCGGAAGACGTGTTTGCACTGCAGGTTAAGCATGAAGACCATCTGTGCTTCATGACGCAAACCACCTTGTCCGTCGACGACACCTATGCGGTGATTGATGCCCTGAGGGCGCGTTTTCCCAAGATCGTCGGGCCGCGTAAGGACGACATCTGCTATGCGACGACCAACCGGCAGGAGGCCGTGCGTCATTTGTCCAGCGAAGCGGACGTTGTACTGGTGGTCGGATCGAAAAACTCTTCCAACTCGAACCGCCTGGCGGAGCTGGCTCAGCGCGTCGGAAAACGCTCTTATCTTATTGATTCGGCAGACGATATTCAGGAATCCTGGTTTAAAAATGCGGCCTGTGTAGGCGTCACGGCCGGTGCATCGGCCCCTGATGTTCTGGTGCAGGAGGTAGTACAGCGTCTCCGGTCGCTGGGCGGCGAAGTCGCGCACGAGATGGTGGGTCGCGAGGAAAATATCGTGTTTGAGGTGCCGAAAGAGTTGCGCGTTGAAGTTAAACAGGTCGACTAACGATCTACGGAACGCTAGCCCGTCCGGTGCTGTCGTTTTCTCCTTCCCAAAAATTTTCCCTGCGTTGAAACTGCATGTTTATGCGTTATAGTGATGAACCTGCATGGTGTCTTTATCACCGCAAAATTTGGTGTCTTAATACCCTCAGCGGGCGGTGGAACGGGTTACAGAGGCGGAATACGTGCTCATTTTCACCGGTCGGCAGATCGCTACACTTTCCGCCGCTCGGTTTGGTTACCCTGAATGCAGTTTTTATGCATGACATGAACAAGAGAGAGAAGACATGAAGGATTCATCAATCCGTATTGCGATTGCCGGTGCTGGCGGACGCATGGGGCGTCAACTGATACAGGCGGTTGACCACGTCGACGGCGCCGTGATGGGCGCGGCCTTGGAGCGAGAGGGCTCTACGCTGGTCGGCAGCGACGCCGGCGAACTGGCCGGACTGGGAAAACAGAATGTGGTCGTTTCTGCCTCCCTCGATGCCGTAAAGGACGACTTCGACGTTTTAATCGATTTTACCCGTCCTGAAGGCACATTGGCGCATCTGGCGTTTTGTCGTCAGCACGCTAAATCCATGATTATAGGCACGACGGGCTTTGATGATGCGGGCAAAGCCGCGATTTCGCAGGCGGCCGCCGACATCGGCATCGTCTTCGCGGCCAACTTCAGCGTAGGCGTGAACGTGATGCTGAAGCTGCTGGAGAAGGCAGCGAAGGTCATGGGTGACTACACGGACATTGAAATTATTGAAGCGCATCACCGCCATAAAGTGGACGCACCGTCTGGAACGGCGCTGGCCATGGGCGAGTCTATCGCCGGCGCGCTGGGGCGCGATCTCAAAAGCTGTGCGGTCTATGCGCGTGAAGGCTACGCCGGCGAGCGAGACCCGAAAAGCATCGGTTTCGCGACCGTTCGCGCAGGCGATATCGTCGGCGAGCACACGGCGATGTTTGCAGATATCGGCGAGCGTGTAGAGATAACCCACAAGGCTTCAAGCCGAATGACCTTTGCTAATGGCGCAGTGAGAGCCGCAGTTTGGTTAAATGCGCATAAAGCAGGTCTTTATGATATGAAAGATGTGCTTGGTCTCAATGATTTATAACTCATTTGTTTTTTATTGAATCGTAACTATATGATTTAAATGACACCTTTGGGTGTCATTTTATTTTTTTTTAAAAAAATGAATTACGATCATATTTTTGTCTTTGATCGATTTATTTATTATTTTCTATCCCTATTCTGGCGCGTTTTTCACCTCGTTTCTCCCTGTGTTCCGTGATTGACGCTATCTCGAGCATGTTTATTATCATGTTGGTGAGCAACCGTTTTCTTACGCTGTTTTATGTGTGTTTTTATGGCTGTCGGCTGGATTTATTGACTGAATAGGTATAAATACAAGAAAAAATCTGGTTTTGGATGGACAATTGACCGGGCCATCATTAAAATGCGCCCAATTTGCCGAAAATTTACCTTACAGGTGGTTTTTGCATTGATTTAGATCGGCGAATCTGAATTAATATGCAAATAACGTGATTGTTTATTCCTTGGAGGGTGTTTTGATCAAGTCAGCGCTATTGGTTCTGGAAGACGGAACCCAATTCCACGGTCGGGCCATTGGGGCAGAGGGATCGGCCGTGGGGGAAGTGGTCTTCAATACGTCGATGACCGGTTATCAAGAAATCCTCACTGATCCTTCCTATTCCCGCCAGATTGTTACTCTTACGTATCCTCACATTGGTAATGTCGGCGTCAACGCCAGCGACGAAGAATCTTCATCCATTCAGGCGCAAGGCCTGATTATTCGCGACCTCCCTCTCATCGCCAGCAACTACCGCAGCCAGGAAAGCCTCTCCCACTACCTTCAGCGCAATAACATTGTGGCGATTGCGGATATCGATACCCGCAAGCTGACGCGTCTGCTGAGGGAGAAAGGCGCGCAAAACGGCTGCATTATTGTAGGCGACACGCCGGATGCCGCGCTGGCGCTGAAAAAAGCGCAGTCATTCCCGGGCCTGAAAGGCATGGATCTGGCGAAAGAGGTGACGACCACCGCCAGCTACGAATGGCGTCAAGGGAGCTGGACGTTGCAGGGCGATCTGCCGACGGCCAAAGACGAAAGCGAGCTGCCTTACCATGTGGTGGCCTACGACTACGGCACCAAGCGCAACATCCTGCGCATGCTGGTGGATCGCGGCTGCCGTCTGACGGTCGTTCCGGCCCAGACGCCGGCCGAAGAGGTGCTGAAACTTAATCCAGACGGCGTGTTCTTGTCCAATGGTCCCGGCGACCCGGCACCCTGCGACTATGCCATCGACGCCATCAAAACGCTGCTGGATACCGATATCCCGATCTTCGGCATTTGCCTGGGCCACCAACTGCTGGCGCTGGCCAGCGGCGCCGACACCATCAAAATGAAATTTGGCCACCACGGCGGCAACCACCCGGTAAAAGATCTGGATGCGGACCGCGTGATGATCACCGCTCAGAACCACGGCTTTGCGGTAGACGAAGCCTCACTACCCGCGAATTTGCGCGTCACTCACAAATCGCTGTTCGACGGCTCGTTGCAGGGCATTCACCGAACCGATAAACCGGCTTTCAGCTTCCAGGGACACCCGGAAGCCAGTCCCGGTCCGCACGACGCCGCGCCGCTGTTCGACCACTTTATCGAGCTGATTGAGTCTTACCGTAATACCCAATAACCAGAAGACGCTGAGTCGCGCCGCGCCGGGGAATCACCCTCGGACGGCGTCGAATAAGCGGGTTCTCAGGAGCGAGAAATGCCAAAACGTACCGACATAAAAAGTATCCTCATTCTGGGCGCCGGCCCGATCGTCATCGGTCAGGCGTGCGAGTTCGACTACTCTGGGGCGCAGGCATGCAAGGCGCTGCGCGAAGAGGGTTACCGCGTCATTCTGGTGAACTCCAACCCGGCGACGATCATGACCGACCCGGAAATGGCCGATGCCACCTACATTGAGCCGATTCACTGGGAAGTGGTGCGCAAAATCATCGATAAAGAGCGGCCGGATGCGGTGCTGCCGACGATGGGCGGCCAGACGGCGTTGAACTGCGCGCTGGAGCTGGAGCGTCGTGGCGTACTGAAAGAGTTCGGCGTCACGATGATCGGCGCGACCGCCGATGCCATCGACAAAGCGGAAGACCGCCGTCGTTTCGATATTGCGATGAAGAAAATTGGGCTGGAGACCGCCCGCTCCGGTATTGCGCACTCGATGGAAGAAGCGCTGGCCGTGGCGGCTGACGTGGGTTTCCCGTGCATTATCCGTCCGTCCTTTACGATGGGCGGCACCGGCGGCGGCATCGCCTATAACCGCGAAGAGTTCGAAGAGATCTGTACCCGCGGTCTGGATCTTTCTCCGACCAATGAGCTGCTGATTGATGAGTCGCTGATTGGCTGGAAAGAGTACGAGATGGAAGTGGTGCGGGACAAAAACGATAACTGCATCATCGTCTGCTCTATCGAAAACTTCGACGCGATGGGGATCCACACCGGCGATTCGATCACTGTGGCTCCGGCACAAACGCTGACGGACAAGGAATACCAGAACATGCGTAACGCCTCGATGGCGGTACTGCGTGAAATCGGCGTTGAAACCGGCGGCTCCAACGTGCAGTTCTCGGTTAACCCGAAAAATGGCCGTCTCATCGTCATTGAGATGAACCCACGCGTCTCCCGTTCATCGGCGCTGGCCTCCAAAGCCACCGGCTTCCCGATTGCGAAGATCGCCGCGAAGCTGGCGGTGGGCTACACGCTGGACGAACTGATGAACGATATCACCGGCGGACGCACGCCCGCATCCTTCGAACCGTCTATCGATTACGTCGTCACCAAAATCCCGCGCTTCAACTTCGAAAAATTCGCAGGCTCCAACGACCGGCTGACGACGCAGATGAAGTCGGTGGGTGAAGTGATGGCGATCGGCCGCACGCAGCAGGAGTCGCTGCAGAAAGCGTTGCGCGGACTGGAAGTGGGCGCGACCGGGTTTGATCCGAAAGTGAATCTGGCCGATCCGGAGGCGCTGACCACCATTCGCCGTGAGCTGAAAGACGCGGGCGGCGATCGCATCTGGTATCTGGCCGATGCGTTCCGTGCCGGAATGTCGGTAGACGGCGTTTTCAACCTGACCAATATCGACCGCTGGTTCCTGGTGCAGATTGAAGAACTGGTGCGTCTGGAAGAGCAGGTGGCGCAAGAAGGGGCCAACAGCCTGACGCCGGAGTTCCTGCGGATGCTGAAGCGTAAAGGGTTTGCCGATGCGCGTCTGGCGACGTTGGCGGGCGTATCGGAAGGGGAAATCCGTAAGCTGCGCGACAAGTACAACCTGCACCCGGTCTACAAACGCGTGGATACCTGCGCCGCCGAGTTCTCGACCGATACGGCTTACCTGTACTCCACTTATGAAGACGAGTGCGAAGCCAACCCGAATTCCGACCGCGATAAAATCATGGTGCTGGGCGGCGGGCCGAACCGTATCGGTCAGGGTATCGAGTTCGACTACTGCTGCGTACATGCCTCGCTGGCGCTGCGGGAAGACGGCTATGAAACCATCATGGTCAACTGCAACCCGGAAACCGTCTCTACGGACTACGACACCTCCGATCGCCTCTACTTCGAGCCGGTCACACTGGAAGACGTACTGGAAATCGTCCGTATCGAAAAACCGAAGGGCGTGATCGTCCAGTACGGCGGCCAGACGCCGCTGAAACTGGCGCGTGAGCTGGAAGCGGCCGGCGTACCGGTGATCGGCACCAGCCCGGACGCCATCGACCGCGCGGAAGACCGCGAACGTTTCCAGCAGGCGGTCGAACGTCTGGGCTTGAAACAGCCGGCGAACGCCACGGTCGTCGCCATCGAACAGGCGGTGGAAAAAGCCGCGGGCCTCGGCTATCCGCTGGTGGTGCGTCCTTCTTATGTTCTGGGCGGTCGTGCGATGGAAATCGTCTACGACGAAACGGACCTGCGCCGTTACTTTCAGACGGCAGTGAGCGTCTCCAACGATGCGCCGGTGCTGCTGGACCGCTTCCTGGACGACTCGGTGGAAGTGGACGTGGACGCCATCTGCGACGGCCAACAGGTGCTGATCGGCGGCGTCATGGAACACATCGAACAGGCTGGGGTTCACTCAGGTGACTCCGCATGCTCGCTGCCGGCGTACACCCTGAGCAAAGAGATTCAGGATGTAATGCGCCAGCAGGTGGAAAAATTGGCGTTCGAACTGGCGGTGCGCGGGCTGATGAACGTGCAGTTCGCGGTGAAGAACAACGAAGTGTATCTGATTGAGGTGAACCCGCGCGCGGCGCGTACCGTGCCGTTCGTCTCCAAGGCGACCGGCGTGCCGCTGGCGAAAGTGGCGGCGCGCGTGATGGCGGGCAAAACGCTGGCCGAGCAGGGCGTCACCCAAGAAGTGATCCCGCCTTATTACTCGGTGAAAGAAGTGGTGTTGCCATTCAATAAATTCCCGGGCGTCGACCCTATTCTGGGGCCGGAAATGCGTTCGACCGGTGAAGTCATGGGGGTGGGCCGCACGTTTGCAGAGGCCTTCGCCAAAGCGATGCTGGGCAGCAGCTCCGCCATGAAGAAAAGCGGCCGTGCGCTGCTGTCGGTACGCGAAGGCGACAAAGGCCGCGTCGTGGACCTGGCGGCCAAGCTGCTGAAGCATGGATTTGAACTGGACGCGACGCACGGCACCGCGGTAGTGCTGGGCGAGGCGGGCATCAATCCGCGTCTGGTCAATAAGGTACATGAAGGGCGTCCGCACATTCAGGATCGCATCAAGAACGGCGAGTACGCTTACATCGTGAATACCACGGCCGGTCGTCAGGCGATTGAGGACTCCAAGCTGATCCGCCGCAGCGCCCTGCAATACAAGGTGCACTACGACACCACCATGAACGGCGGATTCGCCACGGCGATGTCGCTGAACGCCGATCCGACCGAGCAGGTGATCTCCGTACAGGAAATGCACGCTAAAATCAGCGGATAACCTGCTTTTTCAAGGCGCGACGGGCCGGTCAGTTATGCTGATCGGCCCGTATTTTTTGCGCTTTTATTTGTAGTTGAATGTAAATTGGCAGCACAAAAGGCCGGTTTCTCTGAATGAAACGTGTTTAGCGTCTACCTTTAAAGGGTGACTAAAAAGTGCTCGAATGAGCATTTTTCATCCGTTTTAACATCCTTTATCAGGAGATAACTATGGCTTCATATGAGAAAGAAGGTCAGTCTTCCCGTCCCGCACTCACCGGCAAGAACCCGGTCGATGCCTACCCCAAGCCCCCGTTTCCCAGCCAGCCGCAAACGCCGCCGGGGTTAGCGAGTAAAATGCAGCCGCTGGCGGATCACGGCGAGAAGAGTTACCGCGGCTCGGGCCGGCTGACAGGGCGAAAAGCACTGGTGACCGGCGGAGACTCCGGTATTGGCCGCGCGGTGGCGATCGCCTATGCGCGTGAAGGGGCGGATGTCGCCATCAACTATCTGCCGGAAGAAGAGTCCGACGCCAAAGAAGTCATCGCCCTGATCCGCGAAGAAGGCCGCACGGCCGTGGCGATCCCCGGCGATATCCGCGATGAGGCGTTCTGCCGCAGGCTGGTGGACGAGGCGGTGCATAAGCTGGGCGGGCTGGACATTCTGGTTAATAACGCAGGACGCCAGCAGTATGTGGAGTCTATTGCGCAGCTGACGACCGAAGCGTTCGACGCCACGTTCAAAACCAATGTCTACGCGCCGTTCTGGATCAGCAAAGCTGCGTTGCAGCATATGAAACCCGGCTCGGCGATTATCAATACGACCTCGGTACAGGCCTTCAACCCCAGCGCGATCCTGTTGGATTATGCGCAGACCAAGGCTTGCAACGTGGCGTTCACCAAGGCGCTGGCGAAACAGATCACCGGCAAAGGGATCCGTGTCAACGCGGTCGCGCCAGGACCCTACTGGACGGCGCTGCAGTCGAGCGGCGGTCAGCCGATGGAGATGGTGCAGCAGTTTGCCGCCAGTTCGCCGATGGGGCGTCCAGGGCAGCCGGTGGAAATTGCGCCGCTGTACGTGACGCTGGCTTCGGCGGAAGCCAGTTACGCTTCCGGTCAGGTGTGGTGCGCGGACGGCGGCACCGGCATATTGTAGTCATCATCCTGTCTCAGGGCGTGGAGCGGCGATGTGCCGTTCCACGCTTTCACCCTCACGACACCACCGCCATGTTGTCTCGCCGGTTTTTACCTGTCTGCTTTATTCTTCCTCCATTTCATCTCCCTGATTAGCTGCCATAATCTCTATCGTCATCAAAGCCATCGCGGTAAATCCGTGCATAATGTAGGCAAATATCGCTGTGGCTGACCTAAGTTGGTCGTAAAACACCGGTGAGGGTTCTCAGGGCCTGCCACGACTTTTTATGACTGGCGTCAGCGTGAATTCTTGGGACTTTTGAGATCGGGTCGGAGCATGAATATGATCGGTTCAGGTATCGCTCAACGGGATATTACCCGGTTGTGCATCCAATGTGCGCTGATGCTGCTACAGCACGGCGCGGAAAGTACGGTAGTGGAGCAACTCTCGTCTCGTTTGGGCAAAGCGCTGGGCGTCGACAGCGTGGAGAGTTCAATTTCCGCTAACGCCGTGGTGCTAAGTACTATCGTCGACGGACACTGTTTGACGACGACACGCAGGAATGAGGACCGCGGCATCAATATGCATGTCGTGACGGAGGTGCAGCATGTGGTGATAATGGCCGAGCATCGCCTGCTGGGCGTTGAAGAAGTTGCAAAGCGGTTCAACAATATCAAGCCGCTGCGTTACCCGCGCTGGATTGTCGTGAGCATCGTTGCGCTGTCTTGCGGTTGTTTCAGCCGGTTGAACGGCGGCGGTTGGGATGCATTCCTTATCGCGCTGCTCGCCAGCGGGCTTGCGATGTACGTGCGCCAACTGCTGACGGTCCGTAGTTTTAATCCGCTGATCAATTTCTGCATCACCGCCTTCGTCGCCACTTCCGCTTCCGGCCTGCTGATGCGTGTACCGGGGCTGGAGAACTCCGCCACGGTGGCGATGGCGGCCAGCGTGCTGCTGCTGGTGCCCGGTTTCCCCTTAATTAACGCGGTGGCCGATATGTTCAAAGGACATGTCAACACCGGGCTGGCGCGTTGGGCGATCGCCAGTCTGTTGACGCTCTCCACCTGTATCGGCGTGGTGTCGGCAATGGCGATATGGGGGCTGCGCGGATGGGCCTAGACCTTCTCTGGATGCTGTTGCAGGACATGGCGCTGGCCGCCGTGCCGGCGCTGGGTTTCGCCATCGTGTTCAACGTACCGGTCAGGGCGCTGCACTACTGCGCCGCGCTCGGCGCGCTGGGGCATGGCTCCCGCTTTTTGATGACCCATTTCGGCCTGCATATCGAATGGGCTTCCATGCTGGCCGCTATCCTGATCGGCACGCTGGGTATTCACTGGTCGCGCTGGCTGCTGGCGCACCCCAAGGTGTTTACCGTCGCGGCGGTGATCCCGATGTTCCCCGGTATCTCCGCCTATACCGCGATGATCTCGGTGGTGGAGCTGTCGCATCAGGGCTACAGCGAAGCGCTGATGCAGCAGCTGATCACCCAATTTCTCAAGGCCAGCTTCATCGTCGGTGCGCTCTCCATCGGACTGTCGCTGCCCGGACTGTGGGTTTATCACCGGCGTCCGGGAGTATGACAAATCAGAGAGCTCTGAGAACAAATTTGGATACCGTTCATTTATCGACGCCCGAACCGGCTTTCCGTATAGTGGCAACAATTTTTGCCTACAGGGTTCTACCATGGTTATTAGTTTGATTGCTGCGATGGCGATGGATCGGGTTATTGGGATGGAAAATGCCATGCCCTGGCATCTCCCTGCCGATCTGGCGTGGTTCAAGCGCAATACGCTCGATAAGCCGATTGTGATGGGACGCAACACGTTCCGCTCCATCGGTCAGCCGCTGCCGGGAAGGCGTAATATCGTGATCAGCCGTCAGCCGGGCGACGATGACCGCGTGATTTGGGTCACGTCACCGGAGGCCGCGCTGGCCGAGGCGGGCGATGTCGAAGAAGTTATGGTCATTGGCGGCGGCAGTATCTACCGACAGATGTTGCCCCTGGCGCAACGGCTTTATCTGACGCACATTGACGCCGACGTTGAGGGCGACACCCACTTCCCGGACTATGAGCCGGATGAGTGGCGTTCCACGTTCAGTGAGTTTCATGAAGCGGATGAGCGCAACTCTCACCACTACTGCTTCGAAATACTGGAGCGTCGCTAGCCTCTAGCTTCCCGCCTCCTGGCGGGGTTCAAAAAAAAGAGATGCCCATCCGGCATCTCTTTTTCACTTTTAGCGCTGTCTCGCTAGCGGGGAGACGAATAGCTCTCAGATTGTGATGCTTTTACTCGACGTTTTGCGCGTTTTCATCCTGCCGTACAAACTGAGACGGCTGGCGATAATAGCGCTGCGTTTCCCAGTGTAGCAACGTCAGCGTGCCGCCCCAGCAGCAGCCGGTATCCAGCGCATAGATGCCTTCGGGCGTGCCTTTGCCTTCCAGCGATGCCCAGTGGCCGAAGGCGATGGCGTATTCGCTCGGCACCGGTCCGGGTAGATTGAACCAGGGTTTGAGCATGGACGGCGCCTGCGCGGGCGGCGTTTTGCACATCATATCCAACTGACCTCCGCTGAAGCAGTAGCGCATGCGGGTGAAGACATTGGTGCTGAAGCGCAGTCGCGGTAGTCCGCTTAGCTCCGGCAGCCAGTTGTTCGGCATGTCGCCGTACATCGCGTCCAGAAACAGCGGATAGCTGTCGCTGCTCAGGATGGACTCGACTTCGCGGGCGCACATTAGCGCCGTGTCCAGATCCCACTGCGGCGTGATCCCGGCGTGGGCCATCGTCAGCTTAAGCGCTTCATCAACCTGTAGCACCGGCTGGCGACGTAGCCAATTAATGAGATCGTCGATATCCGGCGCGGCGAGCAGCGTTTCCAGCCGGTCTTTGGGCTTGGGACGGCTGATGCCGGCGTAGACCGCCAGCAGATGCAGGTCGTGGTTGCCCAGCACCATGCGCACCGACGAACCCAGCGAGCTCACGAAGCGCAGCACCTGCAGCGAATCGGGTCCGCGGGCGACGAGATCGCCGGTCAGCCATAGGGTGTCCCGCGCGGGATCGAAAGAAACTTGCGCCAATAGCGCTTCCAATTCAACGAAACAGCCGTGAACGTCGCCAACAAGATAGGTAGCCATAATCAGTGTATCAATGAAGGGATTGCCAGGCGGAACACCGGAATGGATTCCTGGAACGTCTCGCCCTGATGATCGAGCATCTGATAGTGGCCTTCCATCGTCCCCAACGGCGTTTCGAGAATGGCGCCGCTGGTGTATTGGAATTCACTACCGGGATGGATGACGGGCTGAACGCCGATGACGCCTTCTCCCTGAACTTCGGTCTGGCGTCCGTTGCTGTTGGTGATGAGCCAGTAACGGCTCATCAGTTTGACGTCGTGGCGCCCCAGATTGCGGATCGTGATGGTGTAAGCAAAGACGTAGCGATCTTCTTCCGGCGCAGACTGTGCTTCTACGTAAAAACTCTGAACCTGTATGCAAACTCGGGGCGCGTTAATCATGACGACAACTCCAGTTTATTCCTGCGCCGTAGGATGACTGCTGAGCCAGTTAGCGAGCTTGCAATACTGCTCTACGGTCACGTTTTCTGCGCGATCGTTGGCATTAATGCCCTGTTCCGCCAACTGCTCTTGCGTAAACAGATTGCCCAGGCTGTTGCGCAGCGTTTTACGGCGCTGATTAAAGGCTTCAGTGGTGATCCTGCTCAGCACGCGGGTATCGACCTGAGGATAAGGCGACGTCGTGTGAGGCACCAGCCGCACGACTGCCGACTCGACTTTCGGCGCAGGTCTAAACGCGGTGGGGGGAACTTCGAGTACCGGGATAACCTGGCAGTAATACTGCGCCATCACGCTCAAACGGCCGTAGGCTTTACTGTTCGGCCCCGCGACCAACCGGTTGACCACCTCTTTCTGCAACATAAAGTGCATGTCGCGAATAGCCTGAGTATAGCTGAACAGATGGAACATCAGCGGCGTGGAAATATTATACGGCAGGTTGCCGAAAACCCGCAGCGGCTGGCCGATTTGCTGCGCCAGCTCGGCGAAGTCCACTTTCATGGCATCCTGCTGGATGATGGTGAGCTTATCTTTCAGCGTGGGATGCACTTCCAGCCGCGCGGCCAGATCGCGGTCCAGCTCGACGACGGTAAAGTGATTCAGTCGCTCTCCCACGGGCGCGGTAAGAGCACCCAGGCCAGGGCCGATTTCCACCAGCGCCTGATCCGGCAGCGGGTGGATGGCGGAGACAATGCTGTCGATCACAAAATGATCGTGTAAAAAGTTTTGCCCGAAACGCTTACGAGCGAAGTGGCCTTGGTGTACTCGATTATTCATTACGATTAGCAATCATTTTAATAGCAAGATTTAAGGCGGTGCTGAAACTGCCGGGATCGGCCTGGCCGGTGGCGGCCAGCTCCAGCGCCGTGCCGTGGTCGACCGATGTACGGATAAACGGCAGACCCAGCGTGATGTTGACTGCCCGGCCGAAGCCCTGATACTTCAGAACCGGCAATCCCTGGTCGTGATACATCGCCAGCACGGCGTCCGCCGGCTGCAAATATTTAGGTTGGAACAAGGTATCCGCCGGCAGCGGGCCGACCAGCTGAATGCCTTTCTCCCGCAGCTCAGCGAGCGCCGGAATGATGACGTCCAGCTCTTCCCGACCCATATGACCGCCTTCGCCCGCATGGGGATTGAGGCCGCAAACATAGATCGACGGGTTTGCAATACCGAATTTGGTTCGCAAATCGTGATCGAGAATGGTGACGACTTCGTGTAAACACTGGCGGTCGACCGCATCCGCCACTTCTCTCAGCGGCAGATGCGTCGTCGCCAGCGCGACGCGCAGCTCCTCGGTCGCCAACATCATGACGACTCGCTCGCAGTGGCTGCGTTCGGCAAAGAATTCGGTATGCCCGGTGAACGGCACGCCCGCTTCGTTGATAATGCCTTTATGCACCGGACCGGTAACCAGGGCGGCAAATTCGCCACGCAGGCAGCCGTCGCAGGCCTGAGCCAGCGTCTCGACGACGTAACGACTGTTCTCAACGTTCAACTGGCCGGGAACGGCGGTCACCGCGAGTTTAACCGGCAGAACGGTCAGCGTACCGGCCTGCTGAGGACGCGCGGGCTGAGCGGGAAGATACTCCCGCACAGTCAGCGGGATATTCAGCGTCTGTGCCCGGCTGCTCAGCAGCGCGGGATCGGCGCAGACCACCAGTTCGACCGGCCATGCCTGTTGGGCCAGCGAGACGATCAGATCAGGGCCAATCCCGGCGGGGTCGCCGGGGGTGATCACGATGCGTGGAATGCTGCGTTCAATTGGCATCAGTTGCTCTGCCCATCCATAACTTTGACGTAGGCGGCCGCGCGTTTTTCCTGCATCCAGGTCTGCGCTTCTTCCGCAAACTTACGGTTGAACAGCATGCGGTAGGCGCGCTCTTTTTGCGCCGCGTCGGTCTTATCGACCTGACGGGTGTCCATTAGCTGAATGAGATGCCAGCCAAAGGAGGAGTGAACCGGCGGGCTGATTTCCCCTTTGTGCAGTTTTAGCAGCGCGTCGCGGAATACCGGATCGTAAACGTCTGGAGAGGACCAGCCCAGATCGCCGCCCTGATTGGCGGAACCCGGATCCTGCGACAGCTGGCGCGCCTGAGCGGCGAAGGTGGTGGCGCCGCTCTTGATCTGCTGCGCGACTTCCAGCAGTTTGGCGCGGGCCTGATCGTCCGTCATCACGACAGAAGGCCTGAGCAGAATGTGGCGGGCGTGCGTTTCCGTGACGGAAACGGTTTTGTCTTCGCCGCGGATGTCGTTAACGCGCAGAATGTGGAAGCCGACGCCGGAACGGATCGGGCCGACTATCTGGCCTTTCTGCGCCTGCACCAGGCTTTCGGCGAACAGCGTCGGCAGCTCCTGCAGTTTACCCCAGCCCATCTGTCCCCCTTTCAGCGCTTGCTGATCGGCGGAGTAGGTGATGGCGAGCTTGCCAAAGTCGGCGCCTTCGTTCGCTTCTTTCACCAGACGCTTAGCCAGATCTTCGGCCTGATCGACTTCCTGCTGCGTCGGGTTTTCCGACAGCGGCAGCAGGATATGGCTCAGATTGACCTCGGTATCGCCGGTATTCTGATTAGAAACCTGCTTGGCCAGCGCGTCGACTTCCTGCGGGAGGATGGTGATGCGGCGGCGGACTTCGTTATTGCGCACTTCGGCGATGGTCATGTCTTTGCGGATTTGGCTGCGGTAGGTATCGTAGCTGATGCCTTCCTGCGCCAGGCGGTCGCGCATCTGAGCGACCGTCATGCGGTTCTGAGCCGCGATGCCGCTGATGGCGCGATCCAACTGCTCGTCGGTGATCTGAACGCCCATCTTCTGGGCCATTTGCAGCACAATGCTGTCGACAATCAGGCGGTCGAGGATCTGATGGCGCAGCGTGGCGTCATCGGGCAACTGCTGGCCGGCGCCCTGTGCGTTCAGCTTAACCGACTGCAGTAAGCCATTGACATCACTTTCCAGCACGACGCCGTTATCCACCACCGCGGCAACTTTATCAACGACCTGCGGCGCGGCAAACGCTGTCGAGACGCTCAGCGTCAGTCCCAGAATCAGTGCTTTCCAGTTGTTCATACCTTTCCCATTAAATGTCATCCGCCCGAAGGCGGGTTAAATGTTGAATTGCTACCGGTATTAGACGCTTATTGCGGCCAGAGTTCCCGGCGGTACACCATTAGAAAGAGCGTTGGTACGGCAAAATGCCGTTTGCCAGCATTTTGTCTGTGCCCAAACTGTAGTTGCTGCTCAGACCGCGCAGTTCGAACGACACGCCCACTTTGTTGTCGTAGACGCTGCTGTTGGAGGCGGTGTTCCAGGTGGTGATCTTCCTTTCGTAACCGACATTGACCGCCCAGCAACAGGTGGAATACTGCAGACCAATCAGCTGATCGGCCGGCTGGTTCATCTTGGTGTCGTAGTAATACGCGCCGACGACGGCCCAGCGCTCGGACAGCGGCCAGCTGCCGGTCATCCCCACCTGAGAAATGCCCTGCTGATAGGCCGGAAGCGCGTCTTTGCTGTTCAGCATGGATTGGATATATTCCGCGCTGGCGTAACGGTAGTTCAACTGCAGCATCCGTTCGCCGCCGCCGCGATATTCCAGCACGGCGTCGCCGACCGTGAAGTTATCCACGCGAGCGTCGTACTGCGCGCCGCCGCGAATCGCCCAGTTATCGGCGATCTTCCAGTAGGTATCGCCCGCCCAGGTCAGGCTGCCGTTGTGGTAGTTGTTGTCGAGCGACGAGTTGGTGTTGCCGGTTCGCGGACGTTCGAAGTAGTAAATCTGGCCGAGCGAGGCGTTGAAACGTTCCACCAGCGCGTCGTCGTACAGGCGGGTGGTGACCCCGCTTGCGACCTGGTTGGCAGAGGCGATACGGTCCAGGCCGCCATAGGTGCGGTCGCGGAACAACCCGGCATAGTCGCTCTGCAGCAGGGTCGAGTCATAGGACTGAATCTTGCTCTGGTCGCGGTACGGCACGTACAGGTACATCGCCCGCGGTTCCAGCGTTTGGGTATACCCCTTCGCCCAGTCCATATCCCGTTCAAAGACCAGTTTGCCGTCGACTTTGTACTGCGGCATCACGCGGTTGACCGACTCATCCAGTGGGGTGTTGTTGATGTTGTTATTGTAATGAGTCAGATTGCTCTGCTGATAGTGGGTCGCCATCAGCTTGGCTTCGGTATTCAGACTTGCCCAGCCGTTGGACAGCGGCAGGCTGAAGGTCGGCTCGGCGTGCAGTCGGGTCGCCGTCGGCATATCCGGGTCAACGTTGGTGAATTTCACCGCCTGCCCGTACAGGTGCATGTCGATAGGACCCAAATCGTTAAGGTAGTAGTTCACGTCCAACTGCGGCTGTGCGCGATAGACATCAGAGGTATTGCTGAATATCTGATAGCTGCGCGTCGACAGCGTCGCATCGAAGTTGCGGTCGGCGTAGGCGGCGCTGAACTTCTGGGTGGCGTAGCCGTCGGTGGTGGAGCCGTATTTGGACTCCAGATCGGTAAAGTAGTACGGGTCGCTGACTTTGGTGTAGTCGACGTTGAAACGCCAGACCTGATCCAGCACGCCGCTGTGCTGCCAGTACGTCAGCCAACGGGTGGTATTGCTGTCTGCTTCATAAGTGCCGGCCTTGATTTGTTTGTCATACTGCTTATCGCTGGGCAGCCAGTCCAGCTCGAACACGCCCGCGCCCGCGCGGGTCAGGTAGCGGAATTCGTTTTCCCATTGCAGCCCACGTTTGGTCTGCATATGCGGCGTAATCGTGGCGTCGAAGTTCGGGGCGATGTTCCAGTAGTACGGCGTCATCAGCTCGAAGCCGTTATTTTTGCCATACTTGGCGTTCGGGATCAGGAAACCGGAACGGCGGCGATCGCCTACGGGAAGCTGAAGATATGGGCTATAAAAAATCGGCACGCCGGCGATACGGAATCGTGCGTTCCAGATTTCAGCCACTTCTTCTTCCCGGTCGTGGATGACTTCCGAACCCACGACGCTCCAGCTATCGTCACCCGGTAGGCAGGACGTGAAGGTGCCGTTTTCCAGAATGGTGTATCGGTTGTCATCGCGCAGCTTCATCTTGTTGGCATCGCCGCGGCCCTGACGCCCGACCATCTGGTAGTCGCCCTGGTACACGTCAGTGTCTTTAGTGTTCAGATTCGACCAGGCTTTAGGTCCTTTCAGGATCACCTGGTTATCATCGTACCGGACATCGCCGGTGGCGGTTATCGTGCGGGTCGGGTCGGTTTTACCCGCTTGCTGTATCTGATTCAGCTCGACTTCCCTGGCGGTCATCACCCGGTTGCCTTGCTCAATATTCACGTTGCCGGTGAATACAGCGTTATCGGGATAGTTCGCCTGGGAGTGATCTGCCTGAATGCGGACGGGCAACTGACCGGTATCGCCGGTTACCAGCGGGCGGTTATACGTCGGTACGCCGAGCATACACTGAGAGGCGAGGTCCGCCATGGCTTGCTGGCTGTAGAGCGCTGACCACACTAACGAGGCCAGTAGAGTTGGGAAACTTTTTTTCATACGCGGTATTAGGTGTTCCGTCATCAGGGGCATCATGCCGGCAAACCGTCAGAGACTATATCACGCGCTGGCGCAGTGCCAGTGCTAAATCCCCGCCGTTTTCTACGCGCTGCCGTTAGGAGCAAAGATAAATGACGGGTATGATAAAGCAATTTTTGGCCGGCGGCATGAGGATTTGAGGAGTATATGCGCTATTGGGGAAAGTTGCTGGGGCTAGCGATGGGCGCAGCGTCCAGCGGTGGCGTCGGTGCGGTGATCATCGGGCTGCTGGTGGGTCATTTATTTGACAGAGCCCGTTCGTCGCGTCGGCGCACCGCTTTCTCCGCACACTCCTCCCGTCAGGCGCTGTTCTACATCACCACGTTTCAGGCGATGGGCCATCTCACCAAGTCGAAAGGCCGGGTGACGGAAGCCGATATTCTCGCCGCAACCCATGTGATGGACCGGCTGGAGTTGCACGGGGAAGCGCGCAACGCGGCCCAACAGGCGTTTCGCGAAGGGAAATCCCGCCAGTTCCCGGTGCGCGGCAAGCTGCGTAAACTGCGCGATGTCTGCATCGGCCGTTTCGATATGGTTCGCCTATTTTTGGAAATTCAGCTACAGGTTGCCTTCATCGACGGCGCGCTACATCCTAACGAACGCCGGCTGCTGTATGTCTTTGCCGATGAGCTCGGCGTGACGCGGGCGCAGTTCGAACTGTTTCTGCGCACGATGGAGCGGGCGACGCAGCAATCGCATGGTCAGTCGCAGCGCGGCCATGGCGGAGGGTCACAGCAGAACGGCAATGCGCATCAGCGTCGGGGACAGTCATACCACGGACACTCCCAGCATCAGCGGCCGCCGGTGCATCCGCGCGGTCCGACCGTGGAGAGCGCCTGCCGAACGTTGGGCGTGCGTTCCCATGATGATGCGGCGACGGTGAAGCGGGCTTATCGCAAGCTGATGAGCGAACATCATCCGGACAAGGTGGTGGGGAAGGGGCTGTCGCCCCGGATGATCGAATTGTCCAAGCGCAAAGCGCAAGATATTCAGGCGGCCTACGAATTTCTCAAGGTTCACAAGTTCTCGCGTTAACGTTTCTTCGCTCCCCCGTCTTCGTCGACGAATCCTCTTCTCTTTCTACCTCTTGCTCCATCAAAAATCAGGTTCGCAGCGAAAATGCATCGGCTTGCGCGACGCCGGATGGGTGATAAACAATTCCTGCGCGTGCAACTGTAGACGCGATGCCATTGCCCGCGCGGCGGGCGGCGCGTAGAAACCATCCCCCAGAATTGGATGTTCGATAGCCAGCATGTGCACTCGCAGCTGATGGGAGCGGCCGGTGATCGGCATCAGCTTTACCCGGGTTGTGCCATCGTCGTCGCGAGACAAAACCTCCCATAGGGTTTGCGCGGGCTTGCCCTCGTCAAAGCAGACTTTCTGCTTGGGACGGTTGGGCCAGTCGCAGATCAACGGCAGATCGACCCGGCCTTCATCTTGCGCCATATGCCTCCAGACACGGGCGATATAGATCTTTTTCGGCTCGCGCTCGCGGAACTGGCGCTTCAGCTCTCGTTCGGCCGCTTTGGTCAACGCGACGGCGATGACACCGCTGGTTGCCATATCCAAGCGATGAACGGATTCCGCAGACGGGTATTCCGCCTGAATCCGACTCATGATGCTATCGCGGTTTTCTGGCGCGCGGCCGGGCACGGACAACAGACCGCTGGGTTTGTTGACCACCATCAGTTGGTCGTCCTGATACAGCACCTGCAGCCAGGGATCTTGCGGCGGGTTATAGGGTTCCATGACCGGCTCCGATCGGGCGGCAAGGGGTTCCCCTCGCCGCGTGAGTAATAAGCGCCATCGTGTTGCGATTATTGGTGGGAAACCACGACCAGACGGATGGCGTCCAGGCGCCAGTTTGCCTGGTCGAGATTCAGCAGCACCTGTTCCCGCTGGGTTTCCAGCGCCTGTAGCTCGTCTTCGCGGATGTTGGGGTTCACCGCTTTGAGCGCCGTGAGGCGTTCCAGCTCGTGCCGCAGCGCTTTGTCGGCAAACTGTGTGGCCGTCGCAATCAGCTTGCGGGCCTGTTCGGCGACCAGCGGTTCCGCCTTTTGCAGCATGTCATGCACATCGGGCTGGACGGCGTTCACCAGTTTGCTGGCGGTATGGCGGTTGACCGCGGCCAGCTGACGGTTGAAGCTCTCGAACTCCACCTGCGCGGCCAGATCGGCGCCTTTGCGATCCAGCAGAATGCGCACCGGCGTCGGCGGCAGAAAACGGGTGAGCTGCAGTTTTTTCGGCGCCTGCGCCTCGACCACGTACACCAGTTCTGTCAACAGCGTACCGACCGGCAGCGCCTTGTTTTTCAGCAGCGACACGGCGCAGCTGCCGGTATCGCCGGACAGAATCAGATCCAGTCCGTTACGGATCAACGGGTGCTCCCAACTGATGAACTGGGCATCCTCCCGGGACAACGCCTGCTCGCGATCGAAGGTGATCGTACAGCCGTCCTGGGACAATCCGGGGAAGTCCGGCACCAGCATATGTTCCGATGGACGCAGCACGATCAAGTTGTCGCTGCGATCTTCCTGATGGATGCCGATGATGTCGAACAGGTTAAGCGCGAAGTTGACCAGCGCGACGTCGTCGTCCTGCGCGGCGATATCGGCGGACAGTTTTTTCGCCTGTTCGCCGCCGTTGGAGTGCATCTCCAGCAGGCGGTCGCGACCCTGCTCCAACCGGGCTTTCAACGCGTCGTGCTGCTGACGGCAGTCGCGAATAAAGTCGTCGACGCCCTCCTGCTGTTCCGGCTGGGCCAGCAGCGCGATCAGGCGATCGTAATGGCTGTCGTAGATGGAACGGCCGGTCGGGCAGGTGTGTTCGAACGCATCCAGACCTTCGTGATACCAGCGCACCAGCAGCGCCTGCGCGGTATTTTCCAGATAAGGCACCAGAATCTGGATGTCATTCTCCTGACCGATGCGATCCAGACGGCCGATGCGCTGCTCCAGCAGGTCGGGATTGAACGGCAGGTCGAACATCACCAGGTGGCTGGCGAACTGGAAGTTACGGCCTTCGGAACCGATTTCGGAGCAGATTAGCACCTGAGCGCCTTCCTCTTCCGAGGCGAAGTAGGCGGAGGCACGGTCGCGCTCCAGAATCGACAGCCCTTCGTGGAATACCGCGGCGCGGATGGCTTCACGCGTGCGCAGCGCCTGTTCCAACTGCAGCGCGGTGGCGGCCTTGGCGCAGATCACCAGCACTTTCTCGTCGCGGTGGCGGGTCAGGTAGTCGAGCAGCCACTCCACGCGGGGATCGAAGCTCCACCAGGTGGCGTTTTCATCTTCGAACTGCTGATAGATTTGCTCAGGGTACAGCATATCCTGCGCGCGCTTCTCGGCGGTTTTGGCGCCGGACATAATGCCGGACACCTTAATCGCGGTCTGATATTGGGCGGGCAGCGGCAGCGGGGTGGTCTGTAGCTGACGTTCCGGGAAGCCCTGTACGCCCTGACGGGTGTTGCGGAACAGCACGCGGCTGGTGCCGTGGCGGTCCATCAGCAGGGCGATCAGCTCTTCCCGCGCTGAACGCGCAGTGTCCTCGTCCGCAGCGTTGATGGCTTTCAGCAGCCCGCTGACGTCCTGTCCGCCCAGCAGCGAGGCCAGCGCCTGAAGATCGTCCGCGCTGGCCTCGTCGCCGGTGAGTAGCTGTGTTACGGCATCGGCCACCGGCTGATAGCGTTGCTGCTCGGCCACAAATTCGGCGTAGTCGTGGAAGCGGTTGGGGTCCAGCAAACGCAGGCGGGCGAAGTGGCTTTCCTGACCCAGTTGCTCCGGCGTGGCGGTCAACAGCAGAACCGCCGGGGTGACGCTCGCCAGTCGCTCTATGGCCTGATACTGCGGGCTTGGCCCGGCTTCGCTCCAGGTCAGATGATGTGCTTCGTCGACCACCAGCAGATCCCAGTCGGCATTAGCCAACTGTTCAAAACGTTTCGGGTTGCGCTGGACAAAACTCAGCGAACAGATAATTAGCTGCTCGGTTTCGAACGGGTTGCTGCTATCCAGCAACGCTTCGGCGTAGCGTTCGTCGTCGAACAGCGAGAACAGCAGGTTGAAGCGGCGCAGCATTTCCACCAGCCACTGGTGCTGTAGCGTCTCCGGCACCACGATAAGCACGCGCTCGGCGCGGCCTGACATCAGCTGTTGATGGATGATCATCCCGGCTTCGATGGTTTTCCCCAAACCTACTTCGTCCGCCAGCAGAACGCGCGGCGCATGGCGCTGGCCGACTTCGTGCGCGACATAGAGCTGGTGAGGGATCAGGCTGGCGCGCATGCCGCGCAGACCGCTCCACGGCTGCTGGGCCTGAGCATGCAGGTGTTGGCGGGCGCGATAGCGCAGGGCAAAGCGATCCATCCGGTCGAGCTGGCCGGCGAACAGACGATCCTGCGGCTTGTTGAAGGTCAGCTTGCTGTCGAGGAAGACTTCTCGCAGCAGGGCGGGCGTCTCATCGTCGAGCCGCTGGCCGATATAGATGCGCAGACCGTTTTCGTCGCTGACTTCGTTGACCTGCATCTGCCAGCCTTCATGGCTGGTGACGGTATCGCCCGGGTTAAACATGACTCGGGTGATGGGGGCATCATTGCGTGAATAGAGGCGATTCTCGCCGCTGGCGGGGAACAGCAGGGTCACCATTCTGGCATCAACCGCCACTACTGTTCCTAATCCCAATTCGCTTTCTGTGTCGCTGATCCAGCGTTGACCAAGTGTAAAAGGCATATGTGCTTAGCTCGATACTCGTCGTTGTCGAAAATTGTCTGAATGACCGTCATTGTGGGGCGCCCGCCGCAAAAGGGCGTAAACGCCGCATTGCCGCGCCGAGGTATGGCCGGCGGCCGGTCAGGCATGACCCGTATTGTTATGTGTGAGTTGGCGATCGCCGTCATCCTTGAATGCGGCTGACGGCCTGCAGCGCCGCGATAGACGCTTCCCGCGCGCCGCGGCGTCCGCGCATTCGAAACGTTGGTCTGAAAGGCCTGCGCTAGGCGCCGTCCTGCGCGGATACGGCCCGAATCTGAGTGTATGGGCTGACGACAGCGCAAGATCTTATCGAAAATACCGCCGGATTCGGAAAGGGCGCTATGGTACTGGATGGGCGCGCGTTCGTCACCTGCCAAACCGCCGTCAGGGAATCAAAACAGTCCCATTTGGCCGGTGACCAGCATGGTGAAGTCGTCGTGCAGGAAAGGCAGAATCCCATCCGCCACCGGCCGCAGCTGTTTTTCCACATAGTGCTGATAATCCAGCGGCGAATGACGGGCTTCCAGCGGTTCTGGGCCGTTGACGGTCATGACGTAGCTGATCCAGCCGCCGTTTTGATACTGGAGTGGACGCCCGTGCTCGCGGTTATATTCGTCGGCCATTCTGGCGGCCCGCACCTGCGGCGGGACATTGCGCTGGTACTCACTTAGCTTGTGGCGCAGCCGCTTGCGGTAGACCAGTTGGTCATCCCACTCGCCGTTCTGCGTTTTGCGCACATAGTCGCGCACCCACTCCTGATAGGCCTCACGCCGGAAAATTCGCGCGTAGAGCTGCTGCTGAAACCGTTGCGCCAGCGGCGTCCAGTCGCTGCGTACGGTCTCCAGCCCTTTAAACACCACCTGCGGCTCGCCGCCGGCGTCCAACGTCAGTCCGGCGTAGCGCTTTTTACTGCCCTGTTCCGCGCCGCGAATGGTGGGCATCAGGAAACGCTGATAATGGGTTTCATATTCCAGTTCCAGGGCGCACTCCAGCCCCTGCGTCCGCGCCAGATGCTCGCGCCACCACGCGTTCACGTACTGCGCCAGTTCCCGGCCGATGGCGTCCGCTTCCTGCTCGCTATGAGCGTGATTGAGCCAGACGAACGTCGAGTCGGTATCGCCGTAAATCACCTGATAGCCGCGGGCTTCAATCAGCGCCTGCGTTTGCTGCATGATGTCGTGTCCGCGCAGGGTGATGGAGGAGGCCAGTCGCGGATCGAAGAAGCGACAGCCGCTGGAGCCCAGCACGCCGTAGAAGGCATTCATGATGATTTTCAGCGCCTGCGACAGCGGTTTGTTGCCGCTGCGCTTCGCCGCCTCGCGCTCCTGCCAGAGGCTGCCGACAATCGCGGGCAGACAGTGCTGCTCACGGGAAAACCATGCGCCGCGATAGCCCTTAACCGCGTGCTGTTCGTCCGGGTGCCGCATGCCGACGGCCAGTCCGACGGGGTCGATCAGAAAGGTGCGAATGATGGAGGGATACAGGCTTTTATAATCCAGCACCAGCACCGAATCATACAGGTCGGGGTGGGAATTCATGACAAAGCCGCCGGGGCTGGCTTCCGGCGGGATCTCGCCGAGGTTTGGAGCGACGAAGCCAGCCCGGTGCATCCGAGGCAGATAGAGATGGGTGAAGGCGGCCACGGAGCCGCCGCTGCGGTCCGCCGCCAGACCGGTGAGGCTGGCGCGTTCCAGCAGAAACGGCAGCAGTTCGGTCTTGTCGAAGATGCGCGTGACCAGCTCGCAGTCTTTGAGGTTGTAGTGGGCGAGGGCGGGCTTGTCTTCGGCGAAGCGGCGGTCGATCTCGTCCATCCGCTGGTAGGGGTTATCCATCGCCTTGCCTTCTCCCAGCAGCGTTTGGGAGACGAACTCCAGGCTGAAGGAGGCGAAGTTCCAGGTGGCGGACTTGAGCGCTTCAATTCCGTCGACGATCAGTCGTCCGGGCGCGCTGGCGAAGAAGTGCCCCTGTTTGTAGCCGTGCTCCCGCCACTCCAGCTCCGCCTGTCGCCGCCCCAGGCGTAGCGGAATGCCGTATCGTTCGGCGTGTTTTTGCAGCACCCGCAGGTCGAACTGCACCAGATTCCAGCCGACGATCAGGTCGGGATCGTACTGCTGGATCCAGTGGTTGAGCTGCTCCAGCAATTGGGGGCGGCTGGTCGCATACTCTAGAGTGAAGTCGCCCGCGTCAGCCGGGTCGCCGTTGGGCGGACCCAACATAAACACCTGCCGCCGGCCGCAGCCTTCGAGGCCGATGCAGTACAGCTCGCCGTGGCGGTTGGTTTCGATATCCAGCGACACCATGCGCAGCGGCGGACGATAGTGCGGCTCCGGTTTCATCCTGGCGTTGAGGATTCGAGCTTCCGGTCCGGCGTCGCCGTCGAACCAGACCGGCGCAGTAATGAAACGCTCCATCAGAAAACGTTCAGGCGGGCGAATATCGGCTTCATAAAGGGGGACGCCGGCTTCCTGCAGCCGTTTTTCAATACGCTGCAGCTGGCGATATTGCGGGCAGTAAAGGCCCAGCAGATCTTCGTGGTGAAAACTTTTCATCCCCAGCGGGCGGAGCTCGGCCCTTTTCTCGCCGTTCAGCGCGGTGCGGACTTCCGCTTCATGGCGGGCGGGGACAAAAGCCACGGCCTGTTGCGGAGGGAGACGCACCCGCTGCGGGCCGTCGTCGGTGGCGAGCCAGAACTCGACCTGAATGCCGGACGGCGTATCTTGCCAATGACGGGTGAGCACAAAGCCCTGACGCGGGGAAGGAGCAGTCATAACCTCAGGCCGTATGAAGAAGAAAGTCGTCATTAAGTGTGGTTATCTATACAGTGGTTGTCCAGCCTTTTTCGCCTGCCACCTGGTGAGGCAGCGCTGACAATCTTAGTGCGTTCGACGTCCGAATGATTGATTTGTCTTATGAAAGCCGGGGCAATATTCGCACCGTGCGCAAGCAGCGCGGGGTGCCCGTGGTGCAACTGACGCTTATCGCCGGCGTTTAAGGCAATCACTTCCTGTTATGTCTTATTTATTAATTGATTAATAACACATTTATCCGGCCCGGCTTATTGGCATGGTAATTGCTGATTTTCCCATCGTGGTGCGGGTTGTGCCCGTGCGCATTTTTGCTGGCTATAGCCCTATACACAGCTTCATTTCACGATGGGAACGTAAACCACTATTCATTGACGAGGCAGAACATGAAGAGAAGAGTTTTCAAAACAACGATAGCGGCAGTCTGTGTGTCCTCTGCGCTGGCGGCCGCGAATGTCATGGCGGACGAAGTCAAAATCGGCGTTGTACTGCCCTTGAGCGGCGCGTTGAGCGGTTATGGTCAGCCTTCTCAGAAAGGGGTGGATCTGATTAATGCCATGGAGCCAAAACTGGCGAACGGCGACACCGTCAAGTTGGTTATCATCGACGATAAAAGCGACAAGGTGGAAGCCGCCAACGCCATGCAGCGTCTGGTTTCCAGCGACAAAGTGGATGCGGTGATCGGCGAGGTGACCTCGACCAATACGCTGGCGATGACCAAGATGGCGGAAGACACCAAAACGCCGCTGATCTCCCCGACGGCGACCAACGACCGCGTCACCCGCAACCGCGAGTACGTCAGCCGGGTATGCTTTTCCGACAGCTTCCAGGGAGTGGTGGGCGCCAACTTGGCCAGCCGCGATCTGAAGGCCAAGAAAGCGGCCATCATGTTTGACAGCAGCAACGACTACTCAGTCGGTCTGGCGCGCGCTTTCCGCAATCAGTTTGTGAAAAACGGCGGCACTATCGCCGTTGAAGTACAGGCGCCAGGCGGCAGCAAAGATTTCAAAGCGCAGCTCTCCACCGTGAAATCCCACAACGTCGATATGATCTATATGCCGATTTATTACACCGAAGGCGCGTTGATTGCGGTACAGGCCAAGCAGCTAGGGCTGAAAGTGCCGGTGGTGGGCGGCGATGGTCTGGCGGCCGACCCGATCTTCTTCAAACTCGGTCAGGATGCGGTGGAAGGCTATATGACCACCGACTACTACTCGCCAAATGCGAAAGAGCAGACGCCGGACGGCGAGAAATTCATTCAGGCCTGGACCACCAAATATAACGAGCCGACCCATACCTGGGGCGCGATGACGGCGGATGCCTACAAGATGATCGTCGCCGCCATGAATAAGTGCAGCGATCCGCACGATCGCGTTTGCGTGAACAAGAACCTGCGCGCCACCACCAACTTTACCGGTATTACAGGGACGTTGACCCTGAAAGACGGCGATGCCATTCGCCCTGCGGTCATCAACGAAGTCAAGAACGGGCAGCTGGCGTTTAAAACGGTGGTCAATCCTTAATCGGCGGGAAGTAGTAAGGAGCGCACAATGGATTTTGCCGTTTTTTTACAGCAGGTGGTCAATGGCATGAGCCTTGGCAGTATGTATGCGCTGATCGCGATTGGTTACACCATGGTGTATGGCGTACTACGGCTGATTAACTTCGCCCATGCGGATATCATGATGGTCGGCGCCTTTGTGGCGCTGATCAGCTTTACCTCCTTCGGGCTGCCTTTCGGGGCAGCTATTTTGTTTTCGGTGCTGGTCTCGGCCCTGCTCGGGGTCGCTATCGATCGCATCGCCTATCGCCCGCTGCGGCAGGCGTCCAAAATCTCCATGCTGATCACCGCCATCGGCGTCAGCTTCTTTCTGGAGAATCTCTTTAACGTCGTGTTCGGCGGCAGCCCGCGTTTCTTCGAATCGCCGCCGTTTTTCAATCAGACGATAACGCTCGGTCAAATCGTGATCACCCAGGTGGCCTGGATGGTGCCGCTGATCACGCTGGTGCTGCTGGCGATCATTTTGTTCATTCTGTACCGCACCCGACAGGGGATGGCGATCCGCGCGGTGGCGTTCGACGTCAATACCGTTCGCCTGATGGGCATTGATGCTAATCACATCATTTCGCTGGTGTTTGCGCTGGGGAGCGCGCTGGCGTCGCTGGGCGGCGTGTTCTATGCCATCAGTTACCCAACCATCGATCCGCTGATGGGGGTATTGATCGGCCTGAAAGCCTTCGCCGCAGCGGTACTGGGCGGGATCGGCAGCGTCACCGGGGCGGTGATCGGCGGCTTTATCCTGGGCTTTACCGAAGTGGTGGCGGTCGCCGTTTTTCCGGAGTTGGGCGGGTACAAAGATGCTTTCGCCTTCCTGTTTTTAATTTTGGTGCTGCTGTTCAGACCGGTGGGCATCATGGGTGATGAACGATTGGAAAGGAGCCGCTTCTGATGAAAATGCCGCAGACCTCCTCTTCGCTGCTGTTGTGCTATATCGCACTGTTCGCGCTGGCGTTTCTAGCGCTTTATTCTTTGCAGGACGCGTTCGACGCCTATGTGCTGCGCATCGTCTGCAACATCTTTATCTTTATGATCCTGGCGGTCAGCTACAACCTGATCAACGGGGTGACCGGCCAGCTCTCGTTAGAGCCGAACGGTTTTGTCGCCATTGGCGCATACGTGACGGCGCTGTTGTTGCTGACTGCGGACAACAAAACGGACATGTTCGAAATGGCTGCGCCGAGCCCGTTCATTCTGGCTTTGCACACGACGTTCCTGCCCGCGCTAATCATCAGCGGCGTCTGCGCCGCGGTGGTCGCCGTCTGTCTGTCGTTCCCGGTCTTTCGCGTGCGTGGCGACTACCTCGCCATCGTCACACTGGGCTTTGGATTCATTATCAAGATCCTGGCGATTAACAATCCGCAGATCACCAACGGCGCCATCGGGCTGAATGAGATCCCGCAGGTAGAGAACATCCTGTATTGGTGCGGATTCATCGCGCTCATCGCCGTGCTGTTCGTCCTGCAACTGGTGTATTCCAAATACGGACGCGCGATGAAGGCGGTACGCGATGACGAAGACGCCGCAATCGCCATGGGGATCAACACCTTCCGCATCAAGACCTGCGCTTTCGCGACCAGCGCGTTTTTCGAAGGCATCGGCGGCGGCCTGCTGGCCTCGCTGCTCACCATTATTTCGCCGGATCTGTTCGACTTTATGCTGACCTTCCAGTTGCTGATCATCATCGTACTGGGCGGACTGGGCAGCACCACCGGCGCGATCCTGGGGACGATCGTCGTGGTGGGCAGCGGCGAATGGCTGCGCTTCCTCGATCAGCCGCTGACGCTGTTCGGTCAGGATTTGGGCTCGCACCCCGGCCTGCGGATGGTGGTGTTCTCGCTGGTGCTGCTGATCATCATGCTGTTTGCGCGTGAAGGGCTGCTAGGCAAACAGGAAATCTGGGAAATTCGCAGGAGACGTCAGAATGGCAAATGAGGCATTACTCCGCGTTGCGGACGTCACCATGCAGTTTGGCGGACTGCGCGCCATCGACGGCGTCAGTTTTCACATTGCGCCTGCCGAGATCTTCGGGCTGATCGGACCGAACGGCGCGGGTAAAACCACGCTGTTCAACGTGATTACGGCCAACTATAAACCGACCGGCGGCACGGTGGAGCTGGCGTCTCAGGCGCTGACCGGGTTGAAACCGAATCAGGTGGTGAACCGGGGGATCGCCAGAACGTTCCAGAATATCCGGCTGTTTCCGTCCATGACGGTGCTCGACAACGTGTTGATCGGACTCGATCGCTTTATTCATTACTCTTTCCTCGAGGCAGCCCTGCGCTGCGGGCGTTTTTTCGCGGCGGAGAAACGCGCGCGGGAAAAAGCGATGCAGCTGCTGGAGTACATCGGCATTGCCGAACACGCCCATTCGCTGGCGACCAATCTGAGTTACGGCAATCAGCGAAAGGTGGAAATCGCGCGGGCGCTGGCGACATCGCCCAAACTGCTGTTGCTGGACGAGCCCGCCGCGGGGATGAACCCTCGCGAGACCGCCGAACTGGCGCAGCTCATTTTCAAAATGCGGAAGGACTTCGGACTGACGGTGTTGGTGATAGAACATGATATGTCGTTTGTGAACTCCCTGTGCGAGCGGGTGATAGTGCTGGATTACGGCAAGGCGCTGTTTAGCGGCACGCCGAATGAAGCCATCAATCATCCTGACGTCATCGCCGCCTATCTGGGAGACATCGATTATGCTTAAAGCGACCGATCTACGGGTCTTCTATGGTCTGATTCAAGGGCTGAAGGGGATCGATATCGAGGTCAACAACAGCGAGATCGTGACGTTGATCGGCAGTAACGGTGCCGGGAAAACGTCGACGCTGAACGGCATCATCAATCTGGTGAAATCCACCGGCGTGGTCAATTTTCTCAACGAAGATATTTCCCACCGGCAAACGCACCAGATCGTGCGTCAGGGGCTGGCGCTGGTGCCTGAAGGGCGCAAGGTGTTCACTAACCTGACCATCGAAGAAAATCTGCGGATGGGGGCGTACAACAATCCGGTGAGGTTCAGCTATCTGCGCGACAAGATGTACGCCATGTTCCCTCGCCTGAAAGAGCGGCGCGCGCAGCTGGCGGGGACGATGAGCGGTGGAGAGCAGCAGATGCTGGCGATTGCCCGGGCGTTGATGAGCGAACCGGCTTTGCTGATGCTGGACGAGCCTAGTCTGGGGCTGGCGCCGAAGGTGGTGGGTGAGCTGTTCAACATCATCCGTCAACTGCGCGAGGAGAAGATCACAATCCTGCTGGTCGAGCAGAATGCGACCGCGGCGTTGAAAATCGCCGACCGGGCCTACGTGCTGGAAAACGGTAAGATCGTTCTGCATGGAGCGGCGCAGGAGGTTCTGGCGAATCCGGAGGTGAAGACCCTGTATCTCGGCGGGTGATACATCTGGCGGGTTTGGTCCTTCCGGGATCAAACATTTAGCCTGCCCGATGGGTTCTGACTGTGGGCCGTCCGATCGGCAGCGAGCGAGGGGCTGCCGTCCGGCGGTTTTCTGCTATTATCCCGAAGTCCTGATTTTAGCGCAGATAAGTAGGGATTTATGCAAGCCTGGCTTGAGCACGTGGTTACTCAATCGTTGGCCTATTCACTGCTGGCCGTTTTGCTGGTGGCTTTTCTGGAGTCGCTGGCGTTGGTGGGGCTGCTGCTGCCGGGCACCTTGATGATGGCGTCGCTGGGCACCTTGATCGGCAGCGGACACCTGGGACTTTATCCGGCCTGGGGAGTGGGCATTATCGGCTGCCTGCTGGGGGATTGGATTTCCTATTACATCGGCTGGCGCTTTAAGGATCGGCTGCACGGCTGGTCATTCGTCCAGAAGCACAGCGCCTATCTCTATCGCATCGAAAAAATGCTGCATCAGCACCATCTCGCCACCATTCTGGTCGGGCGCTTTATCGGTCCGACCCGGCCGCTCATCCCCATGGTCGCCGGTATGCTGGAACTGCCGCCGAAACGATTCTTGGTACCGAACATCATCGGCTGCCTGACCTGGCCTCCGTTATATCTGATGCCGGGCATTCTGGCGGGGGTGGCGATCGATATTCCCCCCGCAGCGGACAGCGGCAGCTTTCGCTGGCTGCTTCTCGCCGCTGCCGCACTGACCTGGACGGCCGGTTGGCTGCTATGGCGCTGCCGACGCGTGCCGGTGGAGGGATGGCTGACGCCAGCGCGTTTACGCTGGCTGGCGCCGATAGCGACGGTCGCCGCCGCCTTCAGTCTGATCTTGCTGTGGCGGCACCCGCTGATGCCGGTCTATCTCCACCTGCTGCGGCAGATTTTCAACGTCTGATTAGCGGTAGAACTCCGCCACCTGCTCGAAAATGCGGGTATCGTCGCCGTGGCGGCGGACCTGCAACACATCTTCCAGCTTTTCCACTTGACTGATCATCTGCGCCAGCCGGTCGTCGTCGTTCACCAGCAGCCAGATACGGCTTTGTTCGCCCCCTGGCAGCGGCATACACATGATGCCTTCGACGTTGAACGCCCGGCGGGCGAACAGGCCGCAGACATGAGACATGACGCCGGGATGGTTATGTACGGACAGCTCCAGCGTGACCTGGGTTGAAGAGGATGCGGTCTGCATAGGGTTAATCTCCAATCATCTCAATGTTGGCGGCGCCCGGCGGCACCATCGGATAGACTTTTTCATTCACGTCGATCAGCGCATGAATCAGCGCTGGACCCGGCTGATTCAGAATCTTGCGCAGAGCGGCCTGCGGATCTTCCGCCGCGTTCAAATCACAGGTCGCCAGCCCGAAACCGGTGGCAATCGCCAGGAAATTGGCCTGATAGCTGTAGTCGGACGCCACGTAACGCTGTTCGTAGAACAGATCCTGCTGCTGGTGGACCATGCCCAGCGCCTGATTGTTCATCAGCACGATTTTGACGTTAAGGCGCTGTTCGGCCAGCGTCGCCAGTTCCTGAATATTCATCATCAGGCTGCCGTCGCCGGAGAAGCACACCACGGTGCGATCGGGCTCCGCCAGCGCGGCGCCGATGGCGGCCGGCACGCCGAATCCCATGGTCCCCAAACCGCCAGACGTCAGCCATTGGCGCGTGCGGCGCAGCGGGTACGACTGGGCGACCCACATCTGATGTTGACCGACATCGGTGGAGATAATAGCGCTGTCGTCCAGCGATTCGGCGACGGCATGGATCAGGCCGTAGTGGCTGAGCGGATCATCCTGTTGCAGATTGGCGGGGAACGCCTGCTGCAGCTCGCTCACCTGCTGGCGCCAGTCGGCGCGCGTCTGGGGCTCGATCAGCGGCAGCAGCTGCGTCAACCCTTGTGCGACGTCTGCATGCAGCGCCACGTGCGGTTGGCGAATTTTGCCCAGCTCGGCGGCGTCGATGTCCATGTGGATGATGCTGGCGTTCGGGCAGAACTGCTCGGCTTTGCCGATAGCGCGATCGTCGAAGCGCGCGCCCATGACGATCAACAGATCGGACTGTTGCAGGATCATGTTGGTGGATCGTGCGCCGTGCATGCCCAACATGCCCAGCGATAGCGGATGATCGGCAGGCATTGCGCCGAGCGCCATCAATGTCATGGTGGTGGGAATACCGGCGGACTCCGCCAGTTGGATCGCCTGCTGATGCGCGCCGGCGCTGACGATCCCGCCGCCGAGATACAGCACGGGACGGCGGGCGGCGTTGATCATCGCGGCCGCCTGCTCAAGGGCCTGCGGCTCGGCGGCCACCGGTGCGTCGTTCGGCGCAGGCGCAGGCAGGGCATCCAGCTCAATGGTGGCCGTCTGTACATCTTTCGGCACGTCGATCCACACCGGGCCGGGACGGCCTGACTGCGCGATGCGGAACGCTTCGTTCATCACGTGGGCCAGCTCATTGATGTCGCGCACCAGATAGTTGTGCTTGGTCACGGGGATGGAGATGCCGTAGGTGTCCACTTCCTGGAAGGCATCGCTGCCGATCATATTGGAGGAGACCTGAGCGGTTATGCAGACCAGCGGAATGGAATCGAGTTTCGCATCCGCAATCGCGGTCAGCAGGTTGGTCGCGCCGGGGCCGCTGGAGGCCATGCAGACCGCCGCTTTGCCGCTGGCTCGCGCCATGCCCTGAGCGATGAAGCCCGCGCCTTGTTCGTGTCGCGCCAGTACGTGGCGAAGGGTTCGGCTTTGTCCCAGCGCATCGTACAGCGGCAGGGCGGCCCCGCCGGGGATACCCGTGACGGTCGTGATGCCTTGCTGTTCCAGGATGTGGACGATCAGCTCAGCTCCGGTATAACGCATAGTCATATCCTTTATCAGAGCCGGTGCTGTTTGGGAGCGGGGGGCAGAAAGAACAAAACCCGCTCGGTTGGCGCCGGCGGGGTTTGGGAATCTCTTCTGGATTCGAACCCGTTACGGCGCGTTGCCGACCACGACGACGACCACTAGGCGCACGACGACGACCGCATCGACAAGTGCGGTGTTGGATAGTGCTAGCGTGGAGGACGTGTGTTTCACGGGGAATCCTGTCATTGGTTTTTTAAACTATGTATATGGACAAGCCATTTTCACATGGGCTGCGGCAGACAATAACCCACAACTGTGAAAAGGTCAAAACCTGTTCGCCATCAGTTTTTATTCTGTTCAACGGGGGCGATTCCGAGAATACCTGCGGCGGCGACGCGACCCTGTTGCAGGTCATGGGTTGAGCCGTCGTAAGCCACGCGGCCGTCAACCACCAACGCCGTGCGATCGGCGATGCGGGCGGCATCGTCGAGATGGTGCGAGACCATCAGCAGCGTCAGTTGGCGATCGCGACATACGTCGTCGACCAGCGTCAGCATTTCCGCACGCAACGCCGGGTCGAGCGCGGAGAACGGCTCGTCCAGCAGCAGGATCGGCTGCTGACGCAACAGGCAACGCGCCAGCGCCGCCCGTTGCCGTTGGCCGCCCGACGCCTGCGCCGGCAGGCGATCCAGCAGCGCGGTCAACCCGACGCGTTCAGCGATGCGGGCTAACTCCTTGCGCTGTGGCGGCGTCAGCTTAAGACCGGGATGCAGCCCCAGAGCAATATTCTGCGACAGCGTCAGGTGGGGGAAGAGATTATTTTCCTGAAACAGAATCGATACCGGTCTCTTGGCCGGTGGCGTCTGGCGGTGGTCGACGCCGTTCAGCATGAGCTGGCCGCTCTCCGCCGGGAGAAAACCGGCGATAAGGCTGAGCAGCGAGCTTTTGCCCGCGCCGCTGGGACCGAGCACGGCGACGCGTTCACCGGCTTCCACGCGCAGATCGAACCGCATCGGCTGGTGCTGGTAGAGATAGGTCAATTTATCGAGAACGATCATAAGCGTCCGCCCGTTTTTCAATCAGAGTGAACAGAACAAAACACAGCAGCAGCAAAAGCAAGGCGGTCACGGCGCCGTCGGCGCTGCGGTAAGCGCCGATTTGCTGGTACAGATAAAACGGCAGCGTCCGGAATTGCTCATTGCCGAACAGCGCGATGATGCCGAAATCGCCCAGCGAGAGAATAGAGGCGAACGCCAGCGCCTGTGCGATCGGCGTCCGCAGCGCCCGCAGTTCGATGGTCTGCAGTCGCCGCCAGCCGCGGATATCCAACGACTGGCACAGCAGGTTGTAGCGCTCGGCGATGTCATACATGGGATTTTCCAGCACTTTGAGCGCATAGGGGATCGCCATCAGCGCGTTCGTCGCCGCCACCAGCCACAGGGGCGACTCCGGCAGCCCGACGGTGCCGTTCAGCAGCAGGAAAAATCCGCTCGCCAGTACGATGCCGGGCATCGCCAGAATCAGCATGCCGCTAAGATCCAGCAGTTGGCCGGAAAAATGGCGGCGACGCAGCTTGAGTTCCCGGCTGCTCCACAGCAGCATCAGCGTCAGCAGTACGCACAACAGGCCGGAGAGTACTGCGACCTTCAACGAAGTCCACAGCGCGTCCCATAGCGCGGGTTGACGCAGCACGGCGAGCAGGGAGGCGTTCAGCCCATTCGCCGCCACGGCCAATAGCGGCGGTAGCAGCAACAATAGTGCGGCCACGATCAACAGCACGTCCGTGATGCGGTTGAACAGCGTGTCCTGAGGATTACGCCAGCGCGCCTGCTGGCTGTAGCCGACCGGCAGCAGTTTAGCCAGCCGCTGGCTGAGCAGAACCAGACCGAGACAGCATCCCATCTGAATCAGCGCCAACAACGAAGCGCGCGCCGGATCGTAGTCGAAGCTTAGCGCCTGATAGATCGCCAGCTCAATGGTGGTGGCCTTAGGGCCGCCGCCCAGCGAGAGCACGACGGCGAAGCTGGCAAAACAGAGCATAAAGATCAGCGCGGCCGCAGGCAGGAGCTGTCGGCGCAGCCACGGCCACTCCACAATGCGAAAGTGCTGCCATTCTCCCATCCCGAGCTGCGCGGCCACCTGCCGCTGTTCGGTAGCGATGCTTTCCAGCGCCTGCAACATCAGACGCGTGGCCAGCGGCAGGTTGAAGAAAACGTGCGCCAACAGTATCCCGCCGAGCCCATAGGGAGAAAATGCGTAAGGTAGGCCAAATGCCGCCGTGATCTGTGAGAGCCAGCCTTGCCGCCCGTATACGCTGAGCAGACCGAACACGGTCACCAGCACCGGCAACACCAGCGTCATGGCGAATAGCCTCAACAGCCAGCGATGTCCCGGAAAATGGCGTCGATACAGTGCGCGCGCCAGAAAAATCGCCGGGATGGTCGACAGCAGCGTCGAGAGCAACGCCTGCCAAAAAGTGAAGCGAACGACGTGCCACAGGTAGTCGTCCTGCCACAGCGTGCGCCACGGATTCTGCGGCGCCTGAAGCCACAGAGCGCCGAAGGCCAGCGCGGCGACCACACTCAGCAGCAGCGCGGCGAAAGCGCCGGGCCAGAGCCAGCCGGGGATTAGCGGCTGACGGCGCGTTGCCATGCCTGGATCCAGTCATTACGGTGCGTGGCGACCTGCTCCGGCGTAAACGACAGTATCGCGGCCGGTTTGTCCAGAGACTGGAAACCGGCGGGCAGCGGTGTGTCGATAACCGGATACATCCAGTTGGTGGTCGGAATGCGCTGCTGGAAGGCCGGGCTGACCATAAACTTCAGGAAGCGCTCAGCCAACTGCGGCTGTTGGCTGCTCGCCAGCCGGCCGGCCACCTCCACCTGCAGATAGTGGCCTTCGCTGAAGGGCGCCGCGATATAGTTGTCTTTCTTCTCTTCAATAATGTGATAAACGGGCGAGGTGGTGTAGCTCAACACGAGGTCGGCTTCGCCTTTCAGGAACAAACCATAGGCTTCGCTCCAGCCTTTGGTCACGGTGACCGTCTTCGCAGCCAGCTTCTGCCAGGCCTGCGGGGCGTCGTCGCCATAGACTTTTTGCATCCAGAGCAGCAGGCCGAGTCCCGGCGTGCTGGTGCGTGGGTCCTGATAAATCACTTTCCACGGCGTCGGGTTGTCGACCAACTCATGCAGGCTGCGCGGCGGGTTTTTCAGCTTGTCGCGGTTATAGATAAAGGCGAAGTATCCGTAGTCATAGGGCACGAACGTGTCATTGTGCCAGCCGCCCGGCAGCGAGAGCGCATCGGTATCGACCGTCCGTTTGCTGAACAGGCCGGTGTTTTCCGCCGCCTTAAGCAGGTTGTTGTCCAGACCCAGCACGACATCGGCCTGCGTGCGCTTTCCTTCCATCCGCAGACGGTTAAGCAACGCCACGCCGTCGGCCAGCGCCACGAATTTCAGCTCGCAGGCGCACTCTTTTTCAAACGCGATTTTCACGCTGGGACCGGGTCCCCATTCCGAGGTGAAGGAGTCGTAGGTATACACGGTCAGCGTAGGTTTCGCGAACACCGGAGCAGTGAGAATCAACAGGCAGGACAGTAATTTTTTTAACACTTTGCACTCCTGAGAAAAGGGGCGGCAAAGGTCTTTGAGCAAGCGGCGAAGCACTCCCAAATCCCTTCGCCGGTATTAACCGGATCAGGTTCGACGGGTATTTTCTCAGCGTAAAGCGGACGGTATGACGGCGCCGGGCTTTATCGCACCCCGTTGAGAACTCACGCATTGTAGAGACTTCATACCCGGAGTCAAAGCGCGCGTCAGTTTTCCGGCGGCGCGAACCAGGCGGATTTGAAATCAAACCACCCCAGCGTATTCATACGAATGCCGCGCATGCTGCGCTGCCCTTGCAACTGCAGCCAATGATGGAACAGTGGATGGATCTGCTGCTGAGTCACAAGCGATTGGCTCCAGTCCGTCAGCGACCAGCGGCCCTGACGCCACTGGCTGGCGTCTTCGGCCAGATCCCGATCCAAACAGTGCTGCATCAGCGGCAGTTCGTAGAGCAGGGCGAACAGAGAGAACGCCAGCGGCAAATAGAAGTTGGCGCTGCCGAGCCAGATGTCGCTCGCCTCGCCACCCTGGTACCAGTCAGCATAGTCGATACAGCGGACCGACAGCGTGACGCCGTGGGCGGACAGCAGCCGACGAATAATGTCGCTGATGTCCTGATACTCGGCGTGCTCATGATAGAAGGTGAGGGTCAGGTGCGTAAGGTTGACGGGTTTGTCCCGAGTCAGGCGGGGCTGGGCGTGGTGCCAGCGTGGCAGCAGCCCGTAGGCCGGCGACCAGTTGCACTGGTAGGTTTCGTCCGCGAGCCCGAGCAGGGCGACCGGGCTCAGCGCCTGGCACAGCCAGTCCCTGATGTCCGGGCGAGAAGTCAGCGGCGAGCGCCGGTCGAACAGCAGAAAGTAACAGCCTTCCTCCAATCGGTTCTCTAGTTCGTTGTTCGGCGAATTGTCGTTTTGTAATTGAAGCGAACAGGAGGGCGTATCCAGCGCGTCCGGCAACACCCAGATGCTCACTTCGTCAATCAGCGCACGATAGCCAAAGTAGTCGTCAAAGGCGTTGATTTTCAGCTGTGTAACGCTGTTGCGCAGCACGGCGTAAGGGCCGGTGCCCACCGGATGGCGGGTGAAATCGGGCAGCACTTTCCACTCCTGCGGCAAAATCATCGCGGACACGCTGCCGAGCAGCCAGGGCAACCAGACATCCGGCGTCGTCAGCCGCACATCCAGCACGGAGGGGATGGGCGATTCGATGGCGCAGAGATGAGAAAACAGCGGCATGGCGGTGATGCGTTGCAGAGAGGCGATCACGTCGTCCATCGTCAGCTCCCGGCCGTGATGGAAACGCACGGCGGGGCGCAAATAAAAACGCCAATGCAGGGGCGAGACCTGCTGCCAGTGGTGGGCTAAATCCGGCAGGAGTTCCCCATTTTCCTCATTTATGGTGGTTAATCCGCTGAAGATCTGGCGGGCCAGATGCGTTTCCGAACGCCGCAGCGCCGAGCCGGGCAGCAGGTTACGCATCGGCCGGTAGTAGGCGATGCGCAGCAGGTGTTTGCCCTGCCGGAAGCTGCGTCCGATGTGGGAAAGCAGCATCTGCCGCACCTGCGATTTGTCTCCCACCAACTGCACCAACTGGTCGATCCGATCCTGCTCCAGCAGGTCTTCCGCCCGCTGTTGCTGCAGCGTCAGACCGGTATAGAGGAAGCTGAGCCGCGATCGTTTTCCTCGTCCCGCTTCGGCTTCCCAGTTCAGCCAGCCCTCTTCCTGCATGGCTCGCAGCAGCGACCGAATATGCCGTCGCGAGCAGTTGAGTACCCCGGTCAGCTCCTGCAGCGTGGTGTCAGTAGGCTGTCCTTGCAGATGCTGCCAGAGCCGGATGAACTGTTGTTGCAGTCGGGAAGAGGACATAAAGGGGAACTCCTCGGCATAAAGTCATCAATATATTTTCCCCTATTTTACGTTGATACTTTGCCATAACTAAAGTGCAAATAATGAACGGTCGGAGGGCATGACGATGGCACTATCACGATTGTATCGGAGTTATCGCAACATCCTGTCCCAGGGACACTCGGCGTGGGGGCGCTGGCTGTCGACTTCTCAGCGTCTGGCGCTGCTGATGCAGGTGACGCAGTGGCAGACGGAGAATATGTCTGATGAGGAATACCGTCACTGGATTTGACGACAACAAGGTTTCTGTTTTCTGAGTGATGGTGAAGCTTTCACCGCCCGGTGGTTATCCCACCGGCTTTTTTTTGCCCGAAATAAGTGATGCATATCCTATGCTAAGATGGGCTTTGAAAATGAGTCAAGGAACGTTAAAGTCGATATAAACATTCAACCTATGGTAACATGCTAGTAAATGAAACTGGGTTAATCGGTTATAGCGAAATAAAAAACTATCTTGATGTGACCATCCTTCAGTGAGACGTTTCAATTCAGTCTATTACATTAAAACAGGTAAAATAATTCACTATGAAGTTACGCAGAAGAAAGGCACGGCCCATCGTTCTGGGCGATGTCACCATTATTGACGATACACGTTTACGTAAAGCCATTACCGCAGCCGCGCTGGGTAATGCCATGGAATGGTTCGATTTCGGTGTATATGGTTTTGTCGCTTACGCCTTGGGCCAGGTCTTTTTCCCCGGCGCTAACCCCAGCGTCCAGATGATCGCCGCGCTGGCGACATTCTCCGTTCCCTTCCTGATTCGTCCTCTGGGCGGGCTGTTCTTCGGCTCTTTGGGCGACAAATATGGCCGTCAGAAAATATTGGCCATTACCATTATCATCATGTCGATCAGTACCTTCTGCATCGGCCTGATACCGTCTTATAACTCCATTGGGATCTGGGCGCCGATACTGCTGCTGCTGGCCAAAATGGCTCAGGGTTTCTCCGTGGGCGGCGAATATACCGGTGCGTCGATCTTCGTCGCCGAATATTCTCCGGACCGGAAGCGTGGGTTTATGGGAAGCTGGCTGGACTTCGGCTCCATCGCCGGGTTTGTCTTGGGCGCGGGCGTCGTGGTGCTGATCTCCGCCATGATAGGCGAAGCCAAGTTCCTGGAATGGGGCTGGCGTATCCCGTTCTTCCTGGCGCTGCCGCTTGGGATCATCGGCCTTTATCTGCGTCATGCGCTGGAGGAAACGCCGGCGTTCCAGCAGCACGTTGAGAAGATGGAAAAAGACGACCGCGACGGCTTGAATACCGGGCCGCGTGTCTCTTTTAAAGAGATTGCCACCAAACATTGGAAAAGTCTGCTGTCCTGTACGGGCCTGGTGATTGCCACCAACGTCACCTACTACATGCTGCTGACTTACATGCCGAGCTACCTGTCGCACAACCTGCACTACTCCGAGAACCACGGTGTACTGATTATCATCGCCATCATGATCGGGATGCTGTTTGTTCAGCCGGTGATGGGGCTGCTGAGCGATCGCTTCGGACGTAAACCGTTCGTCGTGATCGGCAGCGTTGCGATGTTCCTGCTGGCCATCCCTTGTTTCATGATGATCAACAGTGGCGCAATCGGCCTGATTTTCCTGGGGCTGCTGATACTGGCGGTGATTCTGAATGCCTTTACCGGTGTGATGGCCTCTTCGCTGCCGGCGATGTTCCCGACTCACATCCGTTACAGTGCGCTGGCGAGCGCTTTCAACATTTCTATCCTGATCGCGGGTCTGACGCCGACGTTGACCGCGTGGCTGGTTGAAGCCAGCAACAACCTGTTTATGCCGGCCTACTACCTGATGGTCATCGCCGTTATCGGTCTGGTCACGGGTATCTTCATGAAGGAAACGGCCAACAAGCCGCTGAAAGGCGCGACGCCGGCGGCCTCCGACCTGAGTGAAGCCAGAGAGCTGCTGCGTGAGCATCACGACAATATCGAGCATAAAATCGAAGATATTAACGCTCAAATCGTTGAGCTAGAGACGAAACGTCGGTCGCTAATCGATCAGCATCCTCGCATTAACGAATAATCGTTGGACGCATTCAGGAAAGTTTTCTGCTTCCCTGACGCTCAATCAGGCAGCGGCCTACGGGTCCCTGCCTGATTTTTTTCTGTCCTATTCTTCCCCTGAATGTCCGCTGACGCACCGCGGTGCTCTTATCAATACGTCAGCTGAATGAAATGTTTCGATGAAATGGTCAATTAAGTTAAATAGTTAGGCGATCATATTATCGCCGCAAAATAGTTGAAGCTTGAATGGAGTTCTAGGTACTGTCCACGTGATTTTTTGTCATATTTTGCAAGGAAAACTCACACATGGCCGAATATGGAAAAGCCGTACCAAGAGAAGTCAAGGGATGGAACTGGGGCGCTTTTATGTTCAACATTGTTTGGGGCGTAGGCAATAAAACCTACCTGCCGTTGCTGTGTTTTGTTCCTCTGTTGAACATCGTCTGGGTGAACAGTGGCATTGATCGCTGCGTGATGAATGCCATTGCTTCTGTTATTTCCTCCGTCTGACCGTCTTGACAGCCCGAAAGTCGAACCACTTCCGCGCTTTGTGAGGCCGCTTCCACCTTCTATAAATCCCTGTATCAATAATTGTTCTCATTATCAGTAGAGTGCTAACATTCTTCGCTTGAGTACGGTAGAACACCAGAGGGATGAGTATGGCGGGAGCAAAAGAGTACAAGATTTTCGAGGTTGCGCTGGCGAATAAGCAGAAGTTGAGCCCGTCAATGATGCGCTGTGTTTTCCGCGGCGAGTCAGTGCGTGGGATGATGACCGGTGCGCCCGATCAGCGAATTAAACTCCTGTTCCCTGCACTTGACGGCACGCCGTCTCAACTGCCGGATGTCGCGAACTGGTATGCGGAGCTGCTGGCATTGCCGAAACGCCAACGTCCCATCGCGCGGACTTATACCCTTCGCCGCCTGAATGCGGCAGCGGGGGAGGTGGAAGTGGAGTTTGTCATTCACGGCACGGAAGGCCCGGCGTCATCGTGGGCGATGCGCGCCGAGCCGGGTGATCGTCTGCAGATGGTGGCGCCCTGCGCCGACTCGCGGGGCCGCCAAGGCGGCTATGAGTGGCTGCCTGTAGAGCAGACCCGCCGGGCGTTGCTGATCGCCGACGAAACTGCGTTTCCAGCCGTGAAAGGAATTCTGGAGCAGTTGGCCGGGCAGGCGTCGCCTCCTCAGGTGCAGGCCTTTATCGAGCTGCCTTTGCGTGCCGACTGCCAGGATTTCAGCCATTTCACCTTCGCCGATATTCATTGGCTGCCGCGGGAAGACAGCGGAGCAAAACACGGCGAGCGGTTGCTGGATGCGGTTCGCGATGCGCTGACCTTGCCTCAGGCCCCATGCGTGCCTCCCGTCGTTGAGTTAACGGAAGTCCCTGAAGACGAACTGCTGTGGGAAAGGGCGGAGAGTCAGCACGGGCAGTTTTTCGGCTGGGTGGCCGCCGAATCATCGGTGGTGAAAGCCTTAAGGCGATATCTGGTGGGCGAGCGGGGTGTCGCGCGAGAGTCGATGGCGTTTATGGCGTACTGGTGTCAGGGACCGCGTGGGGAGCGGTAAAAAACAGGCCCGCCGAAGCGGGCCATGGGCATTGTGACACGGTGAAGCTTAGCGCAGGAACGTCGGCTGTGTTTCCTCGTAGCGGGCAATCGCCGCTTCGTGTTGCAGCGTCAGGCCGATGTTATCCAGACCGTTGATCATGCAGTGACGGCGGAAGTTATCGATTTCAAACGGATAGCTTTTATCGCCCGCCTTCACAATCTGAGCTTCCAGATCGACGGTGAAGGTGATGCCTTCGTTGTTTTCCACCAGGGTAAACAGTTCGTCGACATCGGCGTCGCTCAGTCGAACCGGCAGCAGCTGGTTGTTCAAGGCGTTACCGTAGAAAATATCGGCGAAGCTCGGCGCAATCACGACGCTGAAGCCGTAGTCGGTCAGCGCCCACGGCGCATGTTCGCGGGAGGAGCCGCAGCCGAAGTTTTCACGGGCCAGTAAGATGCTGGCGCCTTTGTAACGAGGCTGGTTCAGCACGAAGTCAGGATTAGGCTGCTGGCCTGCGACATCCAGGAAACGCCAGTCGTTGAACAGATGTTGGCCGAAGCCGGTTCGGGTCACCTTCTGCAGAAACTGCTTGGGAATGATGGCATCGGTATCGACATTGGCGTTGTCCAGCGGGACGACCAGACCAGTATGTTGAGTGAATTTAGTCATGGGTTATCCCTCTCAGTTCAATTCGCGAATATCGGCGAAACGCCCGGTCACCGCGGCCGCAGCGGCCATGGCGGGGCTGACCAGATGAGTCCGTCCGGCACGGCCCTGACGACCTTCGAAGTTGCGGTTGCTGGTGGAGGCACAGCGCTCGCCCGGATTCAGACGGTCATTGTTCATCGCCAGACACATTGAGCAGCCAGGCAGACGCCATTCGAAGCCGGCTTCGATAAAAATCTTGTCCAGACCTTCCTTTTCGGCCTGTGCTTTTACCGGACCTGAGCCGGGTACGACCATCGCCTGCACGCCCGCAGCCACTTTGCGGCCTTTGGCGATAGCGGCGGCAGCGCGCAGATCTTCAATCCGCGAGTTGGTGCAGGAGCCGATGAAGACTTTGTCGATGGCGACGTCGGTCAGCTTGATGCCTGCTTTCAGGCCCATGTAATTCAGGGCTTTCTCGGCAGAGGCGCGCTCAACCGGATCGTTGAAGGATTCCGGTGCCGGGATGGCCTGATTCACGCCGATCACCTGGCCGGGGTTGGTGCCCCAGGTGACCTGCGGCGCGATGTCGGCGGCGTTCAGCGTGACCACGCTGTCGAATTGAGCATCCGCGTCTGACTTCATCGTCTTCCAGTACTCGACGGCTTTTTCCCATTCGTTGCCTTTCGGCGAGAACTGGCGACCTTTCAGGTAGGTGAAGGTCGTTTCATCCGGGGCGACCAGACCGGCTTTCGCGCCCATTTCAATCGCCATGTTGCACAGTGTCATGCGGCCTTCCATGCTCAGCGCTTCGATGGCCTTGCCGCAAAACTCGACCACATGACCGGTGCCGCCCGCGCTACCGGTTTTGCCGATGATTGCCAATACGATGTCTTTGGCCGTGATGCCCGGAGCCGCATCGCCGGTAACTTCAATCTTCATGGTTTTTGCGCGGCCCTGTTTCAGGGTCTGCGTCGCCATGACGTGTTCGACTTCGGAAGTCCCGATGCCGAACGCCAGAGAACCGAACGCGCCGTGGGTGGCCGTGTGGGAGTCGCCGCAGACGATGGTCATTCCCGGCAGCGTCATGCCCTGCTCAGGGCCGATGACGTGAACGATGCCCTGATAAGGGTGGTTCAGATCGTACAGCTGCACGCCGAACGCTTTGCAGTTCTTAATCAGCTCCTGCATCTGAATGCGGGCCATCTCGCCACTCGCCTTGATGTCGCGAGTCTGAGTGGAGACGTTATGATCCATGGTGGCGAAGGTTTTGCCGGGCTGACGCAGCTGACGACCTTTGGCGCGCAGACCGTCGAACGCCTGGGGCGATGTCACTTCATGCACCAGATGACGGTCGATATACAGCAGCGGCGTTTCGTTTTCCGCTTCATACACGACGTGCGCATCAAATAACTTCTGATATAACGTTTTACCCATGATTACACCCCTTCCGCGACATAACGGGCAATGACGTCGCCCATTTCACTGGTGCCAATGGCCTTGCCGTCGCGAGCCAGATCGCCTGTGCGGTGTCCGGCTTCCAGCGCATGATTCACCGCCTGCTCGATGGCGGCGGCGGCGGCATCTTCACCCAGGCTGTAACGCAGCAGCAGGGCCGCAGACAAGATTTGTGCAATCGGGTTGGCGATGTTTTTGCCAGCGATGTCCGGCGCGGAACCACCCGCGGGTTCATACAGACCGAAACCGGATTCGTTCAGGCTGGCGGAAGGCAGCATGCCCATGGAGCCGGTGATCATGGCGCATTCGTCGGACAAAATGTCGCCGAAGATGTTGGAGCACAGCACCACGTCGAACTGCGCAGGATCTTTGATCATCTGCATCGTGGCATTGTCGATGTACATGTGGTTCAGCTTCACATCCGGGTAATCTTTAGCGATTTCGGTGACGACTTCGCGCCACAAAATGCTGCTCTGCAACACGTTGGCTTTGTCGATTGATGTCACGATATGACGGCGTTTACGTGCGGATTCAAAGGCGATGCGGGCGATGCGTTCAATTTCGAAACGGTGATAAATCTCGGTATCGAAAGCGCGTTCATCTTTACCGCTGCCTTCACGGCCTTTCGGCTGGCCGAAATAGATCCCGCCGGTCAGTTCGCGCACGCACAGAATGTCGAAGCCTTTCGCGGCGATATCTTCGCGCAGCGGACAGAACGCTTCCAGCCCTTGATACAGACGCGCCGGGCGCAGGTTGCTGAACAGGCTGAAGTGTTTACGCAGCGGCAGCAATGCGCCGCGTTCAGGCTGTTCTGCCGGCGGCAAATGTTCCCATTTCGGACCGCCGACGGAACCAAACAGGATCGCGCTCGCCTGTTCGCAGCCGGTAATGGTATCTTTCGGCAGCGGCGTGCCCTGACGGTCGATGGCGGCGCCGCCAATGTCATATTCGCTGGTTGTTATGTTCAAACCAAAACGTTGACGCACGGCTTCCAGCACTTTGTAGGCCTGAGCCATGACTTCCGGGCCGATGCCGTCACCCGGCAGTACGGCGATATGGTAGCTTTTGTTCATCACACTGTTTCCTGACTATTTTGTTTGTTGTTCTGCTGCTGCAAGCGCAGTAATTCCTTTTCAACCATCTGCGCACGTTGAATATTGTTCAACACGTTCACCATGGCGTTCGCGGAGGATTCGACGATATCCGTCGCCAGTCCGACGCCGTGGAAGCGGCGGTTCTGATAGTCGACCACGATGTCCACCTGACCCAGCGCTTCTTTACCATGACCTTTGGCGGACAGCTGATACTGGACCAAATTGATATCGAAACCGGTGATACGGTTGATGGCTTTGTAAACGGCGTCGACCGGGCCGTTGCCGGTGGCGGCTTCTGATTTGATTTCTTCACCGCAGGCCAGTTTGACCGAGGCGGTGGCCATGACGCTGGAGCCTGATTGTACGCTGAAGTAATCCAGACGGTAGAGGGCGGCGTCTTCTTGCTTGTTGTTGATGAACGCAAGCGCTTCCAGATCGTAATCAAATACCTGGCCTTTTTTGTCCGCCAGTTTCAGGAAGGCGGTGTACAGATCGTCCAGGTTGTAGTCGCAATCCTTATAGCCCATCTCTTCCATGCGGTGTTTCACTGCGGCGCGGCCTGAGCGTGACGTCAGGTTCAACTGTACTTCTTTCAGGCCGATGGATTCCGGCGTCATGATTTCGTAGTTTTCACGATTTTTCAGCACGCCGTCCTGATGGATGCCGGAAGAGTGGGCGAAGGCGTTGGCGCCGACGACGGCTTTGTTGGCCGGGATCGGCATGTTGCAGATCTTACTGACCATCTGGCTGGTGCGGTAAATTTCCTGATGATGAATGTTGGTGTGCAGATTCATCAGCTTCTGACGCACTTTGATCGCCATGATAACTTCTTCCAGCGCGCAGTTTCCGGCACGTTCGCCGATGCCGTTCAGCGTTCCTTCTACCTGACGGGCGCCCGCGTTGATCGCCGCCATGGCGTTGCCGACCGCCAGACCCAGATCGTCATGGGTATGAACGGAGATGATGGCTTTGTCGATATTGGGAACGCGCTGGTACAGAGAAGCGATGATGTTGCCGAATTCATGGGGCAGGGTGTAGCCGACGGTATCTGGAATGTTAATGGTGCGGGCGCCGGCGTTAATCGCGGCTTCCACCACGCGACTCAGATCGTCAATCGGCGTTCGTCCGGCATCTTCACAGGAGAACTCGACGTCGTCAGTATAGTTGCGAGCGCGTTTGATCATATAGATTGCGCGTTCAATCACGTCATCCAGCGTGCTGCGCAGCTTGGTGGCGATATGCATCGGCGAGGTGGCGATGAAGGTATGAATACGGAATGCGTCAGCCACTTTCAGGGCTTCGGCCGCGACATCGATATCCTTCTCTACACAGCGGGCCAGTGCACAGACGCGGCTGTTTTTGATCTGCCGGGCGATGGACTGTACTGAATCGAAATCGCCAGGTGATGAGACCGGGAAGCCCACTTCCATCACATCGACCCCCATACGTTCCAATGCCATGGCTATCTGAATCTTTTCCTTAACGCTCAGACTGGCCTGCAGCGCCTGCTCACCATCACGCAATGTGGTATCGAAAATAATCACTTCTTGGCTCATCGCTCTGGTTCCTTTGTCTTGTTTGTTCTGACGCCCGGCGAGTAAAAAAAAACCCGCGCAATGGCGCGGGCTTTTTGAAGGTGTGGCGTGAAAATCAGCTGTAAATTTCGCCCACCGGCATACCGCGCATGTTGGATGCGATTAGTAGTAGGCCTAGTCGTTTAGCGAAGTGGAACATGCTGATTGTCTTCCAATGTTTGTTAGTTAATGACTTCTCTAGTATTGGTACTTGAATACAGTGGGTATGTCAACGTTTGATTTTTGCCGCAAAGCGGGATTTCTCTGCCTGATTTCGGCGATAAAATCGGTCGAAATCGTTCTAAAAATAGACGGCCAAACGGTTGATATACCGAATGTTTGAGCTGGTGATGTCGGCGAACAAAGATAAAAGTTGGGATTTTTCGGGCAGAAAAGGAGATAAGTGCCGATAATATTTTTTGCTGACCTGCTCAAATACCGCGGGATATTTTCAGACCAACGCCAATTCTTTTGGAGTTTTAACGTAGTAAAAGTCTTTTTGGCAGCGAACTCCTCGAATGAGAGTAAACGTGAGGATCCCGCGTAATTTGCCTGCTGCACAAACTGCCATTATGTTAATGCGTCCTATTTTGAGAGGGCAAAATTGCCCGAATTTTATCCCTCAAATTCGCGTTTAAAACGTTTTTTGACGCGGATAAAAAATCTACCGGCAGGGGTATTTTGTCAGAAAAACGCGTTCGGAGGGTTTTCCGGGCTGGCGACGCTATTTTCACCTATGCAGAGGATGCTTTGTTTCCAAGGATATCGAAGACAAGACGTCAGCAGTGATTGACGCGTTCAATGCGTCGACCCGAAGGGGTGAGCAGAGTCACCGTTATAACCCGGTACAGCCCCGTCAGGGCCAGGGCAACGCTAAACAGTCTATGCGTGTCATCATACCGTGATAAAAGCGGTTGCTGTCCGGAAGGTTATGCGGTTAGATCGAGCGGATATCCCTGGTTAGTTTATGGCTATCATTCTATTGATTCTTCATTATCCGACTTATTAAGGGGTTACCAGTGAAACTGGATGAAATTGCGCGTCTTGCGGGGGTTTCGCGTACGACGGCCAGTTATGTCATCAACGGAAAGGCGAAACAGTATCGCGTCAGCGATAAGACCGTTGAAAAGGTCATGGCTGTGGTCCGGGAACACAATTATCATCCAAACGCCGTGGCCGCCGGGTTGCGCGCAGGGCGAACGCGCTCTATCGGCCTGGTCATCCCCGACCTGGAAAATACCAGCTATACCCGGATAGCCAACTATCTGGAACGTCAGGCGCGTCAGCGTGGCTATCAGCTACTGATCGCCTGTTCGGAAGATCAGCCCGACAACGAAATGCGCTGCATCGAACACCTTTTGCAGCGTCAGGTCGATGCCATCATCGTGTCCACGTCGTTACCCCCGGAACATCCTTTTTATCAGCGATGGGTGAAAGATCCTTTGCCGATTATCGCGTTGGATCGTGCACTCGATTGCGAGCATTTTACCAGCGTGGTCGGGGCGGATAGGGAAGATGCGGAAATGCTGGCGCAAGAGCTACGCAACATTCCGGCTGAGCGGGTGCTGTATCTGGGAGCGTTGCCAGAGCTATCCGTCAGCTTCCTGCGCGAACAAGGTTTTCGGCAGGCCTGGGAGAGCGACCCGCGGCAGGTGAATTATCTCTATGCGAACAGCTACGAACGCAGCGCGGCGGCGGCGATATTTACGGACTATTTGCAGCACAATCCGATGCCGGAGGCATTGTTCACGACCTCTTTCCCTTTGTTACAGGGCGTGATGGACGTGACGTTAAAGCAAAGCGGGCGTTTGCCTAACAATCTCGCTATCGCCACCTTCGGCGACAATGAGCTGCTGGATTTTCTGGAATGCCAGGTGTTGTCCGTCGCGCAGCGTCATCGGGAAGTGGCTGAGCGGGTACTGGAACTGGTGCTGGCCAGTTTGGATGAACCGCGCAGGCCGAAGGCGGGACTTTATCGCATTCGTCGTAGTCTTTATCGTCGAGGTTCGTTAAGCCGTCGTTAAAGTGATAAGAAATTGCCGGGCCGATATCTTCCCGGCACCTTCTGTTATTCTTGCCATAATCATCGCCATTTATTACACACCACCTCGATATCTCTGAGAATTTTTACCCAGATCGCGTTATTTCTGGGCTTTCTGCTAAGAAAATCGCGTTTTATAAAAATTCTTATCTTTCTACGCCACATCCTGCGCAATATTAATGGGGGACCGAGCCGTTCTCGGCTTCTGACGGATACGCGGAACAGTTGACGAAAATATTTGAGGAAATAACCATAGGCCACTCCCATGACCATGGATATCTCGGCATAACTGCCGACTGCTGTCGCCATTTTCGAGGCGTTGGCGCCAATACTTAGCAAAATAGCCATATATGCCGGCGACTGAAAACTGACGTAGGCAATAAGGTCAGCAACGTTTTTACTCCTGCGGTATTGGGGCACCAGCTTTTGCGTAAAATAGACGACGCGATCGCGCTAGAATCCATAAGGCTACGCAATCACGATGTTGACCGGAATGGAAAGCAGGCGTGAGGAAAGCGACTACTGGAACGACACGCCTGAAATCAATATTTCCATCGCCATGCCTGTAACGAAACAGTAAATCCCCATGGGGAAAGGTGTCAGCCAGCGTGCTGCTCAGGCGTAAGGAGAGGGTGAACATACCGATTGGCTCCAGAGTGTAGAGGATAAAAACAGAAATACGTTGCTATTGTGGTGTTTTATCTTGGTTTGTTGTCTTTTTTGCAGTTTACATAACCGGATGTTATTTGCATTGCAGAGGTAAATTCTTATTTTATCGTTATTGTTAGCGGATGGTGCTGCTTTATGGGTATAAATGAATACTAGCATTTCATTATTGTGCTAACGATAGAAATAGTTATTTGAAACAAAGGATTGTATTTGTTAGTGAAGAAAACGATGTGAGAATCGTTGCCTACTTTCTTTTATATAGAATCGGCTTTGCTTCAAGCCCCGCTGATTATTATTAGTCGAGCATGATTTATTTATACTGTAAATATAAACAGCCTTTCCGTGTCCGATAAACTTCGTTAGAGCGTGGACGTCTTCATTGATAAAACATTCTTAATGTAAACATTCTGTTTTTCTCATAAAAAATTTTTTCCAATTCAAAAACTACATCAGAAATTTAAGACTTATCCATTTTGAGCAAAATGGAAAGTCGAAAAATACTGATAAATCAGGGTTTGAGACCATGGACAGGTCTTGTCAAAAATAAAAAATACGTAACGATATGTGGCTGTGAGAATAATATTGCATTAGCTGTTAAAGCGTATATCTTTCACGCATTCGTTGAGGCCCGGTTAATTTCTCTCAAATAATCACAGCCTTAATCCTCATTATTTTTTACTGGTGTTTTTTTAACTGTTTTCTCCTGCTAAAAGTTGCCGAAAATAATACCTGCCCGCCTCCTTACTTGCTTGACAAGGTTTTCCTCCCCTCCGTAAACTCTGGATTGTGGGAATTTGTGGGGCAAAGTGGTAGAAAATGGCATGAAGGGCTAAATATAACCATGTTTCGTGGGGCAAATCTGGTCAATCTCGACAGTAAAGGACGGCTCGCCGTCCCGACCCGATACCGGGACGTACTGAACGAGGAAGCGCAGGGGCAAATGGTTTGCACCATTGACCTTCACCAGCCATGCCTGCTGCTTTATCTCTTGCCTGAGTGGGAAATCATCGAACAGAAGCTCTCTCGCCTGTCTAGCATGAATCCCGCCGAACGTCGCGTTCAGCGCTTGCTGCTGGGACACGCCAGCGAGTGCCAAATGGATGGTGCCGGGCGTTTATTGATCGCGCCCACCCTGCGGCAACATGCAAAGCTTACAAAAGAAGTGATGCTGGTCGGGCAGTTCAACAAGTTTGAACTGTGGGATGAACAGACCTGGTATCGACAAGTCAAGGAAGACATCGAAGCTGAACAATCGACTCAGGAACCGCTATCTGATCGATTGCAGGACTTATCTCTATAGTCATGACAGAAACGTTTAAACACACGACCGTGCTGTTGGATGAGGCCGTCAACGGCCTGAACATTCGCGGCGACGGTATTTACATTGACGGTACGTTTGGCCGCGGCGGTCACTCCCGTCTGATTCTGTCCCATTTGGGGCCGGAGGGCCGCCTGCTGGCAATCGATCGCGATCCTCAGGCTATCGCCGCCGCCAGCGACATTGACGATACGCGCTTCTCTATCATTCACGGTCCTTTTTCTTCAATCGCTGAATACGTTGAAGAACGCGGACTGACGGGGAAAATCAACGGCGTACTACTGGATCTCGGCGTTTCGTCGCCTCAGCTCGACGATCCGGAGCGCGGTTTCTCCTTCATGCGCGACGGCCCGCTCGACATGCGTATGGATCCGACTCGCGGCGTCTCTGCCGCCGAATGGCTGATGAAGGCGGAAACGGAAGATATCGCCTGGGTGCTTAAGACCTTTGGCGAAGAACGTTTCGCCCGTCGTATTGCGCGCGCTATCGTTGAGCGTAATCAGACCGAACCGATGACGCGCACGAAAGATCTGGCCGAGCTGATTGCCGCCGCCAGCCCGATTCGTGAAAAGCATAAACATCCGGCAACGCGCTCTTTCCAGGCCATCCGTATCTATATCAATAGCGAACTCGAAGAGATCGAACGTGCGCTTAATGGCGCGTTGGATGTGCTGGCTCCCGAAGGCCGACTGTCTGTGATTAGCTTCCACTCACTGGAAGACCGCATCGTGAAGCGTTTTATTCGCCATAACAGCCGTGGGCCGCAGGTGCCGGCTGGTTTGCCGTTGACGGAAGAACAGCTGCGGGAGCAGGGAGGGAGAACCCTGAAAATCGCAGGAAAAATGAAGCCATCCGACGCTGAAGTCGCGGAGAACCCACGCGCACGCAGCTCCGTACTGCGTTTCGCTGAGAGATTGTCCTCATGATCGGGCACGAACGTCACTCGCTGGTTGGCGTCATTGCAGAAGATTTGCTGCGGCATGGCAAACTGCCGTTGCTGCTGCTGGTCGCTGTTCTGATTTCGGCCGTACTGGTGGTGACCACGGCGCATCGTACTCGTTTGCTGACCGCAGAACGCGAGCGCCTGCTGCTGGAACGGGATGCGCTGGATATCGAGTGGCGTAACCTAATTCTGGAAGAGAATGCGTTGGGCGACCATAGCCGTGTCGAGCAGAACGCGATAGAAAAACTCTACATGGGGCACGTTGATCCTTCGCAGGAAAATATTGTGGTTAAACAATGAACTGACAGGTTATGACTTAATAAATGAAACCCGCACGCACCGGAAGGTTGAAACGTCAGGAAGAACATGCCAGCTTCGTCAGCTGGCGTTTTGCGTTGCTTTGCGGGGGGATTCTGATCTGTCTGGTCGGCCTGATGCTGCGTACCGCCTACCTCCAGGTCATTGCGCCGGATAAACTGGTGCGCGAAGGCGACATGCGCTCCCTGCGTGTTCAGGAAGTGCCGACCGCTCGGGGCATGATCAGCGATCGCGCGGGTCGTCCGCTGGCGGTCAGCGTCCCGGTCAACGCCATCTGGGCCGATCCCAAGGAAGTGAACGGCCACGGCGGCATCACGCTGGATACGCGCTGGAAAGCGCTGGCCGACGCGCTGGAAATGCCGCTTGACCAAATCTCCACCAAAATTAATGCCAATCCCAATGGCCGCTTCGTGTATCTGGCGCGTCAGATCAATCCCACCATCGGCGAATACATTCATAAACTGAAGCTGCCGGGCATCAATCTGCGTCAGGAGTCACGTCGCTATTACCCGTCAGGTCCGGTGACCTCCCATCTCATCGGCTTCACCAACATCGACGGGCAGGGGATTGAAGGGGTAGAGAAGAGCTTTGACCGCTGGCTGACCGGCCAACCGGGCGAACGTACCGTGCGTAAAGACCGATTCGGCCGCGTGATTGAAGATATCTCTTCCGTGGACAGTCAGGCTGCCCACAACCTGATGCTGAGCATCGACGAACGCCTGCAGGCGCTGGTGTACCGCGAGCTGAATAACGCCGTCGCTTTCAACAAGGCGGAGTCCGGCACCGCGGTGCTGGTCGACGTCAATACCGGTGAAGTACTGGCGATGGCCAACAGCCCGTCTTACAACCCGAACAATCTGTCAGGTACCTCCAACGATGTCATCCGTAACCGCGCCATTACCGATATCTTCGAGCCGGGCTCCACCGTGAAGCCGATGGTGGTCATGTCCGCGCTACAGCGCAACGTGGTGAAGGAAAACAGCGTTCTGAATACGCTGCCTTATTACGTCAACGGTCATGAAATTAAAGATGTGGCGCGTTACAACGAACTGACGCTGACGGGCGTGCTGCAAAAATCGAGCAACGTCGGCGTATCCCGACTGTCGCTGGCGATGCCTTCCTCGGTGTTAGTGGATACATACTCTCGCTTTGGTCTGGGTAAACCCACCAACCTCGGGCTGGTCGGCGAGAGCTCAGGGCTGTTTCCTCACCGTCAGCGCTGGGCCGATATCGAACGCGCTACCTTCTCATTCGGCTACGGTCTGATGGTCACGCCGCTACAGCTGGCGCGAATGTACGCCACTATCGGCAGTTTCGGCGTCTATCGTCCTCTTTCCATTACCAAAGTCGATCCGCCGGTGCCGGGAGAACGTATTTTTCCTGAAAACATCGTTCGTACCGTGGTGCATATGATGGAAAGCGTCGCGCTGCCGGGCGGAGGTGGTTCGAAAGCCGCGATCAAAGGCTATCGCATCGCAATCAAGACCGGTACGGCGAAAAAGGTCGGACCGGACGGCAAGTACGTCAACAAATACATCGCTTACACCGCCGGTGTTGCACCGGCCAGTAATCCTCGCTTCGCGCTGGTCGTGGTCATCAACGATCCGCAGGCCGGGAAATACTACGGTGGTGCGGTCTCTGCGCCGGTATTCGGCGCCATCATGGGCGGGGTGCTTCGCACCATGAACATCGAGCCGGATGCCCTGGCGACGGGGGAGAAAAATGAATTCGTTATTAACCGAAAAGAGGGCTCAGGTGACAGATCGTAATTTGCACGATTTGCTGGCGCCGTGGGTTGCCAACGTTCCCGAGCGCACGCTGCGGGACATGACGCTGGACAGCCGCATTGCCGCGTCCGGAGACGTTTTTGTCGCCATTGTCGGACACCAGACCGACGGGCGACGCTATATTGCGCAGGCCATCGCTCAAGGCGTGGCCGCGGTGATCGCACAGGCGGATGAGGAAAACCCGGAAGGCACCGTGTGTGAACAGCACGGCGTGCCGGTGATTTATCTGAATGGGCTCAATCAGCGCCTTTCAGCGCTGGCGGGACGTTTTTACCGCCAGCCAGCGGAGAGACTTCGCCTGGTCGGCGTGACCGGCACCAACGGCAAAACGACCACCAGCCAGCTGTTAGCGCAGTGGAGTCAGGCGCTGGGGGAAACCAGCGCGGTGATGGGCACCATCGGCAACGGATTGCTGGGACGAGAAGCCCCGGCGGAAAACACCACGGGATCGGCCATCGGCGTACAACAGACGCTCAGCCAATTGGCTGATGCGGGCGCAACGTTTGCCGCGATGGAAGTCTCTTCCCACGGACTGGTTCAGCATCGCGTTGCCGCGCTGCCCTTCGCTGCCGCCGTGTTTACCAACCTAAGCCGCGATCATCTCGACTATCACGGCGACATGGTGCATTACGAAGAAGCCAAATGGACACTCTTCGCGGAACATCAGGTCGGTGAAGCCATCATCAATGCGGACGACGATATCGGCCGCCGCTGGCTGAGCCGACTTCCTGGCGCGGTGGCCGTGACGCTGGAAGCACAGCGTCCAGCAGGCCATGACCGCTGGCTACAGGCGACGAAAGTGGACTACCACGACGGAGGTTTTACCGCACAGGTCGATTCCAGCTGGGGGCGGACCGTGATCCACAGCCGTCTGATGGGCGAATTCAACGTCAGTAATTTGATGCTGGCGCTGGCGACGCTGCTGGCGCTGGGCTATCCGCTGAAACGGCTGGCCGAAACGGCGACGGCGATCCAACCGGTGTGCGGCAGGATGGAAGTCTTCCACGCCGAGGGCAAGCCGACCGTGGTCGTGGATTATGCGCACACGCCGGACGCGTTGGAAAAGGCGTTGCTGGCCGCGAGACTGCACTGTCAGGGGCAGCTCTGGTGCGTGTTCGGTTGCGGCGGCGACCGTGATAAAGGTAAGCGCCCACTTATGGGCGCGGTCGCGGAACAGCTGGCCGACAAGGTGATCGTGACGGACGACAATCCGCGCAGCGAGGCGCCGCAGGCCATCGTCCGGGATATCCTGAGCGGCCTGATGGATGCCGGCCGCGTGCAAACTATCGAAGGCCGCGCGGCGGCGGTCAGCAGCGCGGTGATGCATGCAGGGCCGGATGATGTGGTGCTGGTGGCCGGGAAAGGTCACGAAGATTATCAGATTGTGGGCAATCAGCGGCTGGATTACTCCGACCGCCTGACCGTCGCACGCCTGTTGGGAGTGGTGGCATGATTCGCATAACGCTGAGCCAATTGGCGAACGTATTGGACGCCGGTCTGGACGGGGACGATCTGGCGATCGACGCCGTCTCGACGGATAGCCGTCATGTGACGGAAGGCTGCCTGTTTGTTGCGCTCCAGGGTGAGAAATTCGATGCCCACGACTACGCCGCGAAGGCGATTGACCAGGGCGCGGCTGCACTGGTGGTAAGTAAGCGCTTACCTGTATCAACGCCGCAGCTGATCGTTAAAGATACGCGGCTGGCGCTGGGCGCGCTGGCTGCCTGGGTACGGCAGCAAGCATCGGCTCACGTCGTCGCCCTCACCGGTTCGTCCGGCAAAACCTCGGTCAAAGAGATGACCGCCGCGATTCTGCGGCAGTGCGGCAACGTCCTGTATACCGCCGGGAATCTGAATAACGATATCGGCGTTCCGTTGACGCTGCTGCGACTGACGCCGGAACACGATTTCGCCGTCATTGAACTGGGCGCGAACCACATCGGCGAGATTGCCTACACCGCCGATCTCACGCGGCCGCAGACGGCGCTGGTCAACAATATCGCGGCGGCGCATCTGGAAGGGTTCGGGTCGTTGGCCGGTGTCGCGCAGGCCAAAGGCGAGATTTTCAACGGTCTGCCCGCCGACGGCGTCGCCATTCTCAACGCCGACAGCAATGACTGGCCGCACTGGCAAACGACGCTGACGCAGAAAACCGTCTGGCGTTTTTCGCCGGAAGCCGCGGAGGATGTGGACTTCTTCGCCAGCCATGTCGTTGTGACGGCGCAGGGGACGACGTTCACGCTGCACAGCCCGTTCGGCGAGGTTGAGGTGACGCTGCCGCTGCCGGGTAAACACAATATCGCCAACGCGCTGGCCGCCGCGGCGCTGGCGATGTCCGTTGGGGCATCGCCGGGGGCCGTGAAGTCAGGACTGGCGCAGCTTCAGGCGGTGCCGGGACGGCTGTTCCCGATCTCTCTGGGTGGTGAGCAACGCCTGCTGGACGACAGCTACAACGCCAACGTCGGTTCCCTGACGGCGGCGGTGCAGGTGCTGGCGGATATGTCGGGATATCGGGTACTGGTCGTCGGTGACATGGCGGAGCTGGGGCAGGAAGCGGAAGCATGCCACCGTCAGGTCGGAGAGGCCGCACGGATTGCCGGTATCGACCGCGTGCTGAGCGTCGGCACATTGAGTGAATGGATTAGCCAGGCCAGCGGTCAGGGTGAACATTTTCAGGATAAATCCGCCGTGGTCGCCCGTCTTCGGGCGCTGCTGGCGCAACACACAGTAATGACCATTTTAATAAAAGGCTCACGCAGCGCTGCGATGGAGCAGGTAGTACGCGCATTACAGGAGAAGGCAACATGTTAGTGTGGTTGGCCGAACAATTGGTCAAATTTTATTCCGGTTTCAACGTCTTTTCCTACCTGACGTTTCGAGCCATCGTCAGCTTGCTGACCGCGTTGGTGATCTCGCTCTGGATGGGGCCGCATTTGATCGCCTGGCTGCAGCGTTTACAGATTGGTCAGGTGGTTCGTAGCGAAGGGCCGGAGTCGCACTTCAGCAAACGTGGTACGCCGACGATGGGCGGTGTGATGATACTGGCGTCGATCACGATTTCCGTTCTGTTGTGGGTGAACCTGTCGAACCCGTATGTCTGGTGCGTGTTGCTGGTACTGCTGGGTTACGGCATCGTCGGATTCGTGGACGACTACCGCAAGGTTGTACGTAAAGATACCAAAGGGCTGATCGCGCGCTGGAAGTATTTCTGGCAGTCGCTGTTGGCGCTGATCGTCGCCTTTTCCATGTACGCCATCGGCAAAGACACGCCGGCGACGCAGCTGGTCGTGCCGTTCTTTAAGGACATCATGCCGCAGTTGGGGCTGATGTATGTGGTGCTGGCTTATTTCGTCATTGTCGGCACCAGCAACGCCGTTAATCTGACCGACGGTCTGGACGGTTTGGCGATTATGCCGACGGTGTTTGTCGCCGCGGGCTTCGGGCTGGTGGCGTGGGCGACGGGGAACATGAACTTCGCCAACTATCTGCATATTCCGTACATCCGCCATGCCAGCGAACTGGTGGTGGTGTGCACCGCGATTGTGGGCGCGGGGCTAGGGTTTCTGTGGTTCAACACCTATCCGGCGCAGGTCTTTATGGGCGACGTCGGTTCACTGGCGCTGGGCGGCGCACTCGGGACCATCGCCGTGCTGCTGCGTCAGGAATTTTTATTGGTGATTATGGGCGGTGTGTTCGTGGTCGAAACGCTGTCGGTGATCTTGCAGGTGGGTTCCTTTAAGCTGCGCGGCCAGCGGATTTTCCGTATGGCGCCGATACATCACCACTATGAACTTAAAGGTTGGCCGGAGCCGCGCGTGATTGTGCGGTTCTGGATTATTTCTCTGATGCTGGTGCTCATTGGACTGGTCACACTGAAGGTACGGTAACAACATGGACTATCAGGGTAAAAAAGTCGTCATTATCGGGTTGGGCCTGACCGGGCTCTCCTGTGTTGATTTCTTCCTCACGCGCGGGGTGACGCCTCGCGTGGTGGATACCCGTATCAGTCCGCCCGGTCTGGATAAACTGCCGGAGCAGGTCGAACGCTATGTGGGCGGATTACAGGAAGACTGGCTGATGGACGCCGACCTGATCGTCGCCAGCCCCGGCATTGCTCTGGCGACGCCCGCGTTATGCGACGCCGCGGACTCGGGCATTGAGATCGTTGGGGATATCGAGCTGTTTTGCCGCGAGGCGCAGGCGCCGATCGTCGCCATTACGGGCTCGAACGGTAAAAGCACCGTCACCACGCTGGTGGGGGAAATGGCGCGTGCGGCCGGTTGGTCGGTGGGCGTCGGCGGCAACATCGGCGTTCCGGCATTGGAACTGCTCAAGCAGGAATGTCAGCTGTACGTGCTGGAGCTGTCCAGCTTTCAGCTGGAAACGACCTATAGTCTGCATGCCGCAGCGGCCACCATCCTGAACGTGACGGAAGATCACTCCAACCGTTATCCATTAGGCTTGCAGCAGTACCGCGCCGCGAAACTGCGCATCTACGAAAACGCCGCAGTCTGCGTGGTGAATGCCGATGATGCGCTGACCATGCCGGTGCGCGGCGCCGACGACCGCTGTCTGAGCTTCGGCGTGGACGTAGGCAACTATCACCTGAATCGGCAGCAGGGCGAAACCTGGCTGCGGGTGAACGGGGAGCGCGTGATCAATACGCGCGACATCAAATTGGTCGGGCAGCACAACTATACCAACGCGCTGGCGGCGTTGGCGCTGGCCGATACGGTGGGCATTCCCCGCGCTTCCGCGCTGGCGGCGCTCACCGGCTTTACCGGCCTGGCGCATCGTTTCCAACTGGTGCTGGATCGCAACGATGTGCGCTGGATCAACGACTCGAAAGCAACCAACGTCGGCAGCACCGAGGCGGCGTTGAGCGGGCTGCGCATCGACGGCACGCTGCATCTGCTGCTGGGCGGAGACGGCAAGGCCGCCGACTTCTCCCCGCTGAAGCCCTATCTTCAGGGCGATAACGTGCGGCTGTACTGTTTTGGACGCGATGGCGATCTGCTGGCGGCATTGCGCCCCGAAATCGCCCGGCGTACCGAGACGATGGCGCAGGCGATGACGCAGATCGCGCAGCACGTAAAGCCCGACGATGTGGTGTTGCTGTCCCCGGCCTGTGCGAGTCTGGATCAGTTCCGCAGCTTTGAGCAGCGTGGCGATGAATTTGCACGTTTGGCGGAGGAGCTGGGCTGATGCAGATGGCAGGGGCGGTAGTTGAACGATTGAGACGCTGGATCATGGGGACGCGCGAAAGCGATAACCTGAGCGCCGTGCTGTACGATCGTACTCTGCTGTGGCTGACGCTCGGACTGGCGGTCCTCGGTTTCGTGATGGTGACGTCCGCCTCCATGCCGGTAGGACAACGCCTCGCCGGCGACCCGTTCTTGTTCGCCAAGCGCGACGGGCTTTATCTGGCGCTGGCGTTCGGCCTGTCGCTGGTCACCATGCGGGTGCCGATGGAAGTCTGGCAGCGCTACAGCCCGGTTTTACTGCTGATTGCCATCGTTCTGCTGCTGGTGGTATTGGTCGTCGGGAGTTCGGTCAACGGCGCATCCCGCTGGATTTCGCTGGGGCCGTTGCGCATTCAGCCCGCCGAGCTGTCGAAGCTGGCGCTGTTCTGCTACCTCTCCAGCTACATGGTGCGCAAAGTAGAAGAGGTGCGAAACAACTTCTGGGGCTTCTGCAAACCGATGGGCGTGATGGTCGTGCTGGCGGTGTTGCTGCTGGCGCAGCCGGACCTCGGCACCGTGGTGGTGTTGTTCATCACGACGCTGGCCATGCTGTTCCTGGCGGGCGCCAAGCTGTGGCAGTTCCTGGCGATTATCGGCAGCGGTATTTTCGCGGTGTGTCTGCTGATTATCGCGGAACCGTACCGTATGCGCCGCGTCACTTCGTTCTGGAATCCCTGGGACGATCCGTTCGGCAGCGGCTATCAACTGACGCAGTCGCTGATGGCGTTCGGGCGGGGCGAACTTTGGGGCCAGGGGCTTGGGAATTCGATTCAAAAACTGGAATATCTGCCCGAAGCGCACACCGATTTCATTTTCTCCATTTTAGGCGAAGAACTGGGCTATATCGGTGTGGTTTTGGTCTTGTTAATGATATTCTTCGTCGCCTTTCGGGCGATGTCGATTGGACGCCGGGCGCTGCAGATCGATCAGCGTTTTTCCGGGTTCCTGGCATGCTCCATCGGCATCTGGTTCAGCTTCCAAACGCTGGTCAACGTGGGCGCCGCGGCGGGCATGTTGCCGACCAAAGGGCTGACCTTACCGCTAGTCAGCTACGGGGGGTCCAGTCTGCTGATCATGTCGACCGCCATCGTATTACTGTTGCGTATTGATTATGAGACACGTCTGACGAAAGCACAGGCGTTTACGAGGAGTGCCCGATGAGTGGCGAAGGCAGGCGTTTGATGGTGATGGCGGGCGGCACCGGGGGCCATGTGTTTCCGGGGCTGGCCGTGGCGCATCGTCTGATGGCGCAGGGATGGCAGGTGCGCTGGCTGGGCACCGCCGACCGTATGGAAGCCGATTTGGTGCCGAGGCACGGTATTGAAATTGATTTTATCCGCATTTCCGGCCTGCGTGGTAAAGGGCTTAAAGCGTTGATCAGCGCGCCGGTGCATATTTTCCGCGCGGTGCGTCAGGCGCGGGCGATTATGCGGGCGTATCGTCCCGATGTGGTGCTGGGCATGGGCGGCTATGTTTCCGGTCCCGGCGGACTGGCGGCGTGGCTGTGTGGCATCCCGGTGGTGGTGCATGAACAGAACGGCATCGCCGGGCTGACGAATCGCTGGCTGTCGCGAATTGCGAAAACGGTCTTGCAGGCGTTTCCGGGCGCATTTCCCAACGCGCCCGTGGTCGGAAACCCGGTGCGTACCGACGTGTTGGCGCTGCCGTCACCGGCGGAACGCCTGGCGGACCGTAGCGGGCCTATTCGCGTATTGGTTATCGGCGGCAGTCAGGGCGCCCGGGTGTTGAACCAGACGCTGCCAGGCGTGGCCGCCACGCTGGGCGACAGAATCATGATTTGGCATCAGACCGGTAAAGGCGCTCAGGCCGACGTTCAGGCGGCATACGCGAAAGCCGGACAGCCGCAGCACAACGTGGTCGAGTTTATTGATGAGATGGCCGCTGCTTATGCCTGGGCCGACGTCGTTGTCTGCCGCTCCGGCGCGCTGACGGTCAGTGAGATCGCCGTTGCCGGTTTGCCGGCGCTTTTCGTGCCGTTCCAGCATAAGGATCGCCAGCAGTACTGGAACGCGTTGCCGCTGGAACAGGCGGGCGCGGCCAAAATTATCGAGCAGGCCCAAATCAGCGTTGACGCCGTCAGCGATGTACTGGCCGGCTGGGACCGCGCTACGCTGCGCGACATGGCCGAAAAGGCTCAATCGGTCGCCATTCCTGATGCGACCGAGCGCGTTGCTGCGGAAGTCGTCGCGGCGGCGGGCGTACAAGACGCCGCAGCGGTGCAACATTAATCATGACATCGCCGGACAAAGAGCGGCGATCAATTAGGTAGCGATAGGTAAAAGTGAATACACAACAACTGGCGAAACTGCGTTCAATCGTGCCCGAGATGCACCGCGTCCGGCACATCCATTTTGTTGGCATCGGTGGTGCCGGCATGGGCGGTATCGCCGAAGTTCTGGTTAATGAAGGCTATGAGATTAGCGGCTCCGATCTGGCGCCGAATGCGGTCACGCAGCAGCTGAGTGATTTGGGCGCGCAGATCTATTTCCACCATCGTCCAGAAAATGTGAATGGCGCGAGCGTGGTGGTCGTTTCCAGCGCCATTTCCGGCGACAACCCGGAAATCATCGCCGCGACGGACGCACGTATTCCGGTAATTCGCCGGGCGGAAATGCTGGCGGAGCTGATGCGCTTCCGTCATGGCATCGCGGTCGCGGGAACGCACGGCAAAACGACGACGACAGCAATCGTCACCAGTATTTACGCGGAAGCCGGACTGGATCCTACGTTCGTCAACGGCGGACTGGTGAAAGCGGCGGGTACGCACGCGCGACTGGGATCCAGCCGCTACCTGATTGCAGAAGCGGACGAAAGCGATGCGTCTTTCCTGCATCTGCAGCCGATGGCGGCGATCGTGACCAATATCGAAGCCGACCATATGGACACGTATCAGGGCGATTTTGAGAACCTGAAGCAGACGTTCATCAACTTTCTGCACAACCTGCCGTTTTATGGACATGCGGTTATGTGTCTGGACGATCAGGTCATCCGCGAGCTGCTGCCGCGCGTGGGGCGCCACGTCACGACATACGGATTTTGCGACGATGCGGATGTGCGCATCGCCAGTTACCGTCAGGTGGGCGCTCAGGGACACTTTACGCTAGCGCGTCAGGGGAGACCCCTGCTGCACGTGACCCTGAATGCGCCTGGCCGCCACAATGCGTTGAACGCGGCGGCGGCGGCGGCGGTGGCATCAGAAGAAGGCATTGAAGACGTCGCAATCCTGCGCGCGCTGGAACGTTTCGAAGGCACTGGCCGTCGTTTCGACTTCCTGGGCGAATACCCGCTGGAGTCGGTAAACGGTAAAAGCGGTGCGGTCATGCTGGTGGATGACTACGGTCATCATCCCACGGAGGTGGACGCCACGATTAAAGCGGCGCGGGCGGGCTGGCCGGAAAAACGGCTGGTGATGATTTTCCAGCCTCACCGCTATACGCGCACGCGGGATCTGTACGACGACTTCGCGCACGTGTTGTCTCAGGTGGACGTTTTATTGATGCTGGACGTTTATTCGGCAGGAGAAATGCCTATCCCAGGGGCAGATAGCCGCTCTTTATGTCGCACAATTCGCGGAAGGGGTAAGATTGATCCGATTTTTGTACCTGATATAGAGACTTTGCCTGAATTGTTGGCGCCGGCGCTGCAAGATGGTGACCTCGTGATGGTTCAGGGCGCAGGTAATATCGGCAAACTGGCCCGCAGGCTGGCGGATTCCCGCCTGCAGCCGCAGGCGAAAGGGTGAGATGAGATGACTGATAAAGTGGCGGTATTGCTGGGCGGTTCATCCGCGGAGCGCGAAGTGTCACTGCTCTCGGGGCGGGCCGTGCTGGCCGGGCTGCGGGACGCGGGGATCGACGCGGTCGCGGTGGATCCCCGCGATTTCCCGGTCAGTCACCTCAAGGAACAAGGTTTTACCCGGATATTTATCGCGCTGCACGGGCGTGGCGGTGAAGACGGTTCGATGCAGGGCGCGCTGGAGCAACTGGGACTGCCTTATACCGGTAGCGGCGTGATGGCGTCGGCGCTGACGATGGATAAGTGCCGCACCAAACAGATTTGGCAGGCGTCAAATTTACCGGTCGCGCCTTATATCGTGCTGAATCGGCATCAGTTTCAGCGCAGTAATCCATCTGGTTTGCTAAAGTTATTGGAACCTCTCGGTATGCCATTGATTGTCAAGCCTAGTCGGGAAGGTTCCAGCGTCGGAATGAGCAAAGTCGAACAGGCTGAAGCCTTACCTGCGGCGTTGGAAGCGGCCTTACATCATGACGAAAATGTGATGGTGGAGAAGTGGTTGAGCGGCCCGGAGTTTACGGTGGCTATTCTCGGTAACGAAACCTTGCCATCGATCCGCATTCAGGCGACAGGCACGTTTTACGATTATCAGGCGAAGTACGAGTCGCATGATACCCGTTATTTTTGCCCTAGCGGTCTGACTGCGGAACAGGAAAGCGAATTGGCTTCTCTCTCGCAGGCGGCCTACCGCGCGCTGGACTGCAGCGGTTGGGGACGGGTTGATGTGATGATGGATGACGACGGTAAATTCTACCTGCTAGAGGTGAATACCTCGCCGGGGATGACTGAGCACAGCCTGGTACCGATGGCCGCCAAACAGCATGGCCTGACCTTTCCACAATTGGTGACACGTATTTTGGAGCTGGCGAGCTGATATGTCGCAAGCGGCGCTTAACACACGCGGACGCGAGCCCGAATCGAACGGCGCGCATCGCAGCAACGGCGGCCAACTGGCGGGCATGATTTTCCTGCTGATGGTGGTGGGCACCATTGCTTGGGGCAGTTGGATGGTGGTGGGGTGGATGAAAGACGCCAGCCGACTGCCGCTGTCTCGGCTGGTGGTGACGGGGGAAAGAACCTACACCACTAATGACGATATTCGCCAGGCGATACTGTCGCTCGGGGCTCCGGGGACGTTTATGACGCAGGACGTCAACATTATCCAGCAGCAGATTGAACGACTGCCGTGGATTAAACAGGCCAGCGTGCGCAAGCAGTGGCCGGACGAATTAAAGATTCATCTGGTTGAATACGTGCCCTTCGCACGTTGGAATGACCAGTTGATGGTAGACAGCGATGGAAACGCGTTCAGCGTACCGGCGGAACGTATCGGTAATAAGAAGATGCCGATGCTGTACGGGCCGGAAGGCAGCGAAGCCGACGTGCTGGAAGGGTATCGAAACATTAACCAGATACTGAGCGCCGGCAAGTTTCAGCTGAAAATGGTTGCGATGACCGCGCGCCATTCCTGGCAGGTCGGTCTGGAAGACGATATCGGCCTGCAGTTGGGACGCGACGATCAGGCTCGCCGTCTGGCGCGATTTATTGAGTTATATCCGCTTCTTCAACAGCAGGCGAAGGAAGGAAACAAGCGGATCAATTATGTGGATCTGCGTTACGACTCAGGCGCGGCGATAGGTTGGGGGCCGGCGTTTATCGATCGGCAAGAAGACATTGATCGTCACCAAAACGGTAATCAGCAACAGAATCAGGCACAGGCTAAACAGCAATGATCAAGTCGACGGACAGAAAACTGGTAGTTGGGCTGGAAATCGGTACAGCAAAAGTGGCTGCGCTGGTAGGGGAAGTTCTGCCCGATGGCATGATCAATATTATCGGTGTGGGTAGCTGCCCGTCACGGGGTATGGATAAAGGCGGAGTGAACGACCTGGAGTCGGTGGTGAAATGCGTACAGCGCGCCATCGACCAGGCCGAACTGATGGCGGACTGCCAGATTTCATCGGTTTATCTGGCGCTGTCCGGCAAACATATCAGCTGCCAGAACGAGATCGGTATGGTGCCGATCTCCGAAGAAGAAGTGACGCTGGACGACGTGGAAAGCGTTGTTCACACGGCGAAATCCGTTCGCGTTCGCGATGAGCATCGCATCCTGCACGTCATTCCGCAGGAGTATGCGATTGACTATCAGGAAGGTATCAAGAATCCGGTAGGGCTGTCCGGCGTGCGCATGCAGGCGAAAGTACATTTGATCACCTGCCACAACGATATGGCGAAGAACATCGTCAAAGCGGTTGAACGCTGCGGTCTGAAGGTCGACCAACTGATTTTCGCCGGACTGGCATCCAGCTATGCAGTACTGACGGAAGACGAACGCGAACTGGGCGTCTGTGTCGTCGATATCGGCGGCGGCACCATGGATATGGCGGTCTACACCGGTGGCGCGCTGCGCCACACCAAGGTGATCCCATACGCCGGTAACGTGGTCACCAGCGATATCGCTTACGCTTTCGGCACGCCGCCTACGGACGCCGAGGCGATCAAAGTTCGTTACGGCTGCGCGCTGGGCTCTATCGTGAGCAAAGACGAAGCGGTTGAAGTTCCCAGCGTGGGCGGTCGTCCGCCGCGCAGTCTGCAGCGTCAGACGTTGGCTGAGGTCATTGAGCCGCGTTACACCGAGCTGCTGAATCTGGTGAACGACGAGCTATTGCAGTTACAGGAGCAGTTGCGTCAGCAGGGCGTCAAGCATCACCTGGCGGCCGGTATTGTGCTGACGGGAGGAGCCGCACAAATTGACGGCCTGGCCGCATGCGCCCAGCGAGTGTTCCATACTCAGGTTCGTATCGGGCAACCGCTGAACATCACAGGCCTGACGGATTATGCGCAGGAGCCTTACTACTCTACGGCAGTAGGGTTGCTGCACTACGGTAAAGAATCTCACCTGAACGGTGAGCATGAAGTTGAAAAACGCGCCTCAGTGAGCCATTGGTTTAAACGCCTGAACAGCTGGCTGAGAAAAGAATTTTAACGGTTATCAAAAGAGATCCTGGCACAGCTTTTTTGATCTCGAAGTAACACAGGCACAAGACGGAGAGAAACTATGTTTGAACCTATGGAATTAACCAACGACGCGGTGATTAAAGTCATCGGCGTCGGTGGCGGCGGCGGTAACGCGGTCGAGCATATGGTGCGTGAACGCATTGAAGGCGTGGAGTTCTTTGCGGTCAATACGGATGCACAAGCACTGCGCAAAACCGCGGTGGGGCAGACTATCCAGATCGGTAGCGGTATCACCAAAGGTCTCGGCGCTGGGGCTAACCCGGAAGTCGGCCGTAACTCTGCTGAAGAAGACCGCGAAGCGTTGCGCGCGTCTCTCGAAGGCGCCGATATGGTATTTATCGCAGCCGGTATGGGCGGTGGTACAGGTACGGGCGCTGCCCCGGTCGTGGCCGAAGTAGCTAAAGATCTCGGCATTCTTACCGTTGCCGTCGTGACCAAACCGTTTAACTTCGAAGGCAAAAAACGCATGGCGTTTGCGGAACAAGGCATCGCGGAGCTGTCTAAGCACGTGGATTCCCTGATTACCATCCCGAACGACAAACTGCTGAAAGTCCTGGGGCGCGGTATCTCTCTGCTGGACGCGTTCGGCGCAGCCAACGACGTGCTGAAAGGCGCGGTTCAGGGTATCGCTGAACTGATTACCCGTCCTGGGTTGATGAACGTCGACTTCGCGGACGTTCGCACCGTGATGTCCGAAATGGGCTATGCCATGATGGGCTCCGGCGTGGCGCGTGGCGAAGACCGTGCGGAAGAAGCGGCCGAAATGGCGATCTCCAGCCCGCTGCTGGAAGATATCGACCTGTCCGGTGCCCGTGGCGTTCTAGTCAACATCACGGCGGGCTTCGACCTGCGTCTGGATGAGTTCGAAACGGTCGGTAACACGATTCGTGCTTTCGCGTCCGACAACGCGACCGTGGTTATCGGTACGTCTCTGGACCCGGAAATGAACGATGAACTGCGCGTCACCGTGGTGGCGACAGGCATCGGCATGGACAAACGTCCGGAAATTACGCTGGTGACCAACAAGCAGATCAGCCAGCCGGTAATGGACCACCGTTACCAGCAGCATGGCATGTCGCCTCTGCCGCAGGAAAAACCGGCTGCCGCCAAGGTCGTCAACGACCAGAACACGCAGCCTAATAAAGAGCCGGATTACCTGGATATCCCGGCGTTCCTGCGCAAGCAGGCCGATTAACCGGCCGCTTGGTTGGAATCTCCGCTCTTTGTGCTAAACTGTGCCGCCGGCCTTGGTATAGACTAAGGCCGTTGGTTCGGATTAAATGCGAGATAATACGATGATCAAACAACGTACATTAAAACGTATCGTACAGGCGACAGGGGTCGGTTTGCATACCGGCAAAAAAGTCACCCTGACCATGCGTCCTGCACCGGCAAATACCGGGGTCATCTATCGTCGCACTGACTTGAATCCACCGGTTGATTTTCCGGCTGATGCCAAATCCGTGCGTGATACCATGCTCTGTACTTGCCTGGTCAATGAGCATGACGTGCGAATTTCGACCGTGGAACATTTGAACGCCGCGCTGGCAGGATTGGGCATCGACAACGTGATGATCGAAGTCGATTCTCCCGAAATCCCCATTATGGACGGTAGCGCCAGTCCGTTCGTTTACCTGTTGCTCGACGCCGGCATTGAAGAGCTGAACTGTGCTAAGAAGTTCGTTCGGATCAGAGACAGCGTGCGCGTAGAAGATGGCGACAAGTGGGCGGAACTGAAGCCTTATAATGGTTTCAATCTGGACTTCACCATCGACTTCAACCACCCGGCGATCGACTCTGGCGCACAGCGCTACAAGCTAGAGTTCTCCGCAGACGCTTTCGTCCGTCAAATCAGCCGTGCGCGGACCTTCGGCTTCATGCGAGATATTGAATATCTCCAGTCCCGTGGCCTGTGCCTGGGCGGCAGCTTTGACTGCGCAATCGTCGTTGACGACTACCGCGTGCTGAATGATGACGGCCTGCGTTTTGAGGATGAATTCGTTCGTCACAAAATGCTGGATGCCATCGGAGACCTGTTTATGTGCGGCCATAACATCATTGGTGCCTTCACGGCATTCAAGTCGGGCCATGCGCTGAACAACAAATTGCTGCAGGCTGTGCTGGCGAAACAGGAAGCGTGGGAATACGTGACCTTTGAAGATGAGGCGGAAATGCCGCTGGCGTTTAAAGCGCCTTCCACGGTACTCGCCTGACAAGTCAGAGCAACAACTTGTCATTTTTATGACTGGTTATCACTGGTTTTCTCTCCGGCCAGTGAAGCCAGTCTTTTTAATATCCGCTGTAACCTTTCCGGGCTGTTTTCCGCTAATCCATTCAAAATTTCTGCACTCTGCGGACTTAGCGAACGTTGCTTCGGCGTGTCCTTAGCGTCAAGGCCGGCGGTGGTTCCCGACGGCTTATTATTTTGATGCGCTTTAGCTGCCAGCGAAGGATTAATCCGGATGTCGATCGCGGCTAATGATGGTAGTATTTGAGCGCGCAATGCGGAGAGTAATGCGGGCTGTTCATAACGTAGCCGCATCATCCAACTGGCATTCGCGGTTTCCAGCACCAGCAGGCTGCGTCGATAATTCGCCACGCGGCACCAAGGGTGCATTTGTGCCGGCAATAGTGCGCAAACAGCGCGATTAAGCTTTACCAGCGCGGCTGCGCGCTGCTGAATATCCCGCAGCGCGCCTCCGGTTTCCGATGCGCTATCAAAAAAAGATTCTAGTGATTGTGGACGACTATCACGCATAACGCAGGCTCCGACGGACAGTAAACTTGTGATTGGTATTCTAAATCGTTGGCGACAATTTGGCAGACGTTATTTTTGGCCGCATCTCCTGCTGGGGATGGTCGCGGCTGGTTTCGGTCTGCCCGTCAGTCTGTGCGAATCCCAAAATGCACCGTCGCTGTCGACTTCGGCTATCAGTCGCCACAATGTTTCTGCCTTTAGCCTGACCGATCTGGTGGCATTGAAAGATGCTCATCGACGTTCATCCGTCGGCATTGATTATTGGCATCAGCATGCCATTCGCACCGTCATCCGGCACCTGTCGTTCGCACTCACTGCACCACAGCCTTCTACGGTGTCTGAAGCGGTCGTCGCCTCGCCCGCACAGCATCAAATCCTGATCGCAACACTCCACGCGCTGCTGACCCAGGAAAATAGAGTGCCCGCGCAGGATGTAACCACCTACTTCTCCGTAGTATCCACGCTTTTTCATCATTCAGGCATCTGGCTCGCCCAAACGCTGGGGATACGCGCCGGACCGCTTAACTAATCTTTTTTTCTGTTAACACGCGCAATAGCCGGGTGAGTTAACCTGGTTTTCTGATGTTATGCCACGGTAGATACGGTGGCATTGTAGAGATTAAAATTATTATGTTAGTGAAACTGTTAACCAAAGTTTTCGGTAGCCGTAATGACCGTACCTTACGCCGTATGCGTAAAACTGTAGATGTGATTGCCAAGCTCGAACCGGCTATGGAAAAGCTGTCTGATGACGAGCTGAAGGCCAAGACGCAGGAGTTCCGCGAGCGTATCAAGCAAGGGGAAACGCTGGAAGCGCTGTTGCCGGAAGCCTTTGCCGTCGTGCGTGAAGCGAGTAAGCGTGTTTTCGGTATGCGCCACTTCGATGTCCAGATGTTGGGGGGTATGGTTCTGAATGAGCGCTGCATCGCCGAAATGCGTACCGGTGAAGGTAAAACGCTGACGGCGACGCTGCCGGCCTATCTGAATGGCCTAACCGGTCGCGGCGTGCATGTTGTGACAGTGAACGACTACCTGGCGCAGCGTGATGCCGAGAACAATCGGCCGTTGTTCGAGTTTCTCGGTCTAACGGTGGGTATCAACCTGCCAGGCATGCCTGCGCCAGCAAAACGCGAAGCCTATGCGGCCGATATCACCTACGGTACCAACAACGAATACGGTTTCGACTACCTGCGCGATAACATGGCGTTCAGTCCGGAAGAGCGCGTTCAGCGCCCGCTGTTCTACGCCTTGGTGGATGAAGTCGACTCCATTCTGATCGATGAAGCGCGTACCCCGCTGATCATTTCTGGACCTGCAGAAGACAGCTCCGAGATGTACATTCGCGTCAATAAAATCATCCCGTTGCTGATCCGTCAGGAAAAAGAAGATTCTGACACGTTCCAGGGCGAAGGCCACTTCTCCGTGGATGAGAAATCCCGTCAGGTCAACCTGACCGAACGCGGTCTGGTGAAAATCGAAGAGCTGCTGGTGAAAGAAGGCATTATGGATGAAGGCGAATCTCTGTACTCGCCTTCCAACATTATGCTGATGCATCACGTTACCGCAGGCCTGCGAGCGCATGTTCTGTTCACGCGCGACGTCGACTACATCGTTAAAGACGGTGAAGTCATCATTGTCGATGAGCATACCGGCCGTACCATGCAGGGACGTCGCTGGTCTGACGGCCTGCATCAGGCTGTTGAGGCGAAAGAGCACGTTACAATCAACAACGAAAATCAGACGCTGGCCTCCATCACCTTCCAGAATTACTTCCGTTTGTACGAAAAACTGGCGGGGATGACCGGGACTGCGGATACCGAAGCCTTCGAATTCAGCTCTATCTATAAACTGGATACCATTGTCGTACCGACGAACCGTCCGATGATCCGTAAAGATTTGCCCGATTTGGTGTACATGACCGAGCGGGAAAAGATCGACGCTATCATCGAAGATATTAGGGAGCGCACGGCGAATGGCCAGCCGGTGCTGGTGGGGACGATCTCGATTGAGAAATCGGAAGTCGTCTCTGACGCGTTGACTCGCGCTGGAGTCAAACACAACGTTCTTAACGCCAAGTTCCATGCCATGGAAGCGGATATCGTCGCACAGGCTGGTCGTCCGGGCGCGGTGACCATCGCGACTAACATGGCAGGTCGTGGTACCGATATCGTGCTGGGCGGCAGCTGGCAGACCGAAATCGCCCAGCTTGAAGCCCCGACAGACGAGCAAATCGCCGCTATCAAAGCAGATTGGCAGCTGCGTCACGACGCAGTGCTGGCTTCGGGCGGTTTGCATATCATCGGCACCGAGCGTCATGAATCGCGTCGTATCGACAACCAGCTGCGTGGCCGTTCCGGTCGTCAGGGGGATGCCGGTTCTTCCCGCTTCTACCTTTCAATGGAAGATGCTCTGATGCGTATCTTCGCCTCTGACCGCGTGTCCAATATGATGCGTAAGCTGGGGATGAAGGAAGGCGAAGCCATCGAACATCCTTGGGTGACCAAGGCGATTGCCAATGCACAGCGTAAGGTGGAAAACCGTAACTTCGATATTCGTAAGCAGCTGCTGGAATATGATGATGTCGCGAACGACCAGCGCCGTGCTATCTACACGCAACGTAATGAACTGCTGAACTCCGTTGATATCAGCGAAACAATCAACAGTATTCGTGACGATGTGTTTAAAGCGACGATCGATAACCATATTCCGCCGCAGTCTCTGGAAGAAATGTGGGATATCGACGGTCTGGAACAGCGTCTGAAAAACGATTTCGATCTGGAAATGCCGATTGCAGAGTGGCTGGAAAAAGAGCCTCAGCTGCACGAAGAAACGCTGCGTGAACGTATCCACGAGCAGGCGATGGAAGTTTACGCCCGTAAAGAAGAGGTCGTGGGCGTTGATGTCATGCGCAACTTCGAAAAAGGCGTCATGCTGCAGACGCTGGACTCTCTGTGGAAAGAGCATCTGGCGGCGATGGACTATCTGCGTCAGGGCATCCATCTGCGCGGCTATGCGCAGAAAGATCCGAAGCAGGAGTACAAGCGTGAGTCGTTCTCCATGTTCGCCGCGATGCTGGAAGCGCTGAAATATGAAGTCATCAGCACGCTGAGCAAAGTTCAGGTTCGTATGCCGGAAGAGATCGAAGCGCTGGAACAGCAGCGTCGCGAGGAAGCCGAACGTCTGGCGAGCCAGCAGCAGCTGAGCCACCAAAGTGAAGTGGCTGCCGCTCCGGTCGTGGGTGGTTCATCTGAGCGCAAAATCGGCCGTAACGATCCTTGCCCTTGCGGTTCGGGCAAGAAATACAAACAGTGCCACGGACGTATCCAGAATTAGTCTTCATTAGGCTGAATAACATTATCGATAAAGATAAAGGCGGTCATTGACCGCCTTTTACGTGGGGAAAAGGCTTATGACGCAAAAACCTTTGTCAGTCGCGGTAGGCATCATTCGTAACGCCCAGCGACAGTTTTTTATCGCTTGTCGCCAGGCTGGCTCGCACATGGCCGGTAAATGGGAGTTCCCGGGGGGGAAAGTTGAAGCGGGAGAGACGCCAGAGCAGGCGTTGATTCGTGAATTGCGTGAGGAAACGGGAATTGAAGCGCGCGATCCTCAGGCGCTGACGGATAAAACATTCTCCGCGGGCGATCGGCTTATCACGCTGCATTTTTTTCTGGTGGAGCATTGGCAGGGGGAGCCCTACGGACGGGAAGGTCAGCCGTCGCGTTGGCTGACCGTCGATGAACTCAAAGAAGAGGAATTTCCGCCAGCGAACGCCGAGATGATCCGCTGGCTAAAACAGTCGGCGTAACACCACCGGTTAATACTTTGTTTCGCTCCAGTTTTCGCTGTCAGTCATCGCCTCATTACTGGGAATGCGTTTTTCTTCTTCGGCCCATTCCCCGAGATCGATCAGCTGGCAGCGTTTGCTGCAGAAGGGGCGGTAAGGACTTTGTTCTCCCCACACTACAGGTTTGGCGCAGGTCGGACATTTTACGGTGGTGATATCGTTGCTCATCTTGTTAACTCCTAACAGCAAGCCAGTTCGAACGTCAGGCGGTCGGGCACTTGTCCATGCTCGCTGTCCAGCGGCATAAAGCGAATCGCATAACGGCTCTTGTGGCCAGAAATTTGTAGGTAGAGCTGATGCTCCTGCGCGATCAGTATGCGCAGCAGATCGGCATCGGCGGCATTGTCCTGATAGAAGCCTTTCAGGCTGATTTGTGGACGGAAGATCGCCGAATTGCGAATGAGATCCAGGATCATCCCCAGCGTTTGTTCAAACGGCGCGACACTGTCGAGCCAGGCGCTGACCTGCCGGTTTCGGTACGCCGCAGGTTGATGCAACCAGGTATGCAGCGTCGGCAAGTCGAAGTTACAGCATCCCCCAGGAATGCTCAGCCGTTGGCGCACCATGCCAATAAGGCGATCTTCACGCAGGCTCTGGCCCATACGCGGGGCAATCATCAGTTGACTGGCCTGATGGCGTAACTGCTGACGAAAGGCATCAATCCGTGACTGGTCGACGCCAGGGACGTCTTCCCATTGCGCTAACTTTTGCTGCTGGCGTTCCAGTTCTTTCATCAAGTCGGGACGCACGTCTCCGCGTTCCAGTATATCCAACAGGTCGGTGACGGCGCGGAAAAAGCTCAGCGCATCACCGATGTGCTCCAGTGTCTGGTTGTCATGCATCTGTTTGAGCAGAAACTCTAGACGTAGCCAGGTCCGCGTTTTCTCATTCAGCGGATATTCAAATAATAGGGTTAAGGAAGCATCACTCATTATTTTGTCATCCTGTCTTCTGCGAATGCCGCCAGCTCGAGATAGCGCTGATGCAGCATGGCAATTTGTGGGGCAAGGTCGCTCTGGCTGTGGCTATTGTCGATGATGTCGTCGGCATAAGCCAGACGCTGTTCTCGCGTGGCTTGTGCAGACAGAATTTTTTGCGCTTGCTGGAGAGAAACTCCATCCCTTGCCAACGTGCGCTGTAACTGAATTTCCGGGGTGACGTCCACGACCAGAATACGCTGCGCCTGCGATTGCAGACTGTTTTCAATCAGCAGGGGGATCACCCACATCACGTAAGGACCGGGGGCGGTGAGCAACTGGCGCCGTGTTTCCGCGTGGATCAACGGATGCAGCAGTTGGTTGAGCCACTCTTTCTCACGTTCACTGGAAAAAATCTTTGCCCGTAGGGCGGAGCGGTTGAGCGTATCGTCGGCGTTAAGTATCTCGGGGCCGAAGCGTTTTGCGATAGCGAACAACGCTGGCGTTCCAGGTTCAACGACCTGACGGGCGATGATGTCGGCATCGATGATGGTGATGCCTTGCTGGGCGAAACCTTCAGCGACGGTGCTTTTGCCGCTGCCGATACCGCCTGTGAGCGCTACGATGTATGCCATGGTATCGATCTGCAAAATTACCGGGTAAATTTACGGGATTCTAGCCTAAATAAACGTAAATTCGCAGTCTTGCCGCAGGATTATTCGCGCGTATGATTAGGCTACTGGATAGGGTTCTAAAGCATACCGACTGTCTCCCCCGATGGTCTTCGTCACTTATCAGGACACCTCCTCATGCGTATTGAAGAAGATTTAAAGTTAGGCTTTAAAGACGTTCTCATTCGTCCCAAACGCTCCACCCTGAAGAGTCGATCGGAAGTTGAATTAGCGCGCGATTTTACCTTTATGCATGCGGCCTGCCGTTGGTCAGGCGTGCCGGTGATTGCGGCCAACATGGATACGGTCGGCACTTTTCGCATGGCTCAGGCATTATCTGCGTTCGGCGTGTTGACTGCCGTTCATAAGCATTACTCCGTTGAGCAGTGGCAGCAGTTTGTCGCGCAGTCGTCGGAAGAAGTATTGCGCCATGTTTTGGTCTCTACGGGGACGTCAAGCGACGATTTTACCAAGCTAAAGCAGATTCTGGCCTTGTCGCCTGCGCTGAAATTTATCTGCATCGACGTCGCCAACGGCTATTCCGAACATTTTGTCGCCTTTGTGCAGAAAGCGCGTGAAGCTTGCCCGGATAAGGTTATTTGCGCGGGGAATGTGGTTACCGGCGAAATGGTTGAGGAGCTGATTCTTTCTGGTGCAGACATCATCAAGGTCGGTATTGGTCCTGGTTCCGTTTGCACCACCCGGCTTAAAACGGGCGTAGGCTATCCACAGCTGTCGGCGGTGATCGAATGTGCCGATGCAGCGCATGGACTGGGCGGACAGATTGTCAGCGATGGCGGCTGCTCAGTACCGGGCGACGTCGCCAAAGCCTTCGGTGGTGGCGCTGATTTTGTGATGCTGGGTGGGATGCTAGCGGCACACGATGAGTGTGAAGGAACTATCGCAGAAGAAAACGGCCAGAAAATGATGCTGTTTTACGGCATGAGTTCGGCATCTGCGATGGAGCGCCATGTTGGCGGCGTAGCCGGTTATCGGGCTGCGGAAGGTAAAACCGTCAAGCTTCCGCTGCGAGGTCCGGTGGAATACACCATTCGCGATATTCTCGGCGGCCTGCGATCCGCCTGCACTTACGTCGGTGCTTCACGCCTAAAAGAACTGACCAAACGCACAACGTTTATCCGCGTCGCCGAGCAGGAAAACCGTATCTTCAACGTATAGCTCTACGCTTACTCAACTGACGGGATCACGCTCCCGTCAGTACGTGGCCCAGTTGGAAAATGGGCAGATACATGGCTATCACCAGCGTACCGACAATCAATCCCACCGTGCCCATCAGTAACGGCTCCAGCGTATGGGGCAGCTTTTCCGCAAACTGCTGCGTACTTTTTTCATGCCAGTCGGCTAATTGCGTGAACAGCTGCGCTAATGCGCCGGTTTCTTCTCCGACTCTAATCAACTGTGGACAGGGCGCAGGAAACAGCGGTGAGCGTTCTACCGCCTGACTGAGCGGTATACCGCGCTCGATGAGGCTCTGTATCTCTTTCAATGCCAACTGATAGAGTGGGTGTCCGAGCGTCGCGGCGGCGCTTAGCCCGGCCGGGAGCGGCAGGCCAGCACCATGAGTCATCGCCAGCGTATGGAAAATCTGGCTGAGACAACGTCCGCGAATAAGTGTGGCAATACCCGGCGCTCTGAGCCATAGGCGTTGTTCTCTGTGCCGCCAATACGGATAAGCTTTGCGCAGCCAGCCGTAGGCTGCCGCGAGCACGATGCTTGATGCCACGAATTCAGCCCCGTTAAGCACGCACTGTTCCGAAAACGTCAGCAAGGTCTGCGTGAGCACGGGAAGCGGGGCGTTAAACGAGGCGTAAAGTCGGCCAAACTCAGGCAGGACTAAGGTAATCATCAGTGTGCTCACCATTAGCACGGCGGCGGAAACGAAGAGGGGATAGCGTAGCGCTTTGGCGACTTTATGCGCTAACTGGTGGCGAGCCTCCTGATAGGCGGCGAGGCGCTGGCAGCAGTCACCCAGCTTGCCGGTCAGTTCGCCGGCGGCAATCAGCGAGCAATACATAGGCGGAAATATATGAGGATGGTGTCGAAGCGCCTCCGCAAGCGTCATCCCCTGTGCTACCTGTCGGCCGACGGAGTGTAAGACGCATCGCCACGCTGGTTTATCATGCTGCCGCGCCATGAGGTTTAGTGATTCCAGCAGTGGAAGCCCGGCCTGCAATAGCGAACCGAGCTGGTGAATGACGGCGGTCAATTGCGTACTGCGCCAGGCATAGCGGGTCAGGTATTGCCGGACCTTCAGGTTAAGAGGTTGATAACCCAGTTCAAGCAGATGGTCGTACACCTGTTGGCGTTGGGTAGCAATAAGTTCGCCGCAACAAAGCTCGCCGTTCCCACTCAGAGCCTGCCAGTCATAAAGTTTTTGCATCGCCATCTCAGTCTTCCTCCTCCATACCGTCTCCCACAACCCGAAACACTTCATCTAGGGATGTGATGCCTTCGTTGACCAACGTCAGACCGGCGTTAAATAGCGAATTAAGGTGGAAATTCTGGTCATGCGGATTTTCGCAGGAGATTTTCCCGTCATCCGACAGCGTTTGCTGTAGTTCAGGGGAAAAGGCGAGCAGGTCGTAAATCGCGACTCGGCCGTAATAGCCGGAAAAACAGTGGTTGCAGCCCTGTGGGCGCCATTGCCGCAGGGGACCTGACCAGGACGAGTGGGGCAATACGGGTTTAGAAGGCACCGGCTCTCGACAGTGAGGACACAGCTTGCGAACCAAACGCTGAGCAATGATGAGTTTAAGCGCCGAGGCGAGCAGATAGCCGGGAACGCCAAGATGCCTCAGCCGTGTGATGGTTTCGCTGGCGGAGTTGGTGTGCAGCGTGGATAGAACCAAGTGACCGGTTTGCGCTGCTTTGACGGCAATATCCGCCGTTTCAGAATCGCGAATCTCTCCTATCATGATGACGTCAGGATCTTGACGCAGTAGAGCTCTCAGCACTCGGCTGAAGTCCAAGCGACTTTTGGCGTTGACGGCGGTTTGATTGATCCCTTCCAACGGGATTTCCACCGGATCTTCCACGCTGCAAATATTACGGCTGGTACTATTGAGCCAACGTACGGCGCTGTACAACGTAAACGTTTTACCGCTCCCCGTCGGGCCGGTCACCAGAATCATGCCTTGAGGCAGGCGCAGAACCTGTTTGAATAGCCGTAATGCGCGTGTGGAAAGTCCAAGGGTGTCCAGCGTTAGCGCCTGTTGTTGTGTTTGTAACACCCGCAGTACGACCTTCTCGCCTGTGTGTATTGGAAGCGTGGCGATACGTAATGAATAACGTTCCTGGTCGAGCTGCAGGGTGAATTGGCCGTCCTGAGGTAGACGCCGTTCAGCGATATCCAGCTTTCCCATGATCTTAAGCCGAGCGATAAGTCGGGGCGTCAGTTCATCAGGTGCTGAAGGTACTTCCTGCAACACCCCGTCAATGCGCAGCCGTATCCGACAGTGCATCGTCATCGGCTCGAAGTGGATATCCGAGGCCCGTCTTTGAATCGCTGAATTCAGCGTCTGGTTAATGAATCTGACCACCGGAATATCCTCCTGTACTTCGACCTCAGATGTGGGCTGATAGGTTGAGGTTTTCTCCATAGCGCTTTGCGGCGGGACAAGCTGTTTCTCCAGTCTGGCCGCAGGCCATTTTTCGATCACTACCCGACGATTGCTGGCGAATTTCAACGCCGTCAGCATTTCGGCGGAAGGAGTACCGCCGACAGCAACGGTGATGGACTGTTCATCTATGGCCAGTAGTAAAGCGTGATATCGCTGGCACAATACGCTGAGTTCATCGCTAAGTATTTGTGGCGTCATGAGATCACCCTGCGGCACTAGAGGCATCATCCAGACGGAAAACGTCAAGACAGGCCTGCTTGAGCATGTCGGCGCCGGCTTCCGCCTGGCAGTTTTTGGTCCAGCTCAACGATCCTGTCTGAGGCTCCAACGTCGGCGTGATAACCACACTGAGTCCCTGCAATGAGGATTGGCCTGTCAAAGTGATGGCGCCTCGAGAAACGGTAACCTGACTGATATAACGTGTGGTTGTTCCCGCGGGAATGCCTTGATTGCCCGCATTGCAAAGGGCCAGATCGGCGTTGCTCAGTCCACAGAGATCGACGGCCATTTTGTAGGAGGCTGCCGTTTGCAGCATGTCGGTCATGGCCGCTTTTTGCAGGTATCCTTGATAGGCCGGAATCCCCAGGGCGCTTAGTACGGCAATGATGACGATCACTACCATCAGCTCAATCAGCGTAAATCCTTGCTGTAACATGATTTCAATCCTTGATGTGGCGGATGGTGGCAGCATAAGGGATGTCATGAATGTCGGCGACAGGCGATAAACCCGTTTGGAATCAGCCTCGCAAACTGTTTGATTGGTTGCAGCCAGCGTCCATTTTTTTGCCTGACGGTTTCCGATTTCTGGATTTGTCGCAGCGAGAAGGTGGCGCTAAGCGGTATGCTAGCGATAAGCGTTGAACGCAGAGAAATGTTTCACTCACATTTTAAGCCGCATAGCGAGTGAATGATGAGTAGGGTAAACATGCTACGCTTTGGTCTGTGCAAGCAGCTTGAGACGCATAGGCATTCGCACAAAACAACAGGTTAACGGGAGCTGGTGAATGGAATTGATAGATGGATGGCTAACCGATGTGGCTCGGGTCCCATCCCCACATTGCGATGAACGGCCCGAGGGCGACGTTCCCTCGTTGCTGGTCATCCACAATATCAGCCTGCCGCCAGGAGAATTTGGCGGTCCCTATATTGATCAATTGTTTACCGGAAGGCTACAGGCGTCGGGTCACCCTTTTTTCGCCGAGATCGGTCACCTGAGAGTCTCGGCGCATTGCCTGATTCGTCGCGATGGCAGCATCGTGCAATATGTGTCCTTCGATCGTCGAGCCTGGCATGCGGGCGTCTCCAGATTTGAGGATCGCGAACGCTGTAATGATTTCTCTATCGGCATTGAACTCGAAGGAACCGACACGCTCCCTTTCACTGATGAACAATACCGTCAGTTGGCGTCGATCACTCAGCTGTTATGCCTGGCTTACCCGATTACGCCAAACCGAATTTGCGGTCACAACGATATTGCTCCGGGTCGTAAAACCGATCCCGGTCCTGCTTTCGACTGGGACCGATATCGACATTTAGCGCAGGAATAGCGAGCTACAAAGGGAGTCCGAATTAATGACGCTGTTTACGTTGTTGCTGGTTTTGGGATGGGAACGTCTGTTTAAACAGGGTGAGCGCTGGCAGTTGGATCACCATTTCGCGGTAAGGCTGAGGCATCTGTCTTCACCGTCTTTGATACAAACCCTGCTTTTGTCGCTGGCGAGTATGGCAATGACCTCGCTGCTGATGTGGGTTGTCAGCGGCTGGCTGTTCGGCCTGCCGATGCTGATTCTTTGGGTCATTATTGGTCTGCTCTGCGTAGGGGCGGGCGAAATGAGGCTGCACTATCACTGTTATTTGCAGGCGGCTCAACGCGGTGAAGCGGATGCGGAACGCCAGATGTCTGCTGAGTTGGCGCTGATTCATGGCTTACCGGTGGGTGCCAGCGAATCGGAAAGGCTTAAGGAGCTACAGAACGCTTTGTTGTGGATTAATTTCCGCTATTACCTGGCTCCGCTGTTCTGGTTTGTGGTCGCCGGACCTTATGGACCCATTGCACTGGTCGGTTATGCCTGCCTGAGGGCGCATCAAACAATGCTTGCTCGTTACCACACGCCGTTGGAACGAGCTAATTCTGGTGTTGACACATTATTGCATTGGCTGGACTGGATCCCCGTGCGGTTGGCTGGGGCGGCTTATGCGTTGCTGGGGCACGGCGAAAAAGCGCTGCCCGCCTGGTTCTCCGCCTTACTGGATTTTCACAGTACCCAGTATTGGGTGCTGACCCGGTTGGCTCAATTTTCTTTGGCGCGGGAGCCCCACATTGATCCTTTGGCAACGCCGGCCGCGGCCGTGAAATTAGCGAAAAAGGTGACGCTGGTAATTGTCGTGGTGGTGGCGCTATTGACTATCTACGGCGCGCTGATATGACTTGCAGCCTAAAGCCTAAAGCCTAAAGCCTAAAGCCTAAAGCCTAAAGCCTAAAGCCTAAAGCGCCTTGGGACCAAAATAGCTGGCGGTTGACAAAGTGGAAAACCGAAAGGGAGTAAGAGGAAATGGAGAAAGAGCGACTGTTGTTCTCTGTCGCTACAGCTCTTGATTGATGCCGCCCTTTGGGCTGGGCGGCATCAAAGTCACGAAAGCGTTATTTAGCCTGCTTACGTTGCTTCAGCCAGTAACCGCATCCCAGCACCGCTAACCAGAATGGGATCAGGATGACGGAAATACGAATGCCCGGCGTCAGGGCCATAATCACCAGAATTCCTGCCATGAACAGTAAGCACAGGTAGTTGCCGAAGGGGTAAAGCAGCGCCTTGAATTTGGTTTCTATGCCTTCACGATCTTTATGCTGGCGAAATTTAATGTGCGCCAAGCTGATCATGGCCCAGTTGATGACCAGAGCCGAGACGACCAGCGCCATCAGCAATTCCAACGCTTTGCCGGGAATGAGATAGTTGATCAGTACGCAGAAGGCTGTCGCCAACGCTGAAATAGCAATAGCGATGACAGGTACGCCGCGCGCATCCACCGTGCTCAGCGCTTTGGGACCATTACCTTGTTTAGACAGGCCATACAGCATGCGGCTGTTGCAATACACGCAGCTGTTATAGACCGAAAGCGCGGCCGTCAGTACCACGATGTTCAGGATCGTCGCGACCACGTCGCTGTTCAGCTCATGGAAAATCATGACGAAGGGACTGCCGCCTTCGACTACTTTGCCCCACGGGTACAGTGACAGCAGAATCGTCAGAGAGCCGATATAGAAAATCAGGATGCGGTAGATCACCTGATTAGTGGCGCGAGGAATGCTTTTTTCAGGATCATCCGCTTCAGCGGCGGTGATGCCGACTAGCTCCAGACCGCCGAAGGAGAACATGATAACCGCCATCGCCATGACCAGGCCCATGATCCCGTTTGGGAAGAACCCCCCTTGATTCCACAGGTTGGTTACCGTGGCTTCGGGGCCACCCTGTCCGCTGAGTAACAGCCAGCCGCCAAAAGCGATCATGCCGATGATGGCGGCCACCTTAATCAGGGCGAACCAGAACTCCATTTCTCCGTAAATCTTCACGTTAGCGAGGTTGATGGCGTTGATGACCATGAAAAAGACGGCGGCGGAAACCCAGGTTGGAATACCTGGCCACCAATACTGAACGTAGATGCCGACGGCGCTGAGCTCGGCCATTGCCACGAGAACGTACAGCACCCAATAGTTCCACCCTGAGGCGAACCCGGCAAAGTTACCCCAATATTTATAGGCGAAGTGGCTGAAAGATCCTGCGACAGGTTCCTCAACCGACATCTCTCCCAACTGCCGCATGATGAAAAACGCGATAATACCGCCAATAGCGTAGCCCAGGAGAACCGAAGGTCCCGCCATCTTGATTGTCTGTGCGATACCGAGAAACAGTCCCGTTCCCACTGCACCGCCGAGGGCAATCAACTGTATATGACGGTTTTTTAATCCACGCTTTAGCGTTCCGTCTTGTTGATTTTGCATAGCTTTACCTTCTGCCTATCTAAATGAAAGTCTTGAGAGCACCAGCTAGAACACTGGCAGCTTTACATTGGTGTTATTTTAAGTTTACGGCGAGGAAGAGGCGAAAATAACCTTCCCACTACCGTTGGTCAGAGAATAGTGATAGGCGTCGATAATTGCACTGATTTATTCGTTGTGTGGTTCAAAGCAGGATCGAAAACTCCTCGTTATCTTTCCGATATTTTCCGTTGGTTCTATCTTGTCATTGTCATGCAGTGCTTAACATTTAATTTGAAGGCGAATAGTTCAATGTTATTTTTTTCGTAAATTGTTATGCAATAAATGCGGTTTTTATTCTGTTTTGGAGGATTTAATCGTGTCAGCTGCTAGGGTTCTGTTCATGAAAAGTTACAGCGTAGAACGGTAAATATTGGTAATACCAAAAATCTATTAGCTAAATTTCTTATTATTTAGATCTTGTTGTTAAAAACTATAGCGATAGGCAATTGTCATAGTAATGATATAGACAGAAGGTGAATACTTTGTTACTTTGACGCCACGTTTTTTGAATTGGTATTACCAATTAACTCCGCGCTATTCGCCGAGACAATTTCGCCATGGCATACAGCAAGATCCGTCAGCCCAAACTATCAGATGTTATTGAACAGCAACTGGAGTTTCTGATCCTGGAAGGGACTTTGCGGCCTGGTGAAAAACTTCCTCCGGAACGTGAGCTCGCCAAACAGTTTGAGGTATCACGTCCTTCTCTCAGAGAGGCCATTCAACGACTTGAAGGCAAAGGACTGTTGCTGCGCCGTCAGGGCGGCGGCACGTTTGTCCAGACTAATTTGTGGCATAGCGTCAGCGACCCGCTGGCCGAGCTGCTTAGCAATCATCCTGAATCACAGTTCGATCTTCTTGAAACACGTCACGCATTGGAAGGCATTGCCGCTTATTACGCGGCGTTGCGCGGTACTGAGTCCGATTTGCAACGCATTCGGGAATGTCATCTTTTGATCGAACAAGCGCGTGATTCCGGCGATCTGGCCGCGGAATCAGAAGCCGTTATGCACTATCAGGTCGCGGTGACGGAAGCGACGCATAACGTGGTCCTGCTGCATCTGTTGCGATGCATGGGACCTGTGCTGGAACAGAACGTAAGACAGAATTTCGAATTGCTCTACCTAAGTCGCGAAGTGCTGGCCAAGGTGAGTAGTCATCGCGCCAGGATTTTTGAGGCGATAGTCGCTCGTGAGCCGGAGCAGGCGCGCGAAGCTTCACACCGTCATCTGGCGTTTATAGAGGAAATATTGCTGGAACTGAACCGGGAACACAGCCGGCGAGAGCGCTCATTGCGTCGGCTCCAGCAACGCAAGGACTAGGTGCTTTCATTGAGGTGCCGTTTGCGAAATACGAGACGATGAGCCTGTCTTCCTGCGCTTTTAACCCTATGGGCGCAGAGTGTATTAAGACAGGCTCCAGACAATTCAACTGAATTAGAAACAGATAAGGAACAGACCATGTCAGAACGTTTGAACAGTGACGTGGATCCGATCGAAACGCGTGACTGGCTGCAGGCGATCGAATCGGTTATCCGTGAAGAAGGTGTTGAGCGCGCGCAGTTCCTGATTGATCAGGTTCTGAGTGAAGCACGTAAAGGCGGCGTAAAAACGGCTGCCGGCAGCGCAAGCAGCAGTTACATCAACAGCATCGCCGTTGAAGACGAACCTGCCTATCCGGGCAACCTTGATCTGGAGCGCCGTATTCGTTCAACGATACGTTGGAATGCGGTCATGACCGTACTGCGCGCTTCTAAGAAAGATTTGGAGCTGGGCGGCCACATGGCGTCCTATCAGTCCTCCGCCACCTTCTACGAAGTGTGCTTCAACCACTTCTTCCGCGCACGCAACGCGCAGGATGGCGGCGATTTGGTTTACTTCCAGGGACATATCTCCCCCGGCGTCTACGCTCGCGCATTTGTCGAAGGTCGTCTGACCGAAGAGCAGATGAATAACTTCCGTCAGGAAGTACACGGTCACGGCCTGTCTTCCTATCCGCACCCGAAACTGATGCCTGAATTCTGGCAGTTTCCGACCGTTTCCATGGGGCTGGGGCCTATCGGCGCCATCTACCAGGCCAAATTCCTCAAATACCTGGAACACCGTGGTCTGAAAGACACCTCTAAACAGACTGTCTACGCCTTCCTGGGCGACGGTGAGATGGATGAGCCGGAATCTAAAGGTGCCATCACCATCGCCACCCGTGAAAAACTGGATAACCTAGTCTTCGTCATCAACTGCAACCTGCAGCGTCTGGACGGACCGGTTACCGGTAACGGCAAGATCATCAACGAGCTGGAAGGCGTGTTCGGCGGCGCTGGCTGGGAAGTGATCAAGGTCATCTGGGGCGGTCGCTGGGATGAGCTGCTGCGTAAAGACACCAGCGGTAAGCTGATTCAGCTGATGAACGAAACCGTGGATGGCGACTACCAGACCTTCAAATCGAAAAACGGCGCCTACGTGCGTGAGCACTTCTTCGGTAAATATCCGGAAACCGCAGAGCTGGTCAAAGACTGGACCGACGATGAAATCTGGGCGCTGAACCGCGGCGGCCACGATCCGAAGAAAGTCTATGCCGCACTGAAAAAAGCGCAGGACACCAAGGGCAAACCGATCGTTATTCTGGCGCATACCATCAAGGGTTACGGTATGGGTGATGCGGCCGAAGGCAAGAACATCGCTCACCAGGTCAAGAAGATCAACATGGAAGGCGTTCGCTACTTCCGCGATCGTTTCAACGTGCCGGTCAAGGACGAAGAGCTGGAAAAACTGCCTCTGCTGACCTTCGACAAAGATTCTGAAGAGTACAAATACCTGCACGAACGTCGTCAGGCGCTGGAAGGCTACGTGCCGTCCCGTCAGCCTAACTTCAGCGGTTCTTTGGATCTGCCGACGCTGGAAGACTTTGGTCCGCTGCTGGAAGAGCAGAACAAAGAGATCTCCACCACCATCGCTTTCGTGCGTGCCCTGAACGTGATGCTGAAGAATAAGTCGATCAAAGATCGTCTGGTGCCGATCATCGCGGATGAAGCGCGTACCTTCGGTATGGAAGGTCTGTTCCGTCAGATCGGTATCTACAGCCCGAACGGCCAGCAGTACACCCCGCAGGACCGTGAGCAGGTGGCGTACTACAAAGAAGACGAGAAAGGTCAGATTCTGCAGGAAGGGATCAACGAACTGGGCGCCGGCGCGTCCTGGCTGGCGGCGGCAACGTCCTACAGCACCAACGACCTGCCGATGATTCCGTTCTACATTTACTACTCCATGTTCGGGTTCCAGCGTATCGGCGACCTGTGCTGGGCAGCTGGCGACCAGCAGGCGCGCGGCTTCCTGATTGGAGGGACCTCCGGTCGTACTACGCTGAACGGCGAAGGTTTGCAGCATGAAGATGGCCACAGCCACATTCAGTCTCTGACTATCCCTAACTGTATTTCCTACGATCCGGCTTTCGCCTACGAAGTTGCTGTCATCATGCATGACGGTCTGCACCGTATGTACGGCGAAGCGCAAGAGAACGTTTATTATTACATTACGACGCTGAACGAAAACTACCACATGCCGGCTATGCCGCAGGGCGCCGAAGACGGCATCCGCAAAGGTATTTACAAGCTGGAAACGGTAGAAGGCAGCAAAGGCAAGGTACAGCTGCTGGGCTCCGGCTCCATCCTGCGCCATGTCCGCGAAGCTGCGGTGATCCTGTCCAAGGACTACGGCATCGGTTCCGACGTCTACAGCGTGACTTCCTTCACCGAACTGGCTCGCGACGGTCAGGACTGCGAACGTTGGAACATGCTGCACCCGGCCGAAACGCCGCGCGTACCGTACATCGCTCAGGTGATGAGCGAAGCGCCAGCCGTCGCTTCTACCGACTACATGAAGCTGTTCGCCGAGCAGGTACGTACTTACATCCCGGCCAGCGACTATCGCGTTCTGGGGACGGACGGCTTCGGTCGCTCTGACAGCCGTGAGAACCTGCGTCACCACTTCGAAGTGGATGCGTCTTACGTGGTTGTCGCCGCATTGGGCGAGCTGGCTAAACGCGGCGAAGTTGAAGCTTCTGAAGTGGCTGAAGCCATTAAGAAATTCAACATCGACCCTGAGAAAGTTAACCCGCGTCTGGCATAAGAGGGCAAGATTACATGGCTATCGAAATCAATGTTCCGGATATCGGTTCGGACGAAGTTGAAGTCACCGAAGTAATGGTGAAAGTCGGCGACACTGTTGAAGCAGAGCAGTCGCTGATTACGGTGGAAGGCGATAAGGCCTCCATGGAAGTGCCTTCCCCTCAGGCGGGCGTGGTGAAAGAAATCAAGATTGCCGTCGGCGACAAAGTCTCCACCGGTTCTCTGATCATGGTCTTTGATTCGGCAGACAGCGCGGCGGAAGCGCCGGCGCCGGCAGCAGCGCAGCCGGAAGCGGCTCAGGCCGCTCCGGCTGCGGCTAGCGCAGTGAAAGAGGTCGAAGTGCCTGACATCGGCGGCGATGAAGTCGAAGTGACCGAAGTGATGGTAAAAGTCGGCGACAGCGTTGAAGCGGAACAGTCTCTGATCACCGTGGAAGGCGACAAAGCCTCTATGGAAGTTCCGGCGCCGTTCGCAGGCACGGTCAAAGAAATTAAGATCGCCACGGGCGACAAGGTGAAAACTGGCTCTCTGATCATGGTGTTTGAAGTGGCAGGCGCTGCGCCAGCCGCACAGGCTAGCCAGCCGGCCGCTGCTCCGGCCGCCGCCAGCACGGGTTCTGCCGCAAAAGACGTCAACGTCCCGGACATCGGCGGCGACGAAGTCGAAGTCACCGAAGTGATGGTCAGCGTAGGCGACAAAGTCACGGCAGAACAGTCTCTGATCACCGTGGAAGGCGACAAGGCTTCTATGGAAGTTCCGGCGCCGTTCGCAGGCACGGTCAAAGAGATCAAAATCGCCACGGGCGACAAGGTGAAAACCGGCTCCCTGATCATGGTGTTTGAGGTCGAAGGCGCAGCCCCGGCTGCGGCAGCGAAAACCGAAGCGAGTGCCGCGCCAGCTCCAGCTAAAGCCGCACCTGCCGCTGCTCCGGCTGCGGCCAGCTCCAGCGCGAAGGGCGAGTTCGCTGAGAACGACGCTTACGTGCACGCGACCCCGGTCATCCGTCGTCTGGCGCGCGAGTTCGGCGTCAATCTGGCGAAGGTGAAAGGGACAGGTCGTAAAGGCCGTATCCTGCGCGAGGACGTACAGGCTTACGTGAAAGACGCGGTGAAACGCGCTGAATCCGCTCCGGCGGCGGGCGGTTCTCTGCCGGGTCTGCTGCCTTGGCCGAAGGTCGATTTCAGCAAGTTTGGCGAAGTCGAAGAGGTGGAACTGGGCCGTATTCAGAAGATCTCCGGCGCCAACCTGCATCGCAACTGGGTGATGATCCCGCACGTGACGCAGTTCGACGAAGCGGATATCACCGAAGTCGAAGCGTTCCGCAAACAGCAGAACGTGGAAGCCGAGAAGAAGAAACTGGACGTGAAGATCACGCCCGTCGTGTTCATCATGAAAGCCGTCGCGAAAGCGCTGGAAGAGTTCCCGCGTTTCAACAGCTCGCTGTCCGAAGACGGTCAGCGCCTGACGCTGAAAAAATACGTCAACGTCGGTGTTGCGGTTGATACCCCGAACGGTCTGGTCGTGCCGGTGTTCCGCGATGTGAACAAAAAAGGCATCGTCGAACTGTCTCGCGAGCTGATGGAGATCTCCAAAAAAGCCCGCGCAGGCAAGCTGACGGCTTCCGACATGCAGGGCGGATGCTTTACCATTTCCAGCTTGGGCGGTCTTGGCACCACGGCGTTTACGCCGATCGTCAACGCGCCGGAAGTGGCTATCCTTGGCGTCTCCAAATCGGCGACCAAGCCGGTCTGGAACGGCAAAGAGTTCACGCCGCGCCTGATGCTGCCACTGTCTCTGTCATTCGACCACCGTGTTATCGACGGTGCGGACGGCGCGCGTTTCATCAGCTTCATCAACAATGTGATGTCTGATATTCGTCGTCTGGTGATGTAATCGCCGGGGCCGGCCTGCGGGCCGGTCTTCTGGCTAACGTCGACGCCGTGGCGGCAAGCTGTTGCCGCGGCATGTTTGAGACGCAGATCCCCCTGGCTCGTCTTGCGGAGCGTTAACAACGCTGTAAACTCAATGTCAGTGTGGGGCGTCCCGGTGGATGACGGGCGTACTGATCCCTAACAACCACGTCTGACCGCCGGACAAACAAAACAAGAGGTCATGATGAGTACTGAAATTAAAGCCCAGGTGGTGGTGCTTGGCGCGGGCCCGGCAGGATATTCTGCCGCGTTTCGCTGCGCGGACTTAGGTCTGGACACCGTACTGGTAGAACGTTATGCCACGTTGGGCGGTGTTTGCCTCAACGTCGGATGTATCCCTTCCAAAGCCTTGCTGCATGTTGCGAAAGTCATCGAAGAAGCTAAAGCGCTTGCCACGCACGGTATCGTGTTCGGCGAACCTCAGACCGACATCGACAAGATTCGCTCCTGGAAAGAAAAAGTCATCAACCAGCTGACCGGCGGTCTGGCAGGGATGGCGAAGGGCCGTAAAGTTAAAGTCGTTAACGGTCTCGGCAAATTCACCGGCGCGAACACGCTGGTTGTTAAAGGCGAAGGCGGCAACACCACCATCAACTTCGACAACGCGATCATTGCGGCGGGCTCCCGTCCGATCCAGCTGCCGTTTATTCCGCATGAAGATCCGCGCGTGTGGGATTCCACCGATGCGCTGGAGCTGAAAACCGTACCGGAACGCATGCTGGTCATGGGCGGCGGTATCATCGGTCTGGAAATGGGCACCGTATACCACGCGCTGGGTTCCAAGATAGACGTCGTCGAAATGTTCGATCAGGTGATCCCGGCTGCTGATAAAGACGTCGTGAAAACCTTTACCAAACGCATCAGCAAGAAATTCAACCTGATGCTGGAAACCAAAGTGACGGCGGTCGAAGCGAAAGACGACGGCATTTACGTGACGATGGAAGGCAAACAGGCGCCGGCTGAACCGCAGCGCTATGACGCGGTGCTGGTGGCTATCGGCCGCGTGCCGAACGGCAAATCGGTCGACGCCGGTCAGGCTGGGGTGGAAGTTGACGATCGCGGCTTTATCCACGTCGACAAACAGATGCGCACCAACGTGCCGCACATCTACGCCATCGGCGATATCGTCGGTCAGCCGATGCTGGCGCACAAAGGCGTGCATGAAGGACACGTGGCTGCTGAAGTCATCGCCGGTAAGAAACATTACTTCGATCCGAAAGTGATTCCGTCCATCGCCTACACCGAACCGGAAGTGGCGTGGGTTGGTCTGACGGAGAAAGAAGCGAAAGAGAAGGGCATCAGCTACGAAACAGCGGTCTTCCCTTGGGCGGCGTCAGGCCGTGCTATCGCTTCCGACTGTGCGGACGGTATGACCAAGCTGATTTTCGAAAAAGAGAGCCATCGTATTATTGGCGGGGCGATCGTCGGGACCAACGGCGGTGAACTATTGGGTGAAATCGGTCTGGCTATCGAAATGGGCTGCGACGCGGAAGATATCGCGTTAACGATCCACGCTCACCCGACGCTGCACGAATCTATCGGGCTGGCGGCGGAAGTGTACGAAGGCAGCATTACCGACCTGCCGAACCCGAAAGCGAAGAAAAAATAAGCTGACGGCGAGGGTACGCAGGCGAAATAAGCGCCTGCGTGTCACGATAAAATGAAAAAGTCCGGGGTTATATACCGCCGGATTTTTTCGTCTGAGGATCGCCAGCAGGTGGCGAGAGACGCCACCTGAACCTGACGTAGGCTGACATCGTATAACCAAGCGCCATAAGCTGGGTAGCGTGCCATAACGCCGCTGGCGCGTTGTACTAAAAGCGCTCTTTGATTTGTCCCGGCGTCACGCCGAAAGTGCGGCGCAGGGCGGTGGTGAAGTTGGCCGAACTGTTGTAGCCGGCGAGGCTGGCCGCCTGAGAAATCGCGATGCCATCGCGTTGCAGCGCCAGCATGGCGCGCCGCAGTCGGCAGGTGCGCAGGTATTCGAAGACGGTGACGTTGAAGGTGTGGCGGAAATGACGCTGGAGCGTGCAGGCGCTCATGTTGACGCACTTGGCGATTTCGTCCATCGAGAACAGGTCTGCTTCGCCGCTTTCCAGCATGTCGCGGACTTGCTGAATGCGGTGATGATTGCGCAGGTCGAGGCCGTCCCGGTGCTTCGCCTGACTTGTGGCGGTCAAAGAACTGAGGGCTTCGATAATCAGCAGCATGCACTGACTTTCCAGATACAGCCGCTGCAGCGGGGTGCTACATCCTGGCGAATTGAGGATCTGGCAGGCGATGGCCTGCGCCTGCCGGGACGGTATCCAGAGGTGAGTCGCGAGATGGGTTTGCGAGAAGTCGTAAATGGCCTGCCAGTCGCTGACGCTGTCCAGCAAATTCCCGTATAGCCACTCCTGGCTGAAGGTCAGCGATACCGTTCGCTCATGCTCATTACGTTTGCCGTGGCGGCTGAAACGCGTGGGCTCGGTGAGCGCGATGAGCGACGCGGGCTGGACATTGCCGAGATGCAGTTGCTGCTCGCCATAAGTCACATGCGCGATGCCGTTGACGACAATCGCCAGCTTGAGCGCGCCGTTCAGAAGCGTCTGCGTTTTCATATTGGTCAGGTTAACCACATCTGCAGTGTGCAGGATCAAATCGTGGTTGAGCTGAGTGACGTTAAATGCACCAGACAACAGCGGCGTATCGTCTATACCGGCCGGCGTCAGAAAGCGATAATCTCTGGTAATTAATCCCGAACTCTGAACAATATGATTTTTAAATATATTTTTCGATTCTGGCACTTTATTGTCCATGTTCTCCTTTCCTTTTGTCCGGCTATCCCTGGCTATTTCGATGTTTTCGCAAAACATTTTGCCGTTTGCACAAACCTCGCGTCAGAAAACAAATGTAACAATGATCGTGCCAGAAGGGTAACGCAAACGATTATCAGTGATGCTTTCTTGCTGACGGTTCATTTTTCGCGCAGGTCATTTCGTTTCGCGCGGTAGGTTGCTTTCCATTGCATAAGGGACAATGGAAAGACATGCCCCGGTCTGTCAGCAGCAGCCGTCTTTCCAAATATAAAGAGATAGGGCGATTCAAATGACCAAATACCCACCCCGCCATTGTTTGGCGACGTTGATAGGGTTGGCCTGCTCCACCTTGTCCGGCCTGACGTGGGCTGAGATAGCCGAAACGATGAACACAACCACCGCCGCAGGGGCGGCCGCGATCAACATCAGGGAACCGATCGCGACGACGAAAGCCCCGACATTCACCGAGACTGCAGCCGCCAACACCAGGTATCAGGGCCAAAGCGCGGAGAATGCGGATACGATGATTGTGACTGCCGCAGAGCAGACCCGTCAGGCACCGGGTGTCTCCACCATCACGGCGGAAGATATCAGTAAACGGCCACCGGTTAATGATTTGTCGGAGCTTATCCGCACCATGCCGGGGGTGAATCTGTCCGGAAACTCGACCAGCGGTCAACGCGGCAACAACCGGCAGATTGATATTCGCGGCATGGGGCCGGAAAACACGTTGATTCTGGTGGACGGCAAGCCCGTGTCCAGCCGGAACGCCGTGCGCTACGGCTGGCGTGGAGAGCGCGATACCCGAGGAGACACCGGCTGGGTGCCTGCGGACATGGTCGAACGTATCGACGTGCTGCGTGGTCCGGCGGCGGCCCGCTATGGCAATGGCGCGGCGGGCGGCGTGGTGAATATCATCACCAAACAGCCGACGAAAGAGTGGCATGGCGCCTGGAACGCTTACATGAATATGCCGGTGCATAAAGCGGAAGGCGCGACTAAACGTACTGACTTCAGCCTGATGGGGGGCCTGACCGATAACCTCAGTCTGCGTCTCTACGGTAACTTCAATAAAACGCAGGCCGATGCCTGGGGCATCAACGACGGCCACCAGTCGGCGCGAACCGGCGCCTATGCCAGCTCGTTGCCCGCCGGGCGTGAAGGGGGGCGTAACAAGGACATTAACGGCGTGCTGCGCTGGGCCATCACCGCACAACAGTCGCTGGAGTTCGAAGTAGGATCGAGCCGTCAGGGCAATATCTACTCCGGCGATACGCAAAACACCAACAGCAACAGCTACGTGGTCGGCAATTACGGCAAAGAGACCAACCGGATGTACCGCCAGAACTACGCGATGACCCATCGTGGTTACTGGGATAGCGGCATCAGCACCACGTCTTATGTGCAGTATGAACGCACGCAAAACACCCGTATCACGGAAGGGCTGGCGGGAGGCTCGGAGGGCATTTTCTCCAGCGCCAACGACTATGGCACGACCAAGCTGGATGCGGTGGCCGCGCACAACGAGGTCAATATCCCGTTTGAAGCGCTGTTCAGCCAGACCGCCACGGTGGGCGTCGAGTGGTCGCAACAAAAAATGAAAGACCCGTCGTCGACCTCGCAGGCGCTGTCTGGCGGCACGATTGACGGTTATGCCAACGGAACGCGCAGCGGCAAGATGTCGGCGCGTATCGCCTCTGTATTTGCAGAAGACAATATCGAGCTGACGCCCAGCACTATGTTGACGCCGGCGCTGCGGTTCGATCACCACAGTATCGCGGGCGGCAACTGGAGTCCCGGCCTCAATCTCTCGCAGGCGCTGGGCGACGACTTCACGCTGAAATTGGGCGTTGCACGCGCGTACAAAGCGCCGAACCTTTACCAGCTCAACCCGGACTATCTGCTGTATAGCCGCGGGCAAGGCTGCTACGTCAGTGGGACCAGCGGCTGTTATCTGCTGGGTAACGACGAGTTGAAGGCGGAAACCAGCGTCAACAAAGAGATCGGTGTGGCGTTTCACCGTGACGGCCATCAGGCGGGTCTGACTTATTTCCGCAATGACTACCGCAACAAGATCGAAGCGGGTATGTCCCCCATTGGGACGAGCACCAATGGCACCACCTACGTCTTCCAGTGGGAAAACGTGCCCAAGGCGGTGGTGGAAGGATTGGAAGGCTCGCTGACTATTCCGGTGTCGGACACCGTCAGTTGGAACAACAACCTAACGTGGATGCTGCGTTCGGAGAACAAAACCACCGGGGATTACCTCTCCATCACGCCGCAGTTTACGCTCAATTCATCGGTAAGCTGGCAGGCGACCGACAAGCTGTCGTTGTTGGCCGATTTGACCTGGTACGGACGCCAAAAGCCGAAGAAATATAACTATAAAGGTGAGGCGGTCGGCGGCTCCGAGCTGACGCAGGTCAGCCCTTATTCGGTTGTCGGCCTGAGCGGAACCTACAAATTCAATAACAATGTGAGCCTGACCGCGGGTGTGGATAACCTGTTCGATAAGCGTCAGTTCCGTGCGGGCAACACGCAGTCGGTGAGGAACCAGACTACCAATGTCGTTACCATTGCCGGCGCCGGTGCCGCCACGTTCAATGAGCCGGGCAGAACCTTCTTTATGGGGATTAACACCAGTTTCTAAGGCGTTGCGAGCGGAACGGCTGCATGAGGCCGCTCTGCAACAATGTCGCCGCCTGGCGAGAGGGAACCCGCCTGGGCGCGGCGGTAGTGACGTCGGTTACACAGGAGGAAGGGTGTATCAATTGCTCAATACCAGGGACGATATCGTTGAGTCTGCGGTACGCGGCCGTTACCGCGTGATGACGTGGAGCCCAGACGGTGGGGCGGTTCCCCCCGATGAAGGGTGGCCGGTGATTTATCTGTTGGACGGCGCCCAGTATTTCTCTATGGCGGCTTCCGTCATGGCGTCGCTCAGCCGTCCCCGCTGCGGTATTACGCCGGGGATTGTGGTGGGGATTGATTATGTCGGCACCTCCCGGCGCGATAGAGATTACCGTCCTGCGGTGGCGCACCGGGTGCTGGAACCCAATCCCCAAGGCGGTTACTATCCGGCCGGGATGGCGGGCGACGCCGCCGGATTTCGCCGCTTTCTCATCGCAGAATTGAAACCGATGATTGCGGCACGCTATCCCATAGACCTGCAACGCGAAGCGTTGTTCGGTCACTCCTACGGCGGACTGTTCTCCGTGGATACGCTGTTCTGGGCGCGGGAGAGCTTCCAGCACTATTACGCCTGCAGCCCCTCAGTGTGGTGGAATGGCGAGTACATCCTGCGCCAGGCGGCCTCAATCAATTTGCAAAACCCGACCGTCTCCCCGGTGAGTCTGATGTTGAGCGTCGGCGAATACGAGCAGTCTCTGGAGCCGTGGGAGCGGGGATTGTCCTCCAGCCAACGGGCGATTTTGTATGAACATCGTCGGCAGCGCAGAATGGTCGATGGCGTATCCGAGCTGGCGCTGATGTTGAAAAAACGGGCGCCGGAAGTGGATGTCTCCCTGCAAACTTATCCCGGACAGTCGCACCAGTCCGTTCCCTTCCTGGCGTTGCACGCCGCCTTACGCCACCATTTTCAGCCGACCTGACCGGTTGCGCCTAACGCTCTGTGCGTCAAGGGGCGCTGCGGCATAGGTGTTATATTAACTCATTGATATAAATCACATCGTCGTTAGCCTTTTCGTGAACGAATGGTGCGTTTCTGCGCGCCCATGTTATTCTGCCGACGTGAGAGAGTGAGCGATTGTGCAACGATAATTCCACCGCGATCGCGGTTAAATGCGCTAAATGTTGCTATTATGTGAACGAAATAACGAGCGATCAAACCCAGATACACCGACGACGCTGAGCCGGGCACGCGAAATATTGCTTCCACACGCCGAACTCCAGGCATGAGGATGACCATGGGCACAACGTGCGCGGGTATCACGAAGAAGATAATGAGAGCGAGGAGAATGTCGTGCTAGAAGAATATCGTAAGCACGTAGCCGAGCGGGCTGCGCAAGGGATCGTCCCCAAGCCGTTAGAGGCTTCCCAAATGGCGGGTTTGGTGGACTTGTTGAAGCAACCGCCTGCCGGAGAAGAGGCGTTTCTGGTTGATTTGCTGGTTAACCGCGTGCCGCCGGGGGTGGATGAGGCCGCCTACGTCAAGGCCGGTTTCCTCGCCGCCATCGCCACAGGCACAGCCACGTCCCCGCTGATTTCCCCCGAAAAAGCCGTCGAGCTGCTGGGCACCATGCAGGGCGGTTACAACATTCATCCGCTGATCAACGCACTGGACAATGCGGCACTTGCCCCCATCGCCGCCAAAGCCTTGTCCCACACGCTGCTGATGTTCGACAACTTCTATGACGTGGAAGAGAAAGCCAAAGCGGGCAATCCCCATGCGCAGCAGGTGTTGCAGGCCTGGGCGGACGCGGACTGGTTCCTTTCCCGCCCGGCGCTGGCTGAAAAAATTACCGTGACCGTATTCAAAGTGACCGGCGAAACCAACACCGACGATCTGTCGCCTGCGCCGGATGCATGGTCGCGCCCGGACATTCCGCTGCATGCGCTGGCGATGCTGAAAAATGCCCGGGAAGGGATCGAACCGGATCAGCCGGGAGCGGTCGGTCCGATCAGGCAGATCGAAGCCCTGAACAAAAAAGGATTCCCGTTAGCGTACGTCGGCGACGTCGTGGGGACGGGCTCCTCGCGAAAATCCGCTACTAACTCGGTGCTGTGGTTTATGGGCGACGACATTCCCTACGTGCCGAACAAACGCGGCGGCGGGGTGGTGCTGGGCGGTAAAATCGCCCCCATCTTCTTCAACACCATGGAGGATGCCGGCGCATTGCCCATCGAGGTGGATGTCGCCAACCTGAATATGGGCGATGTCATCGATATCTACCCGTATAAAGGCGAGGTGCGCGGCCACGACAGCGATGAACTCCTGGCGACGTTTGAATTGAAAACCGACGTGCTGCTGGATGAAGTGCGCGCCGGCGGCCGCATTCCGCTGATCATCGGTCGTGGGCTGACGACTAAAGCCCGTGAAGCGCTGGGACTGCCGCACAGCGATGTTTTCCGTATCGCCAAAGAAGTCGCCGACAGCGACAAGGGCTTCTCGCTTGCCCAGAAGATGGTCGGCCGTGCGTGCGGCGTGGCGGGCATTCGTCCCGGACAGTATTGCGAGCCGAAAATGACCTCCGTCGGATCACAGGATACGACCGGGCCGATGACGCGCGATGAACTGAAGGATCTGGCCTGCCTTGGCTTCTCCGCCGATTTGGTGATGCAGTCCTTCTGCCACACCGCCGCGTACCCGAAACCGGTGGACGTGCAGACACACCATTCGCTGCCTGACTTCATCATGAACCGCGGCGGCGTTTCGCTGCGTCCTGGCGACGGTATTATTCACTCCTGGCTTAATCGTATGCTGTTACCGGATACGGTCGGCACCGGCGGCGACTCGCATACCCGTTTTCCCATTGGTATTTCATTCCCGGCTGGCTCCGGTCTGGTGGCGTTCGCCGCCGCGACGGGCGTGATGCCGCTGGATATGCCGGAGTCCGTGCTGGTGCGCTTCAAGGGCAAGATGCAGCCGGGCATTACGCTGCGCGATCTGGTCCACGCCATCCCGTATTACGCGATTCAGCAGGGGCTGCTGACCGTGGAGAAGAAAGGCAAAAAGAACATCTTCTCCGGCCGGATCCTGGAGATCGAAGGGCTGCCGGAGCTGAAGGTGGAGCAGGCGTTCGAACTGGCGGACGCCTCGGCGGAACGTTCGGCGGCAGGTTGCACCATCAAGTTGAGTCAGGCGCCGATCGTGGAGTATCTCAACTCCAACATCGTGCTGTTGAAATGGATGATCTCGGAAGGCTATGGCGATCGCCGCACGCTGGAACGTCGCGTTCAGGGGATGGAAAAATGGCTGGCGGCTCCGCAACTGCTGGAAGCGGACGATGATGCCGAGTACGCCGCCGTGATCGAGATCGATTTGGCCGATGTGACCGAGCCGATCCTATGCGCGCCGAACGATCCGGACGACGCTCGCCTGTTGTCTTCCGTGGCTAACAGCAAAATCGATGAGGTGTTCATCGGTTCCTGCATGACCAACATCGGGCATTTCCGCGCCGCCGGTAAACTGCTGGAACAGCATAAAGGCCAGCTGCCGACGCGTCTGTGGATGGCGCCGCCCACCAAAATGGATGCGGCTCAACTGACCGAAGAGGGCTATTACAGCGTCTTTGGTAAAAGTGGGGCGAGGGTGGAAATTCCAGGATGTTCGCTGTGCATGGGTAACCAGGCCCGCGTGGCGGACGGCGCGACCGTGGTATCGACTTCCACGCGTAACTTCCCGAACCGTCTGGGCGACGGCGCCAACGTCTATTTGGCCTCCGCTGAGATGGCGGCGATCGCCGCCTTACTAGGACGTTTACCGACGCCGGAGGAGTACCAGACTTATATGGCGCAGGTCGATAAAACGGCGCTGGATACCTATCGCTATCTCAACTTTGACCGACTGTCCCAGTACACGGAAAAAGCGGATGGAGTGATCTTCCAAAGCGCCGTGTAATTCGCGGATGTAAAACGGCGATGTAAACGCTATAGTGCGCGCCGCATAAGAGGGGGCCTGTGGCCCCTTTGTCATAGTGGGCCGCCGCTGCCAGCGCATAAACCCGGTATGAAAAACGGATGGAAGCCTTCCTCTGTGTCTGGCGGGGATAGCCCCAAAGGTGGTTGAAACAGTGTGGCGGCGCAATGGCCACGACGCGGATAAGCGGCTTATTCTCAGGAGCTATGGGATGGACTATGAATTTTTGCGTGATGTCACCGGCGTGGTCATCGTGCGTATGTCGATGGGACATGAGGCCGTTGGGCACTGGCTGAATGAAGAAGTCAACGGTCAGTTGGCGGTGCTGGATGAGGTGGAAGCCGGCGCGCGTTCGGTGGTCGGCAGCGAACGTCAGTGGCAGTTGCAGGGGCATGAATATTCCCTGCTGTTGGATGAAGAAGAGGTCATCATCCGCGCCAATCAGCTCTCTTTAACCTGCAATGAGATGGAAGAGGGGATGAGTTACTACGATGAGGAGAGCCTGTCTTTGTGCGGGCTGGAGGATTTCCTCACTCTTCTCGCGAAATACCGGCAGTTTATTCAAAGGCGGTAAAATGCGCGTGGCACTCGCCGCTTTCGTCCTCTCATAAAGCAGGGAGCCTGTCTGAGCACTCCCTCCCTTCATGTACGTTAACGCATACTGGCCGCCATTGCGGCGACGTCCCGAAAGACTACAGCTGTTTGTTTAGCGGGTCGGCGACCGGCATACGGCGACGCGAAGGCATCGGTGTTACCTTGATGGTATGGCGGCGCGAGGGCTTGATTTCACGTTCATGGTAAAGCTTCAGAACGATAACCACCATAGCCAGCACGGCGGTAATGCCGTTGGCCGTCATGACAGGAATGTCCTGGATGTTGAAGCCGTATGCAGTCCACGACGTCACCCCGAAAAACAGGGCGGCATACATCCCGAGAGAGATGCCGGTCGTGTCTTTATTGCGGATGATGTGCAGCACCTGCAGAAAGAAAGAGCCGGTAGTCACCCAGGCGGCAAGACCGCCCAGCGCTATCGGCCAGCGATAGAGCGTGGCGATCGCGGCGGCGGCCGCCACCATCGTTCCTGCAACAATCGTAATGTTCTTCTTCATATTATGCTCCTTCACTCACCGGCTGCAGCACCGCGCGAACTTCTTCAACGGCGGAACTCAGCTGGTCAGCTAATGCTTCATGATGGCGTAATGAACCAAACAGCGCGGGGTGCTGTGAGAACGCGATCAGCGGATCTTCGGCTGAGAAAATCGCGTCGAAGTCGACGCTGTCGATGGCGCGATCTTCATAGCTGAAGGGCAATTCACCAGCATGATGCTGCTGCATAAAGAGAAAAAACAGCGCGGGCAGGCGCAGCGTCGCTCGCGGGACTTCATTCTGACGATACCGGTCTTTCAGCGTCGGCACGATAAAGCCATGCAGTTTGGCGATGCTATCCGAAGAGACTCGGGCCACGGTATCGCGAACGCCGCGGTTGGCGAAGCGCGCGAGAACGCTTTCGCACTCATCTTCCTGCACATGGGTAATGCCGCGGCTGCGAAGCGCGGGCAATACATCCTGCATCACGTAATCTCGTACCCACGCCGTGATCTGGGGCGTTAAACTTTCATCAATATAGCGTTTGTCCTGCAAAGCGCCGGCCCAGGCGATGCCGCTGTGGCTGGCGTTCAGCAGGCGGATTTTGGCTTCCTCTACTGCCGTGACGTCATCGACGAATTCGACGCCAACCTCTTCCAGCGGCGGACGTTCGCTCACGAAATGATCCTCGATCACCCAGCGGGCGAAGCGTTCGGCGGAAAGGGGAGCCGCGTCGTCGGTAATGCCCTGTTTTTTCAGACGCGCATAAAGCGCGTCGTCAAACTTAGGCGTGATGCGGTCTACCATGCTGTTCGGCGCGGAGGTGTTGTCCGTCATCCACTCCACGAGATCCTGGCGTTCTTTGGCGACAAGGAATTCACGCAAACCTTGCGAGAAACTGTCGCCATTTTGCAGCAGATTGTCGCAGCACAGCAGAGTTACCGGTCCGCTTTGCTGTTGCTGACGGGTGGTCAAGATCAGCGTCAATGCGCCATATAAAGTATTTATTTCACCTTCATCGCGAAGATCGGCCTGCACCGCAGAGTGGGTAAGATCGAGGTGGCCATCGTCGTCCAGGAAGTAACCTCCCTCGGTAACGGTGAAAGAAATAATTTTTGTCTCGGGGGCGGTGCCTATGGCAACCGTGGAGGCTAACTGGCTGTCCCAAAGAATGATCTGATCGACTGCGTCTATCGTTTCGTAGGTATGTTCGCCGTCAGGGGAAATCGTTTCAAGCGTGTAGAGACCGTTCTGAGACTTGAGCTGCTGTAGCGTTTCTTGCGTTGAGCTATTTCGAATATTAGATAGCGCCATGTGCCATCGTTCGTTGCCCTGCTTTTGCAGCTGGTTAAGATACCAAGCCTGATGCGATCGAAAGAACGCGCTTGCACCCAGATGAAGCCAAATAGAGGAATCTGTAGTTGATATAGGCAAACCCTTTCCTTACTCCATTGGAGATAATTTATTCAATACTAAGGGTAGCATTTTTCAGGTGAGATTAAAAATGTGATATTTATTATGATGTTAAGTGTATTATTGTTGGGGGTGGGGAAAACAGGCCGGCGAGCGAGAAGGGGACTTCGGTGGCTTAACTTCGGTATCTCTGCGTCATCGGCCTGCTTCAGGATTATTTAATGCTTATGCTCCATTTGGAGATTTTAAAGGTCCCTGACCCCTTATACAGCTCGGTGCCGAATTCGATACTGCTGATGTATTTGGTGTTGCTCATCCACCGCTTCGAGTTGACCAGATAGTCCGTGAAGTTTTTGATATTGAGGTTCGCGGAGGTTTGGTTGCTTTTGATCACGAACGAGTAAACGTTCCAACTGCTGACCTTGCCTTTATAGACATCCCACGGAATGCCGCCGATGGTGACGGTATTCACATAGCTACCGGCTGGTGAGGCATTGGTGCTGTTCATCCAGATCATCAGTTCATCGGTCGGCGCGGAAGACCAGCTTGCTTTGTTGTCTGAGTGGAACCAGATATCGTAAGAGACGTTGTACGTGCCTGACGTATTGGAGAAAGACCATGCCGCTGAGGTGTTGATGTTTTTGTTTTCGGACAGGCGAATCGGCAGGCCTGTGTTGGTGCCGTATCCCTTTGTCCAGTGCCATCCATGTACAATGGAAGGATAGCCCTTCACCGAGTTGATGTCGTTAATCCACGACCACGACCATCCCATATCCTTCGCACTATTGAGGTATATAGCCTGTTGTCCGTTAGGCACATCGCTCTTGCCCCACGTATTGTTGTAAACATAATCAATACCCCCGGGCAGATACAGTTTGGCGCCATCCGTAGAAGTGGATGCCGCCAGTGTGTTGCCGTTGGCGAGTAACGCAACCATGGCAAAAGAGGCAAAACCCAGTGTCTTTTTCATAAACATGCTCCTTGTTTTATATCTATCAAATAAACTCGACCGGTTCACGATGATTTGCGTCGTTAATCTATTGTCTGGTAGCTTCTTTCACGTACATGGATGCTGCTCTATAGGATGGATTGTTGATTTTATTAATTAACTATGATGCATTTTTCATCACTGACGGTTCATCAATATCTGATGATGTCGCTGACCATTTTTTATGTTATTTTTCTGTATCTTTAAACAGTGCTAAAGGTTATTTATCAGAGATCGAACGGAGTTATATCTCTCTAAAATAAAAATGTATGTGGCTTAAAAAAATTTAAGTAAAAACGACATAAAATAACGAGATAAAGAATTATGTCTGTGACTTTATAGCTTTCTTTCCTGGCTGGGGTTCGATTATGCGCAAAGAAAATCGATTCTTCAATGAGAAATGTTAATTTATTTTTAGTTGTCTAATCTTGTAGATGATTGATGTTTCAATATTCATTTATATCATTAAGTTATGGTGTTTTTTCGGCTGGGAATTCACCGTATGTGTCTATTCAAAAATGGCAGGATAATTAATGTAGCAACGGTGGTTTTTGGGAGTATTAAAATATTAAAGATGTGTTTTCAATATTTCATTTATTATGAAAAAAATGATTGGTAAATATATCAAGAGGCAATGGGTTGTAGGGAATAAGTATGATAGATGTTTATCATTAAGTTAATTTTTATTTTTTAGTATGGTCGTTTTGCTAATGAAAATAAGCGGTGTCTGATTTTGTCTCAGACACTGCTTGGGAAATATCAAAAGAGGCACTGCTTCAACCCTACCTGAATACGCGAGACTCAAGCCATCTTGTTTTTCATTGCCGTCCGGGGAGCAATTTCCTCCGCCGTTTTAAGGAACGGCGTCAGGGCCGCGCTCAAAATATACAATCTTGCATAGATGTCTAATACGCCGTCTAGTGAGAAGTAGAACAGCGCGGTGATGGCCAGTGTGATAAATGCCCAGACCCGCGCCGAGAGCGGGACGTAGCCTGCCATGGTGATCCCTACTCGTTTTACCAATCACGTTATCCAGCATCTCGGTGACAAACTTCTGCTTGGTCTTCGGTATTTACCTGATGATCTCAATCTGCTGCTCCAGCCGCGATGCCGGGCCGTGCTTGCCCAGGCTCAGTCAAGGTAGTTTTAACTGTGTCATCCAGCCCAAGGGATTTTCATATGATGAAAGAGGCCGACTATCCGTCTTCTAAATCGAGGATATAACCCACGGCATAACTATGGGTTGCAATTCATTGACCCGCAGGCGCGCCCCGATGATCTCCACGCAATAAAAAACCCCGATATCTCGGGGTTTTTTAGCTGACGGCTCAACAAACGAGTCGGATTTGAATTAAAACGGGATATCGTCGTCGAAATCCATCGGTGGTTCGTTGTTCGGCGCTGCCGGCGCTGTGTTCTGCTGCGGACGCGCTGCCTGTCCGCCGCCGCTGAACTGGTTGTTCGCCTGCGGCTGCTGAGGCTGGCCCCAGCCACCCTGCTGCTGGTTGCCGCCAGCAGGACCGCCCGCCGGTGCGCCGCCGCCTGAACGGCTGCCGAGCATCTGCATGGTGCCGCCGATATTCACGACCACTTCCGTCGTGTAACGGTCGGTGCCGCTTTGATCCTGCCATTTACGCGTCTGCAGCTGGCCTTCGATATACACCTGGGAACCCTTGCGCAGGTATTCTCCGGCGACTTCAGCCAGTTTGCCGAATAGCACCACGCGGTGCCACTCGGTTTTCTCTTTCTGCTCGCCGGTTTGCTTATCGCGCCAGCTTTCGGACGTGGCCAGGGTAATGTTGGCTACTGCGCCGCCATTCGGCATGTAACGAACTTCCGGGTCCTGTCCGAGATTCCCGAGAAGAATGACTTTATTAACGCCTCTGCTGGCCATGTGGGTGTCTCCTGATGGATCAATTTTTAAATAGTTTAAACGCTGAATTCTAGCACGCTACATCGTCTTATTATACTCGCGATGCGTGCCGCATAATTTTTTCCTTTACGCGTTTATTTGACAACCACTACTGGTTATCCATTCAGTTTTATTTATGCCATAATCATTGGTTTCGTACTGGATTTCTCTCTGCGTGAGGGATGCAAAACAGCGTCAATGACGGGAAGTATGTGAATGGATAATATCGAAGTTCGTGGTGCCCGTACTCATAATCTCAAAAATATCAATCTGATAATCCCACGCGATAAGCTGATTGTGGTGACGGGATTATCCGGATCCGGAAAGTCATCGCTGGCTTTTGACACCCTCTACGCCGAGGGGCAGCGACGTTACGTGGAATCGCTTTCGGCGTATGCCCGGCAGTTTTTGTCCTTGATGGAAAAACCGGACGTCGATCATATCGAAGGGTTGTCGCCGGCTATCTCCATTGAACAGAAGTCGACGTCTCATAACCCGCGCTCCACCGTCGGCACCATCACTGAAATTCATGATTACCTGCGCCTGCTGTATGCCCGCGTCGGGGAGCCGCGCTGCCCGGAACATAGCGTTCCGCTGGATGCGCAGACCGTGAGTCAGATGGTGGATAATGTGCTGGCGCAGCCGGAAGACAAGCGGCTGATGCTGCTGGCGCCGATCGTAAAAGATCGCAAGGGCGAGCACACCAAAACGCTGGAGAATCTGGCGACGCAGGGTTACATCCGCGCACGGATCGACGGCGAGGTGTGCGATCTGTCCGATCCGCCGCAGCTGGAGCTGCAGAAGAAGCATACCATCGAGGTCATCGTCGACCGCTTCAAGGTGCGCAGCGATCTGGCCCAGCGGCTGGCGGAGTCGTTTGAGACCGCGCTGGAGCTTTCCGGCGGCAGCGCCGTTGTTGCCGACATGGATGACAGCAACGCGCCTGAACTGCTGTTCTCCGCCAACTTCGCCTGTCCAATCTGCGGCTACAGCATGCATGAGATGGAACCGCGCATGTTCTCCTTTAATAACCCCGCCGGCGCGTGTCCGACTTGCGATGGGTTAGGCGTACAACAATTTTTCGACCCGTCCCGCGTGATTCAGAACCAGGAGTTGTCGCTGGCGGGTGGTGCGATTCGTGGATGGGACCGCCGTAATTTCTATTACTTCCAGATGCTGCGGTCGCTCGCGGAACACTACGAATTTGATATCGATGCGCCTTTCGACAGCCTGAGCGCAGATATTCAGAAGGTCGTGCTCTATGGCTCCGGCAAGCAGAATATCGAATTCAAATACATCAACGATCGCGGCGATACCTCGGTGCGGCGTCATCCGTTCGAGGGCGTGCTGCACAACATGGAGCGCCGCTATAAGGAAACGGAATCCACGGCGGTGCGCGAAGAGCTGGCGAAGTTTATCAGCAACCGCCCCTGCGCCAGCTGTCACGGCACACGCCTGCGCGAAGAGGCTCGCCATGTGTACGTGGCTGAAACGACGTTGCCGCACATTTCCGACATGAGCATCGGTCAGGCGCTGAGCTTTTTCCAGAATATTGAACTGAGCGGCCAGCGCGCGAAGATCGCCGAAAAGGTGTTGAAAGAGATTGGCGATCGCTTGCGCTTCCTGGTGAACGTCGGTTTGAATTACCTGTCGCTGTCCCGTTCGGCGGAAACGCTGTCCGGCGGCGAAGCGCAGCGCATTCGTCTGGCCAGCCAGATCGGCGCGGGATTGGTCGGCGTAATGTATGTGCTGGACGAACCGTCCATTGGCCTGCATCAGCGGGATAACGAACGTCTGTTGGAAACGCTGATTCACCTGCGCAATCTCGGCAATACGGTCATCGTGGTCGAGCATGATGAAGACGCGATCCGCGCCGCCGATCACGTGATCGATATCGGTCCCGGCGCCGGGGTACACGGCGGCGAGGTGATCGCCGAAGGTACCGTCGATGAAATCATGGCTGTACCGGAATCCCTCACCGGACAGTACCTCAGCGGTCAGCGGAAAATCGCGGTGCCGATGGAACGCGTGTCTGCGGATCCCACCAAAGTGCTCAAACTCATCGGTGCCAAGGGCAATAACCTCAAAGACGTGACGCTGACGCTACCGGTAGGGCTGTTTACCTGTATCACCGGGGTATCCGGTTCGGGCAAGTCTACGCTGATCAACGATACGTTGTTTCCGCTGGCCCAGCGCCAGCTCAATGGCGCCACCATCGCTGAATCCGCGCCGTATCGTGATATTCAGGGACTGGATCACTTCGACAAAGTGATCGATATCGATCAAAGCCCCATCGGTCGGACACCGCGCTCCAACCCGGCGACCTACACCGGCGTGTTTACGCCGATCCGCGAGCTGTTCGCCGGCGTGCCGGAATCACGCACCCGCGGCTACAACCCCGGCCGTTTCAGCTTCAACGTGCGGGGCGGACGCTGCGAGGCCTGTCAGGGCGACGGCGTCATCAAGGTCGAGATGCACTTTCTGCCGGATATCTACGTGCCATGCGATCAGTGCAAAGGCCACCGCTACAACCGTGAAACGCTGGAGATCAAATACAAAGGCAAAAGCATACACGACGTGCTGGATATGACGATTGAAGATGCCCGTGAGTTCTTTGACGCCATTCCGGCGCTGGCGCGTAAGCTGCAAACGCTGATCGATGTCGGCCTGTCCTACATTCGCTTGGGCCAGTCGGCCACGACGCTCTCGGGCGGAGAGGCGCAACGCGTCAAGCTGGCGCGCGAACTGTCTAAGCGCGGCACCGGACAGACGCTGTACATTCTGGATGAACCGACCACCGGGCTGCATTTCGCCGATATCCAACAGCTGCTGGCCGTCCTGCATCAGCTGCGCGATCAGGGCAATACCATTGTCGTCATCGAGCATAATCTGGATGTGATTAAAACGGCCGACTGGATTGTGGATTTGGGGCCGGAAGGCGGCAGCGGCGGCGGTGAAATTCTGGTCAGCGGTACGCCGGAAATCGTTGCGGAGTGCGAGGCCTCGCACACCGCGCGATTCCTCAAACCACTACTGGCGCGGGACTGAATTCGCGTTGTCTGAACCGTTCGTCCGCGTTGAGAAATCGCCCGCGCGGACAAACCCATCTGCCAAGCAAGAGAGGCTGAACATGTGGATGCAACGAGAAGTCGTTCTGAAGCCGAAAAGCCGCGGCTTTCATCTGATCACCCGTGAAGTGCTCGCGTCGATACCTGAAATCAGACAGCTGCGGGTTGGGTTGTTGCAGGTGTTCATCAAGCACACCTCGGCGGCGTTGACGCTGAATGTAAATGCCGACCCCGCGGTGCGTCAGGATTTTGAAAGCGCTTTCAATCGGCTGGTGCCGGAAAACGAGCCTTACTACCGTCATTGTGATGAAGGCCGCGACGACATGCCCGCGCATCTCAAGTCCAGCCTGCTGGGCAGCAGTGTGATGCTACCGGTCAGCGACGGCGGCTTGAACATGGGGATATGGCAGGGTATTTACCTGTGTGAACACCGCAATCATGGCGGGAGCCGATCGCTGGTGCTGACGCTGCAGGGCGAATAGCCGTGCAGCGCAGCAGGCCTCTTTAGAGCGGGGCAATGCTTCCGCCGGCGATATACTCCACCACCACGCGATTCCTGCCGGTATTTTTCGCTTTGTACAAGGCGTTGTCGGCGGTTTTGACCGCCATATCCAGCGGACACTGTTTTGGCGTAAAGGACGTCACGCCCAATGACACCGTGATGTGGCGGCACATGGGAAAGATCATGCGTTCCACGCTCTTACGCAGCCGTTCGGCGATGATGGAAGCGATATGGATATCCGTCCCGGGCAACAGCATCAAGAACTCTTCTCCACCGGTTCGGCACATAATATCCATCTTGCGGGCGTTGCTGCGAATCTGCTGGCCGAGCTGGCGGATCACCTCGTCGCCGATGTCGTGGCCGTAGGTATCGTTGACCTTCTTGAAGTTATCGATATCGATCACCACGACCGATACCGATTTCTTTTCAAGCATGACCATTTCCAGGCCTTCCTGTAGCCCCCGTCGGTTTAATAATCCCGTCAGCGGATCGGTATGCGCCTCTGAGCTGAGACGGCCAATGCGTTTATGCAGCATCATGGTACCCAGCAAAATCGCATCCTTAAGCTGAACGGCTTCGACATACCAGGAGGGCACGGCCCTGATCTGGCTGATGGCTCCCTGTTCGCTCATCCGGCTCGCCGACATGGCCAGCTGGCGCAGCGGCCGGGCAATGGAGACGGCGAAGATAGTCAAAACCAGTAGCGTCAGCAGGGCGACCGGCGCGGCTTCTTTCAGCACGCTGTACATCACGTTATTCAGCGCTTTGTCCGTGACGGCGGAGGAGTGCAGTGTAATCACGGTCCAACCTGTTTTATGCACTTTGGCGAAGCCCGCCAGCACCAGATTGCCTTGTTCGTCGGGCATCATGAACGAGCCGGTGTCCTGACTGGCGGTGGCTTGCTTCAACTGCCGATCGTTAATGTGCTGGCCTAACGGGACCTTGTTGTTATAGTGATAAATGGTATTCCCTTCATTATCAATAATATAAATCATTGAGCGGTCATTATTGAGCGGCGTGAATTCATCCATTATGCGCAATTTAGTCAGATGAATAGCGCCGCGAATATCCCCCAGGTATACGCCCTCTTCACTGACTATCGGCGCTGACAACGCGATCGCATAGTCATTTTCATCGGTTTCATAGGGGAGGCTGGCGGCGACGCTGTCGGGTTGGCGTGGAGAGTGACCGGTATCGGCGACCAGTTTATTGACCTCCGGCACATTACTCTCCGGGGAAAACGCGACCAGATTGTTATTATCATCGACGATAATAACCGAATTAAAATTTTGGCTTAATTGGAAAATACGATCGGTTTCTTCCTGAATTTTAGCGGTATCAGGAAAATATTTTGAGATGAAGTGAGCGCTATAGGTCATCTGTTTTTTTGAAATAGATAATACGTTCTCCACGCTTGCTGCCAGACGTGATGAATAATCGATGTTGATTTTGACTAACTGATTAGCGAACAACTCTTTATAAACGTTATAGATAGAGAGGTAACCATTTGTGAGAGTGACCAACATGCTTGCTATTGAGATAGATAGAATTAGCCCCCGCAAATTGATCTGAAATATCTTCTTTATTTTCATCCAGTTCCAACCGGTTTTTTACAACTTTATCGTGGTGGATTGAGTCACAAAGTTATTGTGTTAGCGTGCGAACTATCTTTATGAGGTTAAAAGCTTCTGGTGTTATTTTTAATTAAAACTTATTACGTGAAAATAGCAATAAAACATACAAAAATTTATTGGTAATAATAATTTTTATTATTTGTGTGTTGGTGGTGGTATTAATTCTTATAGAAGTAAGAAAATACCTTCTATTTTATTATAAGGCGGAATATTAAATAAAATTTATTATCTATACGGTAAGCGGTTTCTCTTTTTTTTCGCCATCAATAATAGGCGCCGGCGCGACAGGATGATAAGAAATGAGTCTCATGTCTTGATGAGTTTTGGGTGCTTTTGTGTCATATCCATTTGTTTAAATAGTAGGCATTGCAGGCGGTGCACTTGCAGTTATGTGTAAAGATGGCAATTAAATGTAAAGTTGTGGCATTTGTTGCCGATGAAGAGCACACACGACTGTGTGGTGGGCAGGACTCGTCGGAGGACATTAGGATAATTAACGCTGCGATAATCGTTGTCATTTATCCAAAATTTCCTCTGATACTTTCTACTCTGTTTTAAATTCAGCACGGTTGATTCGGCTCTCTCCTGTTTTGTCGGTAGCGCGATATCGGGGGAATTATCCCATATAGGTCGAGTTCACTGGCCGCTTTGGTTTGAGAAAGCGTTCGATATCCCACGTATTTCGCATACGTGTCGGATGAGTATTGTGTTCGCTCATGTTGACCGGATGTTCGTCGGCATAAAACGCCTGACGTTTTTTATGGGCTGCACGGAACAGCCTTCATCAAGTCAATAACGCCTGCTGGGATAGGTCCTTTGTTTTTTCCCGTTCAGATATCTTGCTTAACTATCTGTCATCCGTGTGTAGCGCTGATTTTGCGCTTTGCAAATAGACACCGTCCACTGTCTTTAATATTGTCACTGCGCAATGTAATTCATGTTAGTGATTATTTAATTGGAAAATATTCACTCTGATTTTTACTGTTATGGTTTTTCATTTTTGTATAAAAAAAGGGAACAAGATATGCGTTTATCTAATTGGAAAATAGGTTATCGGCTCGCCGCCGGGTTTGCCGTTTTAGTGTTAATGATTTGCATCGTCAGCTTTGTCTCTATTTCCAGACTGTCGGATTTTCACGAAGACGCGCGCGGCATCGTGACGGATATTTACCCGCAGACGGTACAGTCGAATAATCTAATTGATAACGTCAACGCCATCGTCCTCGCCTATCAGGAACTGCTTCTGGTGCAGGATGAAGAGAAAACCCGCGTCGTTATGAATGAGATCGCGGATTTGGCGCAGAAGATCACCGTGTTGATGCAGGACATCGACAAAAGCGCCGAACAGCTTAACGATGAGAAATCCAAGCGCATCATGGACAATATCCATGCGATCCGCGGCGAATTTCTGATCTCGGGAAGAAATATTACCGACCGAATCAAAGCGGGTGATACTGAGGGGGCAACTGTTGAATTCAATACGCACCTGGATGTCATTCAAAGCCAGTACCGCAGTGCCGTGGCCTCGCTCATCGACCATCAGGACGATGCCATGACCAACACGATGCGCAAAATGGAAAGCGCCTATAACTTCACGCGTTGGCTTCTACTGGGTATTTTGGCTGCGTGTGTTGTATTGGTGGCGGTGATTGCCCGTGTATTGACCGGTAGCATTACTTCTCCGATTCGTCAGGCGCTGGATCTGGCCGAGAGCGTAGCCAAAGGCGACCTGACCTCGGAAGTTCCGTCCTCGGGTAAAGATGAAATGGGACAGTTGCTGCGCTCGTTGGAACACATGAACGTTAGCCTGAGCCAGATCGTGGGTCAGGTGCGTGACGGCGCGGAAAGTATTTCCTCAGCTGCGTCGCAAATCGCAGCCGGAAACCAGGACCTGTCCGCACGGACAGAGGAGCAGGCCAGCTCTCTGGAACAGACGGCTTCTTCTATGGAAGAGCTGACCTCGACCATCACTAACACCGCAGAAAATACCCGCCATGCAACCAGCATTGCCGATCAGGCTTCGACGGCGGCGAAGCAGAGCAGCGACGTCATGCTGTCCGTGACGCACAAAATGCGCGGCATTCGCGACTCGTCCCAGCGTATGGCGGAAATTATCGGCGTGATTGACGGTATCGCCTTCCAGACCAATATTCTGGCGCTGAACGCCGCGGTGGAAGCGGCGCGGGCCGGTGAACAGGGCAGAGGCTTTGCCGTGGTCGCGGGAGAAGTCCGCTCTTTGGCGCAGCGTAGTGCCACGGCGGCGAAGGAGATCAAAGAACTGATCGACGACTCCGTCAGCAAGATCCAGGAAGGGATGCAGCTTGTGGACTCCGCGGAAGACAACATGTCCAGCCTGACCACGCATGTGCAGGACGTGAACGACATCATCAGCGAAATATCCCAGGCCAGCGGCGAACAGAGCGACGGCATCAATCAGATCAATATCGCGGTCGGCCAGATTGACTCCACAACGCAGCAGAACGCCGCGCTGGTGGAAGAGTCTGCCTCTGCGGCGCTGTCTTTGCAGTCTCAGGCGACGATGCTGACCGATGCGGTGAGCACCTTCAAGTTGAGCCACCGCTTCACCACTACAAGTGGTCGTCAGCAGCCGCAGGCATCAGCGGCGAGCGCGTTGTCCGTAGCTAAAGCGGTTAAGCAGGAAACATCGCTGCCGGCGACGGCTTCCGCCAGCTCTGAAGACTGGACCTCGTTCTAGAACGTTACGGCTGGCGGTCGCCAATTTCTGCGACTGCTGCCCCGCCTGAAAAATCCCAAAAAAAAGCCTGCCGTTAGTTGCCGGCAGGCAGTATGAGCAAACAATGCTATTGCACGGCGGCAAACGCCGCGGCAACCCTTTGTATATTGCTGTGATTGAGTCCGGCGATGCAAACTCGCCCACTGGCGATGAGGTATACCCCGAACTCCTCGCGCAGCCGATCCACTTGTTCAGTGCTAAAACCAGTGTAGCTGAACATTCCACGCTGCGTCAGCAGGTAATCAAAATCGCGGTTGGGCAAGGCTTGCTTCAGTGCATCCACCAACGTTTGGCGCATCTCCGAGATCCGTTGACGCATCGCCGTCACTTCCGCACGCCATTCGGCGTTCAGCGTGGTGTCGCTGAGCACGTGGGAAACCAGCTGTCCGCCGTAGTTCGGCGGGCTGGAGTAGTTGCGGCGCACCGTGGCCTTTAACTGACCCAGTATGCGCTCTGCGGCCTGACGGTCTTCACCCATGATGGACAGACCGCCGACGCGTTCGCTATATAGCGAGAAAATTTTCGAAAACGAATTGCTCACCAGCGCCGGCAGGCCGGAGCCAGCGATGGCGCGGATGGCGTAGGCATCGTCATCCATGCCTGCGCCGAATCCCTGATAGGCGATATCCAGAAAAGGGATCAGCTTGCGCGACAGCAGCACTTCAATCACCTGATCCCATTGAGCGTGAGTCAAATCCGCGCCGGTCGGGTTGTGACAGCATGGATGCAACAGTACGATGCTTTGTGCCGGCAGCTGCTTCAGCGCGTCGAGCATACCCCGGAAGTTCACACCGCGGCTGGCGTTGTCGAAATAGGGGTAGGTATGCACCTTGAAACCGGCGCCGGAGAAGATGGCGATATGGTTTTCCCAGGTCGGATCGCTGACCCAGACTTCCGAGTCGGGAAAATAGCGTTTGAGGAAATCCGCGCCGACTTTCAGCGCGCCTGAGCCGCCTACGGTCTGGATCGTGGCGATGCGCCCGGCACTCAGCGCGGGGTGGTGATCGCCAAACAGCAGCTGTTGAACGGCGCTGCGGTAAGACGCCAAACCTTCCATCGGCAGGTAGCTGCTCGCCTGTTTAAACTGATTCGTCAGCTGAGCCTGTGCGGTGCTAACCGCTTTCAACTGGGGGATCACCGCGTGCTCGTCATAGTACAGCCCGATGCTGAGGTTGACTTTGTCGGCTCGGGGGTCCTGTTTGAATTGTTCCATCAACGACAGGATGGGATCGCCCGCATAGGCGTCAACATGTTGAAACACGGTCACGTACTCCTGGATTAATCGATATCTCGCATAGGGATATTGCACATGGTCATACGACTTTACACCGCGTAGCGCCCAGGACGGTGATTCATGGCAATAATCAGATTCAGGATGGTTGCTCCCATGATAGAGGCAACCAGCATGGGTATGCTTACCACGAACAGCGACGCCAGCACAATAATCACATCCACCACCATCTGAAATTTGCCCGCGCGAATCCCACTTTTATCCTGCAGATAAAGCGCAAGAATATTGATGCCTCCCAGGCTGGCTTTGTGGCGGAACAGGACGATAAATCCCAGCCCCATAATCATATTGCCGAAGAGTGTCGCATAAAAAGGATCCAGCCGGTCGATGTGGATGAAGTGTCCATGCAGGTCGGAAAACACCGATACCAGCGCGACGGCGCAAAAGGTTTTGAGCGTAAAACGCCAGCCCATACGGCGGATAGCCAGATAATAAAACGGCAGATTAATCAGGAAGAACGCGACGCCGAACGAGATATCAAGCACATAGTGCAGCAAAAAGGCCATACCCGCAGTTCCGCCGGTGAGGGCCCCGGATTGGCGCAGCAGAACTATGCCGAAAGACACCATAAGCGTACCGATAAGGAGCGCGAGCATATCCTCTATCGGGGTGTGCGACAGCTCGTCGTGGCTGATGACATTATCCATAAGAACAGTCTGTTAGTTGATAGAACGATAGGGGATAGGAAGCAACAAACGCACCAAACCACGCCTAATCGGCGTGGTTTGGGCAATCTTCAAACAGTTCCAAGGCTAACGCATTGAAATCGCGAAGGGTTTAATTTGCACGAAACACGCATTAAATGGTTTTTTATCGTCGTGATGCGCGTAATATTTATCTTTGGTGCGTGATGTAACTGCCTGACTTGCGCCATAATAAAACATTATGCCTTGATTTGGGGCAATAAGACCGTTGCCGCCATCAGACCGTTTTCCTTTAGGCGATTGAGCACCACCGAGGTTTTAAGGTGCGCCACGCTTTTGTTTTGAGACAGTATGTGGCTAATCAGTTCGCTCAGTCCGGGCAGATCCGCCACCGCGACTTTTAGCAGGTAGTCGGCGTCGCCGGTCATTTTGTAGGCGTCGATAATGGCATCCACTTCGCCCAGCATCTGATGGAAGCTGTTCACGCATTCCGGAGTGTGATTGATAAGGCGCACTTCGATCAATCCCAGCATTTCCAGCCCCACCGCGTCCGGCGCCAGCCGGGCGTGATACCCCAGGATCAGCTGCGCCTGCTCAAGAGCGATGCGCCTTCGCGAGCACTGCGATGCGGATAGCCCAACCAGTCCGCTGAGTTCCTGATTGGTGAGCCGGCCGTTGGACTGCAGCAGCGTCAGGATTTTCAGATCAAAGTCATCAATGTTGTACATGGTGAAGTTTACCGGGCAAAAGACGAGCTGACAGACTAACAGGTTTTTGCCGCTCCGAAAGCCTGCCGCCGTCCCGGCGACACGGGGCTGAATCGCCATGCATTTCAGGCGCGGCGTAAAGCGGAGATAGGAATGCGATCTGCGAGCGGTTTTCAGACGAAAACCTGGAGCATTATGCCAGGGACGATGAGTTTGGGAGCGCAGGATAGCGGATCACTCTTTGGCGGTTGGTGCGCATGCCGGAATGTGTCATAAAGAGTGAAAAATTTTCACGTCGGCGCAAGCACGACGTCGCTCAACGTCAATAGTAAGGGTTAAATAAATGAAGACATGGTTCCCGCTGACTTTGTTGCTGGCTTCCGGCACCGCAAGCGCCGCATCGCATCTGGATAGCGTGCAGCAGCAGGGCGTGCTGAGAGTCTGTACCACCGGAGATTACAAGCCTTACAGCCTGCTGCGAGAAGACGGCGAATACGAAGGAATCGATATCGACATGGCGCAGTCGCTGGCCGCTAGTCTTGGCGTGAAGGTCGCCTGGGTGAAAACCACCTGGAAGACGCTGATGCCTGACTTTACGGCAGGGCGTTGCGATATCGCCGTCGGTGGAATTTCCGTGACGCTGGAGCGACAGAAAAAAGCGTTCTTTACGAACAGGATTGATGTGGATGGAAAAATTCCGCTGGTGCGTTGCGAAGACAAAGCGAAGTATCAGACGATCGACCAAATCAACCGCCCATCGGTGCGTTTGATTGAACCTGCCGGCGGCACCAATGAGGCGTTTGCGCATGCCCATTTGCCCAAAGCGCAGTTGATGCTGCGTGATAACGTGACGATCTTCCAGCAGTTGGCGGACGGCAAAGCGGACGTCATGATCACCGAGGCGTCGGAGGCGTTATATCAGCAGAAACACTATCCGTCGCTGTGCGCAGTGAATCCGGAGCAACCGTTGCAGTATGGCGAAAAAGCGTTTTTGCTGCCGCGGGACGACGCAAGTTGGAAGCAGTACGTAGACCAATGGCTGCACTTGACAAAATCCACCGGAGAGTATCAGCAGATTATGGGGAAATGGATTTCGGTAATGAAATGATAAACCAGTGATAGAGGTAAGTCAGATGGTTTAGGCTGAAATATGACCATTAGACCAGATTTTACGCGATCGCATCGATAGCTAAATATAATGATATTTTAACTATCGGTGCTTTTTTTGTTCATATTTTTTGAACGTAGTCAGCAAATTAACCCAATTTTAACAGTGCTGTAACTGGACTATGATCTTTCACATCGAAGACAAACGTCGTCTTCTTAACATTATGTGAAGGATACTATTATGAAAACCATCAATACCGTTATCGCCGCTGTTGTTCTTTCTACCGCTTCATTCGCCACGTTCGCTGCGACCGAAGTCAACCAATCTCAGGGCCGACCTATCGGTAGTGTTTCCGCGAGTGCGATAAGCCTGGGCGACCTGCAGGCCAACCTCTCTTCCGCGGCAGATGCATCGGGCGCCAAGTCATTCCGCATCATCTCCGCGATGGACAGCAGTAACCACATCCGTGGCGTCGCCGAAATCTATAACTAACTTCAGCGGTGGGGCACCTTCATAAGGTTGGCTGCTCATGAAACCTGCCGACGATAAACGCCTGATAAAAAGGCCCGCAATTCAATTGCGGGCCTTTTTTGCGCCCAGGTCAGGACGGAAAAAATTCAAAACGGTTCATCCGTATAGACAATTTGGGTGCGGGACGTCAGGCGCGTCAGCAGCTCATAGGCGCTGACGTCATTTATCGCGGCCACGCTTTCGACCGGCAAATGTTTTCCCCACAGCTCGACTTCATCGCCGGCGCGATCCTGCGCGTCCGGCCCCAGATCCACCGTGATCATATCCATCGATACCCGACCCGCCAGCGGGACTTCGCGTCCGTTAATCCACACCGGCGTGCCGCTTTTTGCGCAACGGGGATAGCCGTCCCCATAGCCCATGGCGACCACGCCGAGTCGCGTATTGCGCGGGCTGATCCAGGTGCTGCCGTAGCCGACCGGTTCACCGGATTGATGTTCGCGCACCGCAATCAGGTGGGATACCAAGCGCATTGCGGGTTGTAACCCCCAACGGGCGGCGTTGTCGCCGTCGAGCGGCGAGACGCCGTAGAGGATGATGCCGGGACGAATCTGGTCGCGGTGCGCTTGTGGCCACAGCAGAATGCCGCCGGATGCGGCGATGGACTGCGCTCCCGGCTTACCCGCGGCAATGGCGTCGAACGTGGCTAACTGATGCTCGGTGACATCGATGTCCGGCTCATCCGCGCGGCAGAAATGACTCATGATGTTCACCGGTTGCACCACATTGTGGCAACGGGACAGCCGTTGCCACAAGGCGTCGGCCTGATCCGGTTTTACGCCAAGACGGTGCATACCCGTGTCCAGCTTCATCCAGACCGTTAACGGACGCTCCAGCGTCGCCTGCTCCAGCGCTTCCAGCTGTTCAATGCTGTGGACGGCGGTTTCCAGACCCTCGGCCGCGAGCACAGGCAGATCCTGCGCGGAGAAAAAACCTTCCAGCAGCAAAATGGGGTGGGTAATGCCGGCGGCGCGCAGGGCCAGGGCTTCGCTGAGGCGGGCGACGCCGAAGGCATCGGCATCGCTCAGCGTGCGGGCGGTTTCCAACGCGCCATGCCCGTAGGCATTGGCTTTGACAATCGCCACCAGGCGGCTGTTTGGCGCACGCTGGCGGATGACGTGCAGATTGTGTCGCAGAGCGCGGCGATTAATGACGGCGGTTGCCGTTTGCATGCTCGTTCCCTTATCGCATTATTCATCATCGTAGTGTGGCCCGGCGTAGTTATCGAACCGCGACCACTGCCCGTTAAAGGTCAGGCGTACCGAGCCGATGGGACCGTTACGCTGTTTCCCAATAATAATTTCAGCGATGCCTTTCAGGTCGCTGTTCTCGTGATAAACCTCGTCACGATAGATAAACATGATCAGGTCGGCATCCTGCTCAATGGAGCCGGACTCACGCAGGTCGGAGTTGACCGGACGTTTATCGGCGCGCTGCTCCAGACTACGGTTAAGCTGGGACAGTGCGATAACGGGCACTTGCAATTCTTTCGCCAATGCTTTGAGCGAGCGAGAAATTTCTGCGATTTCCAGTGTACGGTTTTCCGATATCGACGGCACCCGCATCAGTTGCAGGTAGTCGATCATGATCAGGCTAAGGCCGTCATGTTCGCGGAAGACGCGACGCGCGCGGGAACGGACTTCCGTCGGCGTCAGGCCCGAGGAGTCATCAATGTACATGTTGCGTTTTTCAAGCAGCAGCCCCATGGTGCTGGAGATGCGAGCCCAATCCTCGTCGTCCAACTGACCGGTACGGATACGGGTCTGGTCGACGCGCGACAGCGACGCCAGCATACGCATCATGATCTGTTCGCCGGGCATTTCCAGACTGAAAATCAGCACTGGTTTTTCCTGCGTCATAGCGGCGTTTTCGCACAGGTTCATGGCGAAGGTGGTTTTCCCCATCGAGGGGCGGGCGGCCACGATAATCAGGTCGGATTTTTGCAGGCCGGCGGTTTTCTTGTCCAGATCCTGATAGCCGCTGGACACCCCGGTGACGCCGTCGTGTGGGCGCTGATAGAGCTGCTCGATACGGGAAACGGTGTCTTCCAGAATACGGTCGATGCTTTTCGGGCCTTCGTCCTTGCTGGCGCGGTTCTCCGCGATTTGGAAGACGCGGGACTCCGCCAGATCCAGCAGATCTTCGCTGCTGCGGCCCTGCGGATCGTAACCGGCGTCGGCGATTTCATTAGCGACGGCGATCATTTCACGCACGACGGCGCGTTCGCGCACGATATCGGCGTAGGCGCCGATGTTGGCGGCGCTGGGGGTGTTCTTAGCCAGCTCGGCCAGGTAGGCGAAGCCGCCGGCGGAGTCCAGTTCGCCTTTCTGCTCCAGCGACTCTGAGAGGGTGATCAGGTCGATGGGCTTGCTCATCTCCAGCAGACGCTGCATTTCACTGAAAATCAGCCGATGAGCGCGATTGAAGAAGTCATTGGTGACGACGCGTTCGGCTACGTTGTCCCAACGCTCGTTGTCGAGCATCAGTCCACCCAACACAGACTGTTCCGCTTCCAATGAATGTGGGGGGAGCTTGAGTCCTTCGACCTGACGGTCGCGAGGTTCTGCGGATTTATTGGTGGATCTTTTCTTCTCTGCCATGAAGCGCGTTCTTACGGGTTGATTAATCAGAATGGAAGGGGGCATTGTATCTCTGAAAAGCGGGAATGGCACTCGCTGTCACCGCGAACCCCTAAATTGAGAAAGAATCTGGAGATCATATGGCTAAGCGCATTCAATTCAGCAGCCCCGGCGGACCTGAGGTGCTGGAACTGGTAGATTTCCTCCCCGCCGAACCGGCCCGGAACGAGGTACAGATCGAAAACCGCGCCATCGGCGTCAACTTCATCGACACCTATTTCCGCTCCGGGCTGTATCCCGCGCCGTCCTTGCCCTCCGGGCTGGGGAGCGAAGCGGCGGGGATGGTGGTCAAGACCGGTGCCGACGTCACGACCCTGCAGGCGGGCGACCGCGTGGTCTACGCGCAGGGCGGGCTGGGCGCTTACAGTCAGGTGCACAATGTGGCGGCAGATAAAGTGGCGAAGCTGCCGGACGCCATCAGTTTCGAACAGGCGGCGGCCAGTTTCCTGAAAGGGCTGACGGTTTACTATTTGTTGCGAAAAACCTACGACGTGCAGCCGGGAGAAACCATTCTGTTTCACGCGGCGGCGGGGGGCGTTGGACTAATCGCCTGTCAGTGGGCGAAAGCGCTGGGCGTTCGTCTGATAGGAACGGTGGGGTCCGCGCAGAAAGCCGAGCTGGCGCAACAGGCCGGCGCATGGGCGACCATTAACTACCAGCAGGAAGACATTGCGCAGCGCGTGTTGGCGCTGACTGAAGGCAAGAAAGTCGGCGTGGTGTACGACTCCGTCGGGAAAGCCACCTGGCAGGCGTCGCTGGACTGCCTGCAACGACGTGGGTTGATGGTCAGTTTCGGCAATGCCTCCGGGCCGGTCACCGGCGTCGATCTGGGCATCCTCAACAAGAAAGGTTCGCTGTACGTCACGCGGCCGTCGCTGTTCGGCTACATCACCAATCGAGAAGAGTTGGAGGAAGCGAGCGACGCGCTGTTCTCCCTGATCGCCAGCGGCGCGATTTCGGTGGAGGTGCCGAAAGCGCAGACATTCGCGCTAGCGGATGCGCGACAGGCGCATCTGGCGCTGGAAAGTCGTCAGACGCAAGGTTCTTGCCTGCTGATCCCCTGATACTCAGGGCGATCTGAGCCGGAGAGCACGACGCCCGCTGAGCGGGCGTTTTTGTGTGTTCAGCCGGATGGGCTGCCCCGGATGGGGCCGAGGGAGGCAGTGAGGATTTGACCTAGCGTTAAACGGAGTGGTTGGATACGCTCCGCCGCCGGTGATGGGCGGCAGAAGCGCTGCGGATTTTCATCGCGCTGTCTGGTAGGGTACAGCGGCTTGTCGGGGGAGGTGCCTGTACGGCGTCATTGTTATGTGTCCCGGCGTAGATGAAAACAGGATGCCGCCTGCGCGAACATGATCGCAACGCGCTGCGGCTAACAGGCCAAAAGCGTACCCGTTGGCGTCACGAAAAACCCATCGCTGACGCACAGTTTTAACGACGGAGTTTTCCTTTTTTCCTCTTTTGCCTCGCGTGGGGCTAGCGGTAATAGCGCCGGCGCTGTTTTCGCTGATAGCCGCGCCACATCCATACCGCGGCGACGGTCAGCAGCAGCCACGGCAGCATCTTGAATGCCATGACAAACAGACCGCCGAGCAGCATGAAGACGGTGGCGACCAGCAAAGCGGCGAGCACGCCCAGCAGCGATATCCCGGTCATCATTAGCATGATGAAGAAACCGATGATGAAGAAAATTTCAAACATGGCGTACTCCTGTCAGTGTGGTGCCGGGCGTGGCCCGGCGATTGTGGCGATCAACGCCCGACAGAAGGTATTACAAGAAGCGTGCCAACACAAAATTGGCTTAACCTCTTGATTATACTTACAGGGTGAGAGGCATGAGACGGTGCGTCACGGCGAAAACCGCTAACTATTAGCGGATCCCACTGCGTCACGCGGCACCAGCGAGAGCGCCTTCTCAACGACGGACGCATCCGCGCCGGGACGATGAGCGTTTTCGCTCAGGTAGCGACGCCAGCGTCTGGCGCCCGGCACGCCCTGGAACAGCCCCAGAATATGACGCGTGATATGACCGAGATAAGCCCCCTGCGACAGCTCGCGTTCGATGTACGGATAGAGCGACTCGACCACGCTAAACGGGTCTGGCGCGCTGTCCACGCCGAACAGCTCGCGGTCGACCTGCGCCAGCAGGCCGGGATTGTGGTACGCCTCGCGCCCCACCATGACGCCGTCCACATGACGCAGATGCTCGTGGGCCTCCGCCAGCGTTTTGATGCCGCCGTTGAGGGCGAGGGTCAACGCGGGAAAGTCTTGCTTGAGCCTGTAGACGCGCGGGTAATCCAGCGGCGGGATTTCGCGGTTTTCCTTCGGGCTGAGGCCCGACAGCCAGGCTTTACGGGCATGGACGATAAAGTTGTCGCAGCCGCCGCGCGTCGCCACAGTGTCGATAAAATCGCACAGGAACGGATAGCTGTCCTGCTCGTCGATGCCGATGCGGGTTTTCACCGTGACGGGAATGCTCACCACGTCGCGCATCGCCTTGACGCAGTCGGCCACCAGCGCGGCATCCGCCATCAGGCACGCGCCGAAGCGGCCGTTCTGCACGCGGTCGGACGGACAGCCGACGTTCAGGTTGATCTCGTCGTAGCCGCGAGCTTCGGCTAGCTTCGCGCACTGCGCCAGCGCGGCGGGATCGCTGCCGCCCAGTTGCAAGGCTACCGGGTGCTCCTCCTCGCTATACGCCAGATAGTCCCCTTTACCGTGAATAATGGCCCCGGTCGTCACCATTTCTGTATACAACAACGCCTGACGGCTCATCAGCCGGTGAAAATAGCGGCAGTGGCGATCCGTCCAGTCCAGCATGGGCGCGACGGAAAACCGGCACAGCGGATAGGCGGCCTGCGCGTCGGAGGAGGTACGGGAATCTAACGGGTTTTCAGCTTTATTGTCTGGGTGCATGTCTAAATTTTCTGGCGTGTGGAGGCTGTCTCAGCGCGTCGGTAAACGGCGTTCGACCGCGGGCCGAACGTATGTTGCATCAATATAACATAAGGTTGCGTAAACTCGCGGATGCCGGGCGCAGAGAACGTGTAGGATGAAGCGCAGCCCCGGATCGATATTACATAAACGCGACGCGGAACGGCGCGGAACGCCGAAGGCATTGCTACACTCGCTGCGCCGGAGTCATGCGGGCAATACACGTTTTCAGAATGGTTTTTCATGCAATTGGGGGAATTATGCAGTGTGATTTAATACTGGACGACGGTTTTTTCCGTCCTCTCTCGACCTACGTCGACGGCCTGCCTTTTCATCTGTTGCAACAGAATTTCACTTACGGCGTCTTTTCAAGCCGGCAGGACGAGGCGTCTGACGCCGCCGGTTACGAAATCTATCCCTATAAGGACCTATCTCAGGAACGCGCGGCGCTGCACCGCCAGCTGGCGACATGGCTCGCCGACGCGGACGTTTCGATGGTGGTCCTGTGGGCCAATCTGGGCGTCGCCCGGCAGGAAATTCTGCTGTACGAAATTCTGGTCTGGCTGGCCGAGACGCGTTGGGGCGATAAGGTCTCTGCACGCTGCGTGGATCTCGCCGAACTGCCTCAGCCCGCCTTCCAGGAAGGCACGGCGGCCTACTATCAGCGGATTTATCGTGACTTCTCTCTGCCGCAAAATAACAATCCCCTCACGCCCGAGTTGACCGCCGGCGCGCGAAATACGCTGTCGTCGCTCTATCACACCGGTCACCTGATCGTCAGGCACAAAGACGTGCTGGCGGCGCTGCCGACCAATTTTTTCGACGAGGTGATCGTCTCCGTCGCGAGTAAGCACTATCAGCCGGTCAAGGTCCTCACCGCCAAGGTGATGCTGTCGCTGTGGGCGAAAGGCTACGCCGAGGTGGAAGATGTGGTCATTATGTCGCGCATTCTGTTTCTGGCCAGCCACGATCACCGGTTGCAGGTGCGAAAAAACATCTTCGACCAGAACCTGATTTCCAACGTCTATATCAAGCTGAAGTGACGGCGGCGTCCGGCGCGTTAAACGAGAAAGCCGGACGCATTCCGTGTGACTCAGTCCTGACGAAGCCTTGTTTCTCCGTTAATCAATCGCTGCAAGCGGGCCGGAAATGCCTGCGCAAACCGCTGCAGGTGCTCGGTCACGGTATCGACCAGCGCGGAGGCAGGGCGGTGCAGCGGGCGGATCAGGCTGACGGTAAAGGGGACGTCGATGCTGAAACGGCGGACGACTACGCCGTGACGGGAGGCGGCATAGTCCGCGGCCGTCAGCGGATTGACGATGGACAGGCCCACCCCGGCGCGCACCATCGCGCAGACCGAGGCGGCGCTGTGCGTTTCCATCACCATACTGCGCTCCACGCCCGCTTCCTGAAACAGATGGTCGAGCCACTGACGGTAGCTGTCCGCGCTGGACAGGCTGATGAACGGCTGGTGGCGAAAATCTTCCGGCGTCAGCACCGGCTTGCTGGCGAGCGGATGGCGGGACGGCAGCACGCAGACTTCGCTGAGCTGCATCAGCGTCTCACGCTCGGTGCCTGCGGGCGTCGTGCTGTTCTCGGTCAGCCCCAGATCGTGACGCTGCGCGGAGAGCCACTCTTCGAGCAGCGGCGACTCCTGGGGAATGATGTGCAGATTGAGCGTGGGGTATTCCGCCAGCAGCGGCTGACACACCTCCGGCAGCAGCGACTGGGAAAAGACCGGCAGGCAGGCGATGGACAGCTGCGCCTGTTGGAAGCGCCGAATATCCTCGGCCGCACTGACGATCCGGTCCAGCCCGTAGTAAGAGCGCTGGACCTCTTCAAACAGCCGTAGCCCCTGCGCGGTCGGATGCAGGCGGCCGCGCACCCGTTCGAACAACGCCATCTGCATGAGACGCTCGAAGCGCGCCAGCTCCCGGCTCACCGTCGGCTGCGACGTATTGAGCAGGCCGGCGGCTTCCGTCAGGTTGCCGGTGGTCATCACGGCATGAAAAATTTCGATATGTCGCAGGGAAATGGCCGCCACGCTAGATACCTTGGTTTAGGATAAAGCCATATCATAAATGAATAGACTCTGCGTAAAAGGATATTTGTTTCCCTCAAGGGCGATTCCGCACAATGCAGACATAATTTCATTTAACAGGTGTTGACCCCATGCCGCACGATCTGAATACCCCTTCCCACGCGTTGAACGCAGACAGCCTGCGGGCGCTGCCGGCCCGCTTCGGCTGCCCGGTCTGGGCCTACGACGCCGACACCATCATCAACCGCATCGCCCAACTGCGCGCCTTCGACACCATTCGGTTCGCGCAGAAGGCGTGCTCCAACATCCATATTCTGGCGCTGATGCGCCGGCACGGCGTCAAGGTGGATTCCGTTTCGCTGGGGGAGATCGAGCGCGCGCTGGCGGCCGGCTTTCAGCCGGGAACGCCGGATCACGACATCGTCTTCACCGCCGATCTGCTGGATCACGCTACGTTGAAACGGGTGGCCGCGCTGAACATTCCCGTCAACGCCGGTTCCGTGGACATGCTCAATCAACTGGGCGCCGTCTCGCCGGGGCACCCGGTCTGGCTGCGCGTCAATCCGGGCTTCGGCCACGGACACAGCCAGAAAACCAATACCGGCGGTGAAAACAGCAAGCACGGCATCTGGTACGGCGATCTGCCGCTGGCGCTGGCGGCGATTGAGCGTTACCCGCTCAAATTAGTCGGTTTGCATATGCACATCGGCTCCGGCGTAGACTACGGCCATCTGGAACAGGTTTGTGACGCGATGGTGCGGCAGGTGATCGACTTCGGTCAGGATCTGGAGGCTATCTCCGCAGGCGGCGGGCTGTCCATCCCTTACCGTGACGGTGAGGAGTCGATCGACACGCAACACTATTACGGGCTGTGGAACGGTGCGCGTGAGCGCATCGCCGCGCATCTTGGTCATCCGGTCACGTTGGAGATCGAACCCGGCCGTTTCCTGATGGCGGAAGCGGGCGTGCTGGTGGCGGAAGTCCGGGCCGTCAAGGCGATGGGCCGCCGTCACTTCGTGCTGGTCGACGCCGGGTTTAACGATCTGATGCGCCCGGCGATGTACGGCAGCTACCACCACATCACGCTGCTGCCGGGGGATGGCCGCGATTTGGGCGGATCGGCGCTGCGCGACACGGTGGTGGCGGGGCCGCTATGCGAGTCCGGCGACGTCTTTACCCAGCAGGCGGGCGGCGGCGTTGAAACTATCGCCCTGCCGGATGCCAAAGTCGGAGACTACCTGGTCTTCCACGACACCGGGGCCTACGGCGCGTCGATGTCGTCTAACTACAACAGCCGTCCGCTGCTGCCGGAAGTGCTGTTCGACGGCGGCGAGCCGCGCCTGATCCGCCGTCGGCAGACGGTGGAAGAGCTGCTGGCGCTGGAACAGCTGTAATACCTCTCTCGCCTCTCCCTGCATCCGGGAGAGGCGTCATCTCCTGGTCCCGCCGTTCCTCGCGTCTGTGATAGGCCTCTCCCCGCCTTGTCTCTTCACACGGTTTTCACCGTGATTTCACCCGCTTATTTTGTGTTCGCGCACATAGGTGAATACCGCCGCCAGCCCTAAAATAAGGGCTATCAAATCGCGGCGTTACCTTATTGATGCCCGTCGCCGCAATACACGCTTCTCTACCCTACGTAACAGATATAACAATAAAGAGGTCATACTATGAACGGCATGGAACCCCTTGGTTGGTATGGAGCATTAATCGGTCTATTCATTGCCATTTTCTTGATTCTTCGCAAAATAAATCCCGTCTACTCGCTATTTTTCGGCGCAATCGCGGGCGCGGTGATCGGCGGCGCGAGCCTTGACCAGACGCTGGCTCTGCTGACCACCGGGACGCAAAGCGTGATGGGCACCGTGATCCGCGTGCTGGCCGCCGGCGTGCTGGCCGGGGTGATGATGGAGTCCGGCGCGGCGGAGACCATCGCCCAGGCGGTGGTGAAAAAAATGGGCGAGGGCAAGGCGATCCTGGCGCTGGCGCTGGCCACGATGATCATCACCGCCGTCGGCGTTTTTATCCCGGTCGCGGTACTGATCGTCGCGCCGATCGCGCTATCGGTCGGCAACAAAATGGGGATCTCCAAGCTGGCGCTGCTGTTGGCGCTCTCCGGCGGCGGCAAGGCGGGCAACATCATCTCACCGAATCCGAATGCCATCGCGGCGGCTAACGGTTTCCACATCTCCCTGAGCGATGTGATGATCGCCGGTTTTATTCCCGCCATGGGCGGTTTGCTGATGACGATCCTGATCGCCGGTTTGTTGAAAAACAAAGGCGCCAAGGTGACCGAACAGGAAGTCGCCGCGCTGTCCGCGCATCAACCTGCGGGCGACAAGCGTTACCCGCCGCTGCATCAGGCCATCGTGGCGCCGCTGGTGGCGGTGATCCTGCTAATGATCAATCCCATCGGCTCGATCCTGAATATCCCGCTGCTCTCCGAGTTTAAGCTTGATGCGCTGTACGTCTTGCCGATCGCCGGGATCGTCGGCCTGCTGGCGATGGGGCAGCATAGAAAATTGATCGCCTATACCGCGTCCGGGCTGGAGAAAATGACGGCGACGGTCCTGATCCTAATCGGCGCCGGGGCGATAGCCGGTCTGATTGCGGCGTCGAATTTGTCGACGCAGGTGGTGGCGCTCATCAACCTGATGGGGATCTCCGGCACGTTCCTGGCGCCGATTTCCGGGATCCTGATGGCGGCGGCCACGGCTTCGACGTCCACGGGCGTCATTCTGGCGACCGGCACGTTCGGCAGCGCCATCGCCAACGTCGGCGGCAGTCCGATCGCCTCTGCGGTGATGGTGCACACCGGGGCGACCGTGATCGACTCTCTGCCGCAGGGCAACTACTTCCACGTGACCGCCGGCAGCATGAACATGGCGCTGCGCCAGCGCATGTCGCTCATTCCTTATGAAGCGATGGTGGGCGGCACCATGACGATTATCGCCACCGTGCTGTACGGTCTCCTTTAACCCGTGACGAGATGATTCCTATGAAACATGAAACCTTTGTATTGGCACCGGATTCATTCAAAGAGAGCATGACCGCTAAAGAAGTCTGCATAGCGATGGAGAAAGGGCTGCGCAAGGTCTTTCCCGAGGCGAACTACCTCCATGTCCCGATGGCGGACGGCGGCGAAGGTACCGTGCAGTCGCTGGTCGACGCCACCCACGGCGAGCTGTTTCACCTGTCGGTGACCGGGCCGCTGGGTACGCCGGTGGACGCGGTCTACGGCGTCATGGGCGACGGCGACGTGGGGGTGATTGAAATGGCCTCCGCCAGCGGTATCCACCACGTCAATGAGCAGACCCGCAATCCGCTGGTGACGACGACCTACGGCACCGGTGAACTGATCCGCGCCTGTCTGGACAAGGGGATAGAAAAAATTATTCTCGGCATCGGAGGCAGCGCGACCAACGACGGCGGAACGGGGATGGCCGAAGCGCTCGGCGCCCGTTTCTTCGACGGCGACGATAAACCGCTGCCGCGCGGCGGCGGGGCGCTCGGACAGCTGAAGCGCATCGACGTCAGCGGAATGGATCCGCGTCTGGCGCAGGTCGAGATCATTGTGGCCTGCGACGTCACCAATCCGCTGTGCGGCGAACAGGGCGCTTCCCACGTCTTCGGACCGCAGAAGGGCGCGACGCCGGAGATGGTGGCGAAGTTGGACGCCAACCTGTCTCACTATGCCGACGTGGTGTTGCATCAACTGGGCAAAACCGTGGGAACGGCGCCGGGGGCGGGTGCCGCAGGCGGATTGGGGGCGGGGCTGATGGCTTTCACGCGCTGTGTGATGCAAAAAGGCATTGATATCGTCATCGAGTACAGCGGCCTGCGGGATAAGTTACAGGGAGCGGACTACTGCTTGACGGGGGAAGGCCGCATCGATAGTCAGACGCGCTTCGGCAAAACGCCTTACGGCGTAGCGAAGACCGCGCAGGCGCTGCAGGTCCCGGTGATCGCCGTGTCCGGCTGCGTCGGCGATGGCATCGAGTCTCTGTATCAGGAGGGGATCGACGTCATCTTCGGGATGATCCCGCGCGCCGATCCGCTGGCGTCGTTACTGCAAGAAGGGCCTGCCAACATGGAGCGGGCCTGTGAAAACATCGGCCGTCTAATCCGTCTCTCCCAGGCGCGAGGCGCGTCCGGAGGTTAACTCCGGCGTTTCGTCGAGGGGGGAACATGCTAGGCTGAGTGTGCAGGCGAGCGTGGTGTTGCCGCGTGCCTGCGTCACCGTCTGGAGAAAAGACATGTCGGATTACCATTTTGACGCCACGCTGGCCGGTGCCATTGTCGCGCGCACGATGCAGATCATCGAATGCAACGTGAACGTGATGGATGCGACGGGGAGAATCATCGGCAGCGGCGACAAGGAGCGTATCGGCGAAATTCATGAGGGCGCGCTGCTGGCGCTCACGCAGGAACGTATCGTCACGATCGACGACGCGTCCATGCACATCCTGCAGGGCGTTAAGCCCGGCATCAATCTCCCCCTGCGGCAGGACGGCGTGATCGTCGGGGTGGTGGGCCTGACCGGCCAGCCGGACGGGCTGCGCCAGTATGGCGAACTGGTCTGCATGACGGCGGAAATGATGCTGGAGCAGGCGCGGCTTATGCAGTTGCTGGCGCGTAACAGCCGTCAGTGCGAAGAGCTGGTGCTGAACCTGATCCGCTGCGATACCTATTCCGAGACGGTCAGCGAATGGGCGAGACGGCTGGGGATAGACCTACAGAAACCACGCGTTGCGCTGGTGGTCGAGTTGGACAGCGGCCAGCTCGGCGTCAGTACGGCCATGACCGAGCTGCAGCAGTTTCAGAACCTGCTGACGGAGCCGGGCATGGCGCCGGAGCGGGAAGAGGGACTGATGGCGATTGTCTCTTTGACCGAGATGGTGGTGCTGCAACCGCTGTCCGAACACGGTCGCTGGGACCCGGAAGCCCATCTGCGGCGGATCCAACTGCTGTATCAGCGCCTGCATGACGAAAGCCCGCTGCGGGTGCGGCTGGCTCTGGGCAACTTTTTCCCCGGCGAAGGCGGTCTGCAACGTTCTTATCAGACGGCGAAAACCACCATGAAGGTGGGCAAACAGCGTCAGCCCGACGCGCATTGCTACAGCTATCAGGACATGGCGCTGCCGGTGTTGCTGGACAGCCTGCGCGGCGGCTGGCAGGCCAACGAGCTGATGCTGCCGCTAAGACGGCTGCGGGCGATGGACGGCAACGGGATCTTTCGCAAAACGCTCTCCAGCTGGTTCTGCTACAACCTGCAAAACACGGTCACGGCCAACGCGTTGTACATCCATAAAAATACGCTGGAATACCGTTTGCATCGTATCTCGGACATCACCGGACTGAATCTCTCCCGCGTCGACGACCGTCTGCTGCTGTATATCGCGCTCCAGCTGGAAGACGGTTAATCCTTTGTGTCGCTTAAGGATGAGCGGCGGTGGCGTAAGGTCCGGGCCGCACCGAATCGCGAATTTTCAGCACGCCGGTGAACGGCGTCAGCGGGGCGGCTTCCTCGCCCGAAATCAGACGTAGCGCCTGCTGAATGGCGGTGCCCATCATCTCTTCGATCGGCAGATAGACCGTTGACAGCGACGGATTCAGAAAGGCAGCGTTAGGCTCGTCGTCAAAGCCGAACAGCGACAGATCCTCCGGCAGCGTTTTGCCCGCTTCACTGAACGCCTTCATCGCGCCGATACACATATCATCGTTGCTGGAGAACAGCGCGCTGAACACGACTCCCCGGGCCAGCAGCGCATGCGCGGCGAGATAACCGCTCTCCACGCTGCTGTCGCCGTGGACGATCCGCCGGGGATCAACGCCCAGACCGTGGTGTTGCAATGCGGCTTCATAGCCGGAGAGGCGAGCCTGTGAGGTCGGCGTCGTCATCGGTCCGGTGATGCAGGCGATCTCGCGGTGGCCTTGGGTGATCAGATAGTCGACGACCCGAAACGCCGCGCTCTGCTGTTCAAAGACGACGCTGCGATCGCGCCTTTGCGGCAGATCGCGGTTGATCACCACAATCGGGACGCTGGACTCCGCCAAGAGCGTCATCAGCTCCTGCTCGGACATATGGCGGGTATAGAGGATGATGGCGTCGCAGCGGCGGTCGGCCAGCAGTTCGACGGACTGGCGTTCATCTTCCGGCGTATCGTGTCCGTCGGTGACGATCAGGTGTTTGCCGCTGCTCTCGGTCAGTTCTGCGGCCCGACGCAGCAGGCGGCCGAAATAGGGGCCGTCGAAGTGGGAGACGACGAGCCCAATGCTGTTGGCGCTGCGGTGGGCCAGCGAGCGCGCCAGAAAGTTAGGCCGGTAGCCCAACTCGTTCATGGCCTTGAAAACGGTTTCCCGCGTGCTGGCTTTCACCTGGCCGGTGCCGTTAAGCACGCGCGATACCGTCGCTTTCGAAACGCCGGCGTGGTGGGCCACATCGAGCATGGTTTTCATGGCGGTATACCCGTTTTCAGTTAATCGATCTGAGTTCGCATACTACCACAAGGGTGAAAACGCGCGCACGGGGCGGGTGCCTCAGAACGCGCGACGAACTTTGTTCAGGCGCGGGAATCGCCCTAATCACAAGGCGTAATTACAGGGTGGGGCAGAATTTTACACCTGGTTGCACTTCGTGCAGTTATCTTGCGATTCGCGGCTGGAGAATAAATGCCTGACTCTCTACAGTGAAATTCCCAGAGGTATTAATGGGTGACAAGTGGATGTGACGTTCACCATGAACCATATTTATTTCACCAACCTACGCGGATGCGTAGGTTTTTTTTGTCTGTCGTTTATCCCTTTCTGAATACGCGCTCATTCCTTCAGCCGCGATGAGTCCCCGCCTGAACAGACGGTTTCCTTGCGGCGTTCACCTTCTCCTTTCTTTTTGGGTCGAGGCGTCGTGCTGGCCGCGTCCTCAAGGCGCTTATTCTGGTGGCAATGGGTTGGCTATAGTATTTTGTGCCATTGAATTCGCTTAAAACCCCGTGAGGCACTGCGGTCAAACAGCGTGCCAGCGAGGGTTTTACCTAGGGAGATGGGATGATTTATAACGCACTACGCTGGCTGTTGCGTCGCCTGTACCGTATCGAAATCACCGGGGACGAACGCGTCTTCCGGCAGTCAAAACTCCTGATTACGCCGAACCACGCGTCGTTTATGGACGGCGTGCTGCTGGCCTTGTTCCTGCCTCTGCAAGAAAAACCGATCTTTGCCGTCTACTCCTCCATCGCCGACCGCTGGTTCATGCGGTGGACGAAACGGTTTGTGGACTTTGTAGCGTTGGATCCGACGCAGCCGATGGCCATCAAACGCCTGATCCGCGTGGTGGAGCAGGGACGGCCGGTCGTGGTGTTCCCGGAAGGGCGCATCACGGTGACCGGCTCCCTAATGAAGATCTACAGCGGCGCGGCGTTTGTGGCGGCGCGTTCAGGGGCGACCGTCGTCCCGGTCCGGCTGGAAGGGCCGGAGTTCACGTTCTTCGGGCGTTTACGCGGCGTCGTGCGTCGCCGCCTTTTCCCGCAGATCTCCCTGCACTGGCTGCCGGCCGTGCAACTGCCTATGCCGGATGCCCGCGGCGCGCGCGAACGCCGTGAGCTGGCCGGCGAACATCTGCATCGCATCATGATGGAAGCCCGCATGGCGGTGCGTCCTCGCCATACGCTGTATCAGGCTTTTTTGGCCGCCTGTGGCCGCTACGGCTACGGCTCCTCCAGCATTGAGGACGTCGCCATGCAGGCAGACAGCTACCACGGCCTGCTGAAAAAATCGTTGGGGGTGTCGCGGATCCTGCAACGCTTCACGGCGGACAAAGAACACGTCGGCCTGCTGCTGCCGAACGCGACCGTGACCGCCGCCGCTATTCTGGGCTGCTCCCTGAGTGGCCGTGTCCCGGCGATGCTGAACTACACCGCCGGGACCAAAGGGCTGCAAAGCGCGATTCTGGCGGCCAGCCTCAAAACGATTGTGACCTCCCGCCAGTTCCTCGAGAAAGGCAAACTGACCCATCTCCCCCAGCAGGTGAAAGAAGCCAACTGGGTCTATCTGGAAGATCTGAAAGGGACGGTGACGATCGCCGATAAGCTGTGGATCCTGTTTCATCTGCTGTTCCCCGCGCAGGCGATGGTGCCGCAGCAGCCTGACGATGTCGCGATGATCCTGTTTACCTCGGGTTCGGAAGGTTACCCGAAAGGCGTGGCGCACACCCACAATAGCCTGCTGGCCAACGTCGAACAGATTCGCACCGTGGCCGACTTCACGCCGCAGGACCGTTTCATGTCCGCGCTGCCGCTGTTTCACGCCTTTGGGTTGACGGTCGGGTTGCTGACGCCGCTAATCACCGGTGCGAAGGTGTTTCTCTACCCGAGTCCGCTGCACTACCGCATCGTGCCGGAGCTGGTCTACGACCGTAATTGCACCGTGCTGTTCGGCACCTCGACCTTCCTGGGCAACTACGCGCGCTATGCGCATCCTTACGACTTCGCGCGGTTGCGCTATGTGGTGGCCGGGGCGGAAAAACTGTCAGAGACGACGCGGCAGGTTTGGCAGGAGCGCTTCGGTATCCGCATTCTGGAAGGCTATGGCGTAACGGAATGCGCGCCCGTCGTGGCGATTAACGTGCCGATGGCGGCCAGGCCGCACACCGTCGGACAACTGCTGCCGGGGATGGAAGGACGGCTGATCCCGGTGCCGGGAATCGGCGCCGGCGCGCGTTTGCAGCTGCGCGGACCGAACGTGATGAAAGGGTATCTCCGCGTCGAACGGCCCGGCGTTCTGGAAACGCCCGCCGCCGACAATGCGCAGGGCGAGCGGGAAGAGGGCTGGTACGACACCGGCGATATCGTCACGCTGGATGAACAAGGTTTCTGCGCCATCGTAGGCCGTGTGAAACGTTTCGCTAAACTGGCGGGCGAAATGGTGTCGCTGGAAAGCGTGGAGCAGTTGGCGTTGCAGGCGTCTCCGGACGCGCAGCATGCGGCCAGCGCCCGTAGCGACAGCAGCAAAGGAGAAGCGCTGGTGCTGTTCACCACCGATGCCGACCTGACCCGCGACCAGCTACAGGCGCAGGCGCGCCAGCACGGCGTACCGGAACTGGCGGTGCCGCGCGATATTCGCTACGTGAAGGCGCTGCCGATGTTGGGCAGCGGCAAGCCGGACTTCGTCACGTTGCGTCAGATGGCGGAAGATCGGGAGTACACCGTATGAACCCTGTCTCAACGCCAACGACGCCGCTGCTTTCACGGGGCATGATCGCCGTAATGGCGGCGCAGTTCTTTTCCGCCTTCGGCGACAACGCGTTGCTGTTCGCGACGCTGGCGCTGGTGAAATCGCTGTTGTATCCCGACTGGAGCCAGCCGTTTCTACAGATGGGATTCGTCGCCGCCTATATCCTGCTGGCACCGTTTGTAGGCCAGTTTGCGGACAGCTTCTCCAAAGGCCGCGTCATGATGCTGGCGAATGCCCTGAAGCTGGCGGGCGCGCTGCTGATTTGCGTGGGCGGCAATCCCTTCCTGGGCTACACGCTGGTTGGCGTCGGGGCTGCGGCTTATTCGCCCGCCAAGTACGGCATTTTGGGCGAGATTAGCCACGGCGATCAGCTGGTGAAGGCCAATGGCCTGATGGAAGCCTCCACCATCGCCGCCATTCTGATCGGTTCGGTCGCGGGCGGCCTGTTGGCGGACTGGCATTTGGGCGCGGCGCTCGGCGTCTGTGCGCTGGCTTACGGCATCGCGCTGGCCGCCAACCTGCTCATTCCGCGTCTGAAAGCGGCTAAAAGCGGCAGCTCATGGCATCCCCGACGGATGGTCGGGGCTTTCGTGCATGCCTGCCGGGTGCTGTGGGACAACGGCGAAACGAGGTTGTCTCTGCTGGGCACCAGCCTGTTCTGGGGCGCGGGCGTGACGCTGCGTTTCCTGCTGGTGCTGTGGGTGCCGCTGGCGCTGGGCATCAGCGACAACTCGACCCCCACGCTGCTGAATGCGATGGTGGCCGTGGGGATCGTCTTCGGTGCGGCGGCGGCGGGGCGTCTGGTGACGCTGAAAACCGTGCGCCGCTGTCTGCCCGCCGGGGTGTTGATTGGCGTGATGGTGGTGTTCTTCACGCTGCAACACAGCCTATTCGGCGCCTATACCTGCCTGTTAATCCTCGGTGCGCTGGGTGGTTTCTTCATCGTGCCGCTCAATGCGCTGTTGCAGGAAGCCGGTAAGGCCAGCGTCGGCGCGGGCAACGCCGTCGCGGTGCAAAACCTGATGGAAAACGGCGCCATGCTGCTGATGCTGGCGCTGTACTCGCTGGTCGTGAAGCTGGGCGTGTCGGCAATAGCGATCGGGACTGGCTTCGGCGCGCTGCTCGCGCTGGCGATTGCCGTACTGTGGGCATGGGGACGCGTTAAGCGTTAATGATGGGCGTGAGGAGTGTGGCGACGTGACGAATGCGGTGGAGTGGCGCGACTGGGGCGTCGACGATCTGACGGTGCAGAGCCTGTATGAAATTCTGCGGCTGCGCAATCAGGTCTTCATCGTTGAGCAATCTTGCCCGTATCAGGACATCGACGGGCAAGACCTGACGCCGGGCCATCGTCATATCGTCGCCTGCCGGCACGGACAACTGCTGGCCTATGCTCGCCTGCTGGCGCCCACGCCGGAGCGCGAGGCGGTCGCTATCGGCCGGGTGATCGTCTCTGCCGAAGCGCGCGGACAGAAGCTGGGGTATCTGCTGATGGCGCAGGCTCTGTCGGCCTGTTCCCGCCACTGGCCGCAGCGTCCCTGCTATCTGTCGGCGCAGGCGCATCTGCAAGACTTCTATCGTCAGCTGGGTTTCGTCGCCGTCGGCGAGGTCTACGATGAGGACGGGATACCGCACATCGACATGTTCCTTTCCGCCCCGCCTTCCGCAGGCTGACCCTCCACTCGTTCAGCGCGTTCGTCGCTGGACGGGGCGCTCTCTTTTTTCCCTTCTCTGTGAGGCGGAAATCTCGCGTCGGCCAGCCTTAATTTCGCGTCTGGCAGGGGAAGGCGTGGGAAAACGAGCGTTGGAGTGTGGGATAAACAGACAGAAAATCGCCCCGAGCGTGGGATAACGCTCGGGGCGGGGTGTGATGGTCAGCGCTTAAACGGCTTAGCTGGCGGTTCGGGAGATGGAGCTGCCGAGCTTCTGAACGTCCTGACCAAAGCCGCGCGTGGTGTTACAACCGCTCAGGGTTGCGGTGATCAACAGTACAGCCGTCAGTAATGTGATGTTGTTCATCGTGGTTTACCTGCTACCTCAGTCTCAGTCCTGTCTTCACTTTGTCATATTCTCGCCTGCCAGTTCAATGCGCTTTATCGCGCCGTCAGCGATTTTTATGCGGCATGACGACGCGCGGCGAAATCAGTCGGCGAGAAAGCCTTCCAGCAGCGTATTCAGGAACAGTTTGCCGTGCTCGGTGATCTGCCAGTGGCGGTCGGTTTCCGTCAGAAAACCTTGCGCCAGCGCCGCGTCGATCTGCGGGCGGATCGCCTGCTCCGTCAGTCCAGTATAGTCCGTGAAATCCGCGCGCGGCGCGGGCTCCAGCAGACGGAAACGGTTCATAAAGAACTCGAACGGACGGTCATTCAGCGGGACGTCCGTGATTTGATGCCGATACTCGCCCCGCATGTAGCCGCGCGGATGACGGGTCTTGGCGGTGCGCACGATGCGTCCGTCCGCGAACGTCAGCTTGCCGTGCGCGCCGCAGCCGATACCGAGATAGTCGCCGAAGCGCCAGTAGTTCAGGTTATGTTGGCACTGGTAGCCCGGCCGGGCGTAGGCCGAGGTTTCATACTGCTGATAGCCCGCGGCGCTCAGCAGTTCGTGTCCGGCGCTGAAAATGTCCCAGAGCGCGTCGTCGTCCGGCAGCGTCGGCGGTCGGGAGCCAAAGAGCGTGTTGGGTTCGATAGTGAGCTGATACCACGACAGATGAGGCGGGTTCAGCGCGGTAGCCTGACGCAAATCGTCCAGCGCCTCTTCCAAAGACTGCTGCGGCAAGCCGTGCATCAGGTCAAGGTTGAAGCTGCGCAGGCCTAGCTGTTCGGCCAGCCGCGCGGCGCGCTTCGCCTCTTCCGGCCCGTGAATGCGGCCCAGCCGCTGGAGTTTGTCCGGGCTGAAGCTTTGCACGCCGATGGAAATGCGGTTGATGCCCGCCTGCTGGTAGCCGCTGAAGCGGTCGGCTTCGACGGTGCCGGGGTTGGCCTCCATTGTGACTTCGGCCTCAGGCGACAGTGTCAGTCTGGCGCGTACGCCGTCCATCAACTGCTGCATTGCTTCAGCGCTCAGCAGGCTAGGCGTGCCGCCGCCGATGAAGATCGAGTGCAGCGGCCGTCCCAGCGCCATCGCCAGATCCGCATCCAGATCGGCCAGCAGGTGATCCACATATTCCCCGTGCGGCACCTCGCCTTTGAGCGCGTGCGAGTTGAAGTCGCAGTACGGGCATTTCTGCACGCACCAGGGAATATGGATGTAGAGGCTGAGCGGGGGCAGCTTAAGCATTGCGCAGGGCATCCAGCAACTGTCGAAGCGCTTTACCGCGGTGGGAGCGGCTCAGCTTTTCGCTGCGGGTCAGCTCTGCGGCGGTGACGCCGGCGTCAGGCACGATGAAAATCGGGTCATAGCCAAAACCGCCGCTGCCGGCCGGTTCACGGGCGATAGTGCCTTGCCAGCTGCCGTGACACACCAGCGGCGTCGGGTCGTCGGCATGCATCAGGAACACCAGCACGCAGTGAAAATGGGCGGTGCGCTGGTCGTCCGGCACGTCTTGCATGGCTTCCAGCAGCTTGTGCAGATTCTGCTGGTCGTCGGCGTCTTCGCCTGCATAGCGCGCGGAGTAGATCCCCGGCGCGCCGGCCAGCGCATCCACCGCCAGACCGGAGTCGTCGGCGATGGCGGGCAGTCCCGTGATACGCGCGGCGTGACGCGCCTTGAGGATGGCGTTCTCGATGAACGTCAGGCCGGTCTCCTCGGCGGAGTCTACGCCCAGTTCGGTCTGCGCCACGATATCCAGCCCGAAGTCCGCCAGCAGATCGGCGAGTTCACGCACTTTACCGGCGTTGCCGGTGGCTAATACGACTTTTTGCATCAATGAGTTAGTCCTGAGAAGGTGAAGCGATGAGTTCCGCGACGTTGGCGGGAATAGTCTGCGGATCGACGATTTTGATCTGTTTATGCCGACCTAACTCGCCTCTTTCAATAATCACTTTGCTTTTGGCGACGCGAAACTGCTTGGAAAGAAATTTGACCAGATGCGCGTTGGCCTGACCGTCGACCGGCGGCGCGGTGATCGCCACCTTCAGCTCTTCGCCGTGCAGGCCGACAATCTGGTCGCGGCTGGCTTTCGGCTGTATATACAGCCGAATCACCAGCGCGTCCCGATCGTAGCTGACTGCGCTCACAGCAGGGACCACAGCCCGGGCAACAGATCCAGGCCGAGGTAGTTCAGCAGATACAGGATCAGGATGACCACCATCGCGGAGAAGTCGAGGCCGCCCATCGCAGGCAGTATGCGGCGGATCGGCGCCATCAGCGGTTCGGTCAGTTGATACAGCAGGTAATCGACCGGGCTGCGGCCCTGGCTGATCCAGCTCATCAACGAACGGATGATGACCATCCAGAACACCAGATAACCTGCGGATTTGAGCAGCGACAGCAGTCCGACCAGCAGATTCATCGGGCTGAGCGACAGCGCGCCGACCTGTATCAGCAGCAGCAGCGGGTATTTCAGGGTGGTCAGCAGAAACGCCAGCAGTAGCGAGGCGCTATCGATGGGGCCGAGCGAGGGGATGATGCGGCGCAGCGGTCCGACGATCGGCTGGGTCAGCTTCACCACGAACTGCGACAGCGGATTATAAAAATCGCTGCGCGACCACTGCATCCAGATGCGCAACAGCAGCACCATCACATACAGGTCGATCAGCGTTTTGACTAGAAACGTCAGTGTAAGCATAAATGCAACGGTTCCTTTCGGGTCAGAGGGAGATGTCTTTGAGGCGTAATGCCATGATTAAAAAAGCTTTTCCATTTCTTTGGCTCGCGCGACGGCGGCCTGCATGGCATTCGATACGGTTTCAGCCAGGTGCTGTTCGTTGAATACCCGCAGCGCTTCGGCCGTGGTGCCGCCCTTGGAGGTCACATTTTCCCGCAGGGTCGATAAATCTTTGTCCGGGCTGGCGGCGACCAGCGCGGCGGCGCCGGTGGCGGCCTGCTGAACCAGCTGTCGCGCCGTTCGGGCATCGAATCCCTGGCGTTCGGCTTCCCGCTGCATGGCTTCCATAAACAGGAAGAAGTAAGCCGGCGCGCTGCCGGCGGCGGCGATGACGCCGTTGATCTGCGCTTCTTCGTCCACCCAGCAAACCTCGCCGACGCTGGCCATCAGGCGGGTGGTGAAATCGCGGTCGGCTTTGCCGACGTTGTCCGGCGCATACAGTCCGCTCATGCCTTTGCCGACCAGAGACGGCGTGTTGGGCATGATACGCACGATATTCAACGGTTTGCCCAGTAGCGCCTGAAAACGCGCGACGCTGACGCCCGCGGCGATGGACAGCACCAGTTTGCCGCTGAAGTCGACGTCCGACGCCAATGCTGAGCACACGTCCGCCATCAGCTGAGGTTTCACCGCCAGCACGATGACGTCGGCCTGTTGTGCGCAGTCGACGTTATCGCCGGAGCTGATGATGCCATACTCCCGGGCCAACGCATCGCGACGCGTCGCCGTCGGGGCGCTGACGGCAATGTGCGTGGCGGGATAGCCGCCGTCGATTAAGCCGGCAATAATGGCCTGCGCCATGTTACCTGCGCCGATAAAGGCAATTTTTCGGTGTTCCATCGGATTCTCGCTGTAGTCGGGTGTCTGTTGAGCGTCAGGCGGCGGAGTAATCTCTCGCGCCGAAAATCGCCGTGCCAATGCGCACCAGCGTGCTGCCTGCGGCGATGGCCGCCGGCATGTCGTCCGTCATCCCCATGGAAAGGGTATCCGCCTCTGGATAACGGCTCCTGAGCGGCTGAAAAAGATCGGACAGCTGGCGGAAAACCGCGAGCTGCCGCTGATAGTCGCTTTCCGGCGCCGGGATCGCCATCAGGCCGCGTAAGCGCAGTCGGGGCATGGCGGCGACGCCGGCGGCCAGCGCGGGCAATGCTTCCGCCATCATGCCGGACTTACTTGCTTCCTGACTGATGTTGATCTGTAACAGGACATTGAGCGGCGGCAGCCCGTCCGGACGCTGATCGTTCAGGCGCTGCGCGATGCGCAGGCGATCGATAGTGTGGCACCAGTCGAAGTGCTCCGCCACCAGTCGGCTTTTGTTGGACTGCAAAGGACCGATGAAGTGCCATTCCAACGGCATATCGGGCTTTGCGGCGCGGAAATGCAGGATTTTATCGACGCCTTCCTGCACATAATTTTCGCCGAAGGCGCGCTGTCCGGCGTCAATGGCCGCCTCAATAGCGCTGACGGGTTTGGTTTTACTGACGGCCAGCAGCGTGACGTCTTCGGGAAGGCGTCCGCAGCGTTCGGCCGCCGCTGAAATTTGCTGCCTGACGCCCTGTAGATTCTGCTGCACAGTCTGTGTCGTAAGGTTCGTGCTCATAGTCATTCGGGAGGCTTATGTGTGATTTGAAATGTCGGTTCGGCAGATAGTGTAAAACAGAATGCCCCGGATCTGCACCTCGAAGGGTAACCTGTCTGGAAGACGATGTTCCTCAATGCATTAAAAAAGGCGCGTTTGGAAGCGTTTGGTCTAAGCTAACATTTAGCAAGCTGGACGGGTTCCGCGTCAACCTGACAGCCTGCCGCGTACGACAGTTTAAAAGGTGACCGCTATTGACATGGAATTTTTAATGAATAAAAAGATAACAATCGCGACCGCCGGTGTCGCCTTGCTCCTTTCCTTGATGGCTGAACCAGCCCGCGCCGCCGCTCCCTCGTCCCCCCCTGTCGGCAAGATTTGCAAAGCGACCACCTCGTTAATTTTCGGGCGTAGTACCCAGATCATGAAGCTTGACGCCGTCGAAAACGGCACCGCCTATGTGCATTACTTCCGGCCGAGCGACCGCTCCCGCTGGGCTATCAAATGCAAATTGGCAGGCGATCGCGTGCTGTGGGCCAGCAACAATCCCGACAGTATCGGGCGCTGGCGCAACGACCCCGCCGATGAAATCATCACCTTCCGGATTCACGGAGATGCGCTCGACATCAGCGAAATCTACTCCGATGGCTCCGAGGAACAGCAGTCTTATTCTCTGAGCGCGCTGTAACGCCGAAAACCGCTCGCCTTTCCGGACGGTTCGAACTCGCCCGGCATATTGGCTTAAACATAGCCGATGCGCTCGGGCGTGCGGCGCATGATCACCTTGCCGTGACGTATGGACAGCAGCGCCTTGGCCTGACGGCGCACGGCCTCATAGTCGTTTTCCGCATCCAGAATCAGCAGGTTGGCGGGCCGACCGACGACCAGACCGTAGTTTTCTCCCAGATGCATCGCTTTAGCGCTGTTATCGGTCACGAAGTCCAGACAGCGCTGGAGATCTTGGTAGCCCATCATGTGGCAGATATGCAGCCCGGCGTCCAGCACGCGGAGCAGGTTGCCGTTGCCCAACGGATACCACGGGTCTTTGATGGAGTCCTGACCGAAACAGACATTCATCCCCGCGCGATCCAGTTCGGCGACGCGGGTGACGCCTCGCCGTTTGGGGAAAGTGTCGAAACGGCCTTGCAGGTGGATGCTTTCCGTCGGGCAGGAGACGAAGCTGATGCCGGAGCGTTTGAGCAGGCGAAACAGCTTGGAACAATAGGCGTTGTCGTAAGAGCCCATTGCCACCGTGTGGCTGGCGGTGACGCGCTCACCCATGCCGCGTACGCGGGCTTCTTCGGCCAGCACCTCCAGAAAACGTGACTGGGGATCGTCGGTCTCATCGCAGTGAACATCCACCAGGCATCCGCGGCGTTCCGCCAGATCCATCAGAAACTTCACCGAACTCACGCCCTGTTCGCGAGTGTTTTCGAAATGCGGGATCCCGCCCACCACGTCGGCGCCCATGTCGATAGCCTGCTCCATGAGTCTGCGGCCATCGGGGAACGACTCGATCCCCTCCTGCGGAAACGCGACGATCTGCAGGTCGATCAGATCGCGCGCTTCCTCTTTGACTTCCAGCATGGTTTTCAGCGCGCCCAGCGTGGGGTCGGTCACGTCGATGTGGGTGCGCACGTGCTGGATGCCGTGATCCCGCAGCAGGCCAATGGTGCTGTGCGCCCGGTGCTTGGTGTCTTCGTGGGTGATGGTGGCTTTGCGCTGGCTCCAGCGCTCGATGCCCTCGAACAGCGTACCGCTCATATTCCATTCCGGTTCGCCGGCGGTCAGGGTGGCATCCAGGTGGATATGCGGCTCCACCAGCGGCGGGATCGCCAGTCGCTCGCCCGTATCGATGTCCTCGGGCGCGGCCGTCAGCGGACCGCTCTGCGGCTCGATGGCGGCGATCAGACCGCCGTGAAGGCTCAGCGTGTACAGGCCCGGCTGATGGCGAAGGGCGGCATTGATAATCTTCATAGCAACTCCTGCTGTAGTGCATTGGACATACGCCAGATCAGCAAGGCGACCGACGCATTCAAGCGAAATTGGGGATCGTTCAACGTGTTCCCCGACTGTTGTTCGATGCGCTGCAAGCGCTGGTGCAGCGTGTTGCGATGGATATGCAGCCGCTCGGCGGCTTTGATCAAATTGCCGTTTTCCTGTAGCACGGCGTCGAGCGTTTCCACCAGCTGATGAGGATGTTTACGGTGCGGCTCAAACAGCATCCCCAGCGTCTCCTTCATGAACTGCGTGACCAGCTCGGGCTCTTTGACGGCGGTCAGCAGTTTGAGCACGCCCAGCTCACTATAGTCGCACTGGCCCTTGTCCGGCAGCATGCTCTCCGTGACGTCCAGCGCGCGCCGCGCTTCGATCAATCCTTGGCGGTAGTGCGCCGCTGAGATCACCGTGGACGAGATGCCGCTGAACAGGCGCAGCGGGCGAATCTGGGCGTCGATCGTTTGCTGTAGTTGTTGCAGTTGCTGCTTGCCGCGACGGAATAGCAGATCGTCGTCGGGCAGCAGCAGAATGAACAGTTCGCCCAGAACGATCAGCGGCAGCCCGTGGCCGCGGCGGGCCAGATCCGTCTCTAACTGCTGTTGAATTTGCTGGCGGGCCGACTGCAATTGCGCTTCGGCCGCAACGGGATCGTGCGCGTTGAACAGCGCTTGCGTGCCGCTCAGCCGCAGCGCGGCGATCCGGCGCGGCTGTTCCAGCGCAAGGTGGAGATGGCTGGCGCGCTGGTCGGCGATCGCAAGGCTCGGGTACTCGCCGGTCAGCAACTGGATCAGAATGTCTCTTTGGGATCGCAGCGTCGCTTCTCGTTGGACCAGTGCCGTACCGATCAACTGGGTCACGATGACCATTTTGAGCGAGTAGGGCTGCTCTATCAACGGAATGCCCAGCGTGTCCGCGAGCGCGACAACGGCGTCGGGGATCGCATGAATAAACGTTTCTCCGGTCAGGATCACCATGCCCGCGATACCGCGCTGGTGCCCTTCGCGCATCAGCTGCAACAGGTTTTCCTCATAGCGCGGGAGGTTGATCCCGGTGACGAAGACCAGCTCGCCGCCCATGATCCACTCGGCGATGCCTTCGTTTTCCGCCATATAGTACCCGCGCACCGCGCGATGGACATTGAGCGCGCCGCCGCGAAGCGTGAGCGGCTCCAGTCCAGGCAGCGACAAAATTTCGCTGATGGTCAAACTCATAGCAGCTCCTCGCTTCCCGACAGGGCCGCGCGGCGTCCGGTCAACAGCGTGAAGAGCATATACAGGCTGGCGGTACTCCAGGCGTACCAGCCCAGCTCGGCGAATCCGAGCAGGAAGTCCGACAGCTTGCTGCCCGCCTCTCCGAAGCAAAAACGTCCCATCAGCACGGAGTTCAGGCCGCTGCGCGCCGCGATCAGTCCCAGCGAGGCGGCGTACAGGGCCAGAAGCAGGTTGCCGATGGTGGCTATCCACAGCATGTCGACCAGCGGAAAGGCGACGCCGAGCTTACCGCCCGCGAACATCGTTCCCGTAAAGAACGTAAAGCTGAACAATACCATCGAGATCGAGAACAACCCTTTGCGCTGATTTTGGGGCGTCTCACTTAAGGGAAACTCATTGGGTTCTGACATGACAGTGACCTTTGTTTAACCTGGGGAGGGGAGTGGCCTGGGTTAACAGAGCAATTAACGTGCCCGTTTTTCTGATTCGAAGCAAGCGGGCAGTGGATACGACAAATATTGTGCATTCTGCCTGGTTTTTACGTCATTATTTCGGGCAATCGCTCTATTGTTGTGCGTTTTGCCCGATAGATGCACCGATCTCGACAGGCGTGTCGCGATGGAGGCGGGGAGAACGACGGAAAAAGAGTGGGGAGCGATAAAACACCGTCGCCGTGGCGGCGACGGTCAGGCGTTAGGGCAGCAGCGGAAGCTTATCGCCGATGCGGAACATCGCCATGGCTTCCACCAACTGGCGGGATTGCGCTTCCAGCGATTCGGTCGTGCTGGCGGAGGCTTTCACCAGCGCGGCGTTCTGCTGCGCGACTTTGTCTATCTGGGTAAAGGCGATATTGACTTGTTCAATGCCGCGATGCTGCTCTTGAGACGCATAGGAGATCTCTTTCATCAGGCTGGTGATGCGGTTGATCTCGCCGGACACCTCATCCATGGTTTCGCCCGCCTGTGAGGCTAGCGTCAACCCTTCAGTTACATGGGTCTGCGAGTCCATGATCAGCGTTCGAATCTCCTTGGCAGCCTGCCCGCTATGCTGGGCCAGATTGCGGACCTCGCTCGCCACCACTGCGAACCCTTTACCCTGTTCTCCGGCGCGAGCCGTCTCTACCGCTGCGTTCAGCGCCAGAATGTTGGTCTGAAAAGCGATGCCGTCGATGACGCCGAGGATATCGCTGATGCGTTTGGCGCTGTTGGCGATTTCCTGCATTTTCTCAATGACATGACACACCGATTCGTTACCCCGGTCAGTGGTGTCCGAGACTTTATCGGTCAACTGGTGCGCCAGCGTGGCGTTATCGGCGTTGTGTTTGACCGTGGCGCTGAGCTGTTCCAGGCTGGCCGCTGTCTGCTCGAGGGCGGCTACGGAGGCTTCGGTGCGCTCTTCAAGATGGCGGTTGCCGGAGGTCAGTTCGTGGCTGCCGCGGTCAATGTGGGTACTCGCGTCGCGCACCTGTCCGACCGATGCCAGCAGCGCCAGTTGCATACGCTTAATGGCATCGCTCAAGCGGCCCAATTCGTTATCGCCGCTCGCCGGAATTCGCTGCGTCAGGTCGCCCGCCGCCACCTGCTCCAACTGGTCAATCGCCTGGTCGAGCGGCTTAAGCAGCATATGCCGCAGCGCCATCCAGCCAAGAAATACCAGCAGCAGCGACAGCAGACCCGCAACGCTAATCAGCAACAACATGACGCGTTCGTCATATTCGGCGTCCTGAATCCGCTCAACCGCCTGCTGCTGCGCATAGGTCCTAAAGGCTTGAATAGCGCTGTCGAACGCCATCGACAGCGGTGTCAGATCGCTTTCCAGCAGCTTGTAGTATTCGTCCGTATACTGTTTTTGCAGGGACTCCACCATCGGGTAGAGTCCCTGTTCCAGATAGCGTTGATAGGATGTGGCGACGTTCTTCGCCAGCGTCAGCCCTTCCTCCGACGCATTGTCGGTCTGGGAAAACTGCTGGATGATGTTTGTTGCGCTCTGGACATCGCGCGTCAGACGCTCGGTCTCCTGTGCGCCGATATCGAGCAGACCGACCTCAATTTTCCGGACGGCCAGCGTGGCCGAGGCTCTGGCCCGCAGCGTGAGGTTATAGCCGCTCATCAGGCCGCCCAGCTGTATGCCCTGAATGTGGTTTAGGGCGCCGAGCGATTGTCGGCTTTGATTTATAGCGTGAATGCCCATGCCGCTGACGATAAGCAGCAGTAGGGTGATAAGCGTTAACAACGACAAAAGACCGGCACGAATGGAGAGGTTCTTCAAACGCATGATGTCTATTCCCTGTGTGTAGAAAAATCACGGGCGGCATCATTGCAACGCCGCCGGACGTTGCCTGCTATAAATAAGAATCTATCTCTGGCTGACCATGTTGAATCCAGGCAGCGCCAGGTCCCCTTACCTACCGCCTGTGCGCGGCGGTTTCGGCGCTATCCATGTTCAAACTCAGTGTCATCATGGAATAAGCCACGAAGCGTGGATTCAGAACATATCAGAAGAGCGGTGAGGGCGGGAAACAGGATTCCCTTATCTTATGGCGGAGGCCAAAAACGGCAAAATGAAGTGAAATTGTCGTTAAACGTTAAATAATTGGCCCTGATGTTTGCCGCTGGTTTATTATCTGCTGATAAAAAATAAGCATGTAGTGTGAGATGCCGTTTACGATTGTGTGGTTGCGCAGCACGGCGGGGGATTTGAAAGCCGTGGGCGGCTTCCTTAGCGATACCCGAACGAAAATGTCCCCTGAGGTGAATGTGCCGTTAACACGTTCTACGGATTATGGCCTGCGAGCGCCGATCTATCTGGCGTCGTTGCCGCAAGGAAAGATGGCCAGTATTACCGCAGCGACCGACGTCTACGGTGTCTCATGCAACCATATGGCCAAACTTATCAACTTACGAGCCGCGCCGGGATGATTAATGCGGTCCGTAGGGAAAACAGCGGCATCCGACGAGGCCGGGTTCCGGCGACCCTCCGCCTCAGCGACGTGTTGCGAGAACTGAAACCGCTGACTTCGGTCAACTGCGATCGCGATGTGTGTCACATAACTTCCGTCTGCCGTCTGAAGCAGGCCCTTCATCAGGCAGTGCAGCATTTCCTGCAGGAGCTGGGCAGTGACACATTGGCTGATAGGGTGAAAGAAAATCCGCCGCCATACCAATTACTTCTGGTTGAATAAACAATCCGTTCAGCCACCTGCCGATGACAACGGAGGAAATTAATGTCACAAGATCCATTTCTGGAACGAGAAGCAGAAAAATACGAGTCACCGATTCCTAGCCGAGAATACATTTTGGCTTACCTCGCCAAGCGAGATACTCCCATCAGCCGTGAAGAATTGGCCAAAGATCTGGAACTGACGTCTGACGAACAACAAGAAGCGCTGCGTCGCCGCCTGAGAGCGATGGAGCGTGACGGCCAACTGGTTTTCACCCGCCGCAAATGTTACGCCCTGCCTGAAAAACTGGATTTGCTTCGTGGTACGGTCATGGGCCATCGCGACGGCTTTGGTTTCCTGCGCATCGAGGGCCGCAAGGATGACCTGTACCTGTCCGCCGAACAGATGAAAACAACGATACACGGCGACGTCGTACTGGCCCAGCCCCTCGGAGAAGACCGTAAAGGCCGCAGAGAAGGGCGCATCGTTCGCGTTCTTGAGCCGCGGACCAGCCAAATCGTCGGCCGCTACTTTACCGAGGCCGGTACGGGCTTTGTGGTGCCGGACGACAGCCGTCTGAGCTTCGATATCCTGATTCCGCCCGATTCAGTGTCCGGCGCCCGTATGGGATCGGTCGTCGTCGTCGAGCTGACGCAGCGCGCCACGCGTCGTTCCAAGGCGATCGGTAAGATAGTGGAAGTGCTGGGCGAAAATATGGGAACCGGGCTGGCGGTGGATATCGCGCTGCGCACCCATGATATCCCGCACGCCTGGCCGCCGGAAGTGGAAGAACAGGTCGGCGAATACAGCAGAGAGGTGCCTGAAAGCGCCAAACAGGGGCGCATCGATTTGCGTCAGTTGCCGTTAGTGACCATTGATGGCGAAGACGCCCGCGACTTCGATGATGCCGTTTTCTGCCAGAAGAAACGCGGCGGCGGCTGGCGTCTTTGGGTGGCGATTGCGGACGTGAGCTATTACGTGCGCCCGAATACGCCGCTCGACACCGAAGCGCGCGCCCGCGGCACGTCGGTCTACTTCCCGTCTCAGGTGGTGCCGATGCTGCCGGAAGCGCTTTCCAACGGCCTGTGCTCGCTGAACCCGCAGGTGGACCGTCTGTGCATGGTGTGCGAGATGACTATCTCCGCGCAGGGACGGCTCTCTTCCTACAAATTCTACGAAGCGGTGATGAGCTCTCACGCGCGTCTCACCTATACCAAGGTGTGGAATATTCTACAGGGCGACGAGGCGCTGCGCGCGCATTACCAGCCGCTGGTCGGTGCGCTGGAAGAGCTGCACGAGATGTATAAAGTGCTGGATAAAGCCCGTGAACAGCGGGGCGGCATCGCGTTCGAAACGGAAGAGGCGAAGTTTATTTTCAACGCCGAACGCCGTATCGATCGCGTGGAAGCCGTTGTGCGCAACGACGCGCACAAGCTGATCGAAGAGTGCATGATCCTGGCGAATATCGCGGCGGCCAAGTTTGTCGAGAAACACGAAGAGCCTGCGCTGTTCCGCGTGCACGATCGTCCTACCGAAGACCACGTTCTGGCGCTGCGCAGCGTGCTGGGCGAGTTGGGTCTGACGCTGAAAGGCGGCATGAAACCACAGCCTCAGGACTATGCGGAGCTGATGACGCAGTTGGCCGATCGTCCGGACCGCGACATGCTGCAGACTATGCTACTGCGTTCGATGAAACAGGCGGTGTACGATCCGGAAAACCGCGGCCACTTCGGGCTGGCGCTGACCTCCTACGCGCACTTTACCTCGCCGATCCGCCGCTATCCCGATCTCTCCTTACATCGGGCTATCAAGTACCTGCTGAGCGATCGCAAAACGCGCTCCACCGCGACTGGCGGCTGGCATAGCGAGATGGCGGAGTGCCTGCAACTGGGCCAGCACTGTTCCATGACGGAACGCCGTGCGGATGAAGCGACGCGTGACGTGGCGGACTGGTTGAAATGCGACTTTATGCAGGATCATGTGGGTGAAGTCTTCACCGGCGTGATCTCCAGCGTCACTGGATTCGGCTTCTTCGTGCGGCTCAACGATCTGTTTATCGATGGGTTGGTCCACGTCTCATCGCTGGATAACGACTACTACCGCTATGATAATGTCGGCCAACGTTTGATTGGCGAGTCGCGCGGTCAGGTCTACCGGTTGGGCGACGTGGTGGAAATCCGCGTCGAAGCGGTGCATATGGACGAGCGCAATATCGACTTCGCGCTGGTCTCTTCCACGCGCAAAGTGCGCGGCGAAGGTAAAACTGCGCGTGACCGGATGAAGCAGGGCGACGGGAAAGACCATAAATCCCCTCGCCGCCGTAAGCCTGCCAACAAGCACGTCAACTTCGAACCCGACAGCGCGTTCCGCAACGATAACGACGGCGCGAAGAAGGGTAAGGCGGATGACGGCGGGAAAAAAACGCCGTCCAGAGCCAAAAAGAACGCGCAGAAAACACGTAAGATTGCCGCTGCCACCAAGGCCAAACGAGCAGGCAAAAATCCCGCTGCGGAATAGGTCTGACGCCTGGCGATAAGCGCAGCATAGGCAAGGGGGGATCACCCGGCTGAATTGGCGTATCGTCGGGCGCGGCGAAGCGTCTCCATCATCAACATCGCGGGCGGTTTACCGCCCGTTTTATCTGTCGAAAGAGTATCAATGAGCGAAATTATTTACGGTATCCACGCGGTTAAAGCCCTGCTGGAACGCGACCCACAGCGTTTTCTCGAAGTGTTCATTCTGAAAGGCCGGGAAGACCGTCGTCTGCAGCCGGTCATCGCCGAGCTGGAATCCAATGGTATCGCCGTGCAGGTCGCCAACCGCCAGTGGCTCGACAGCAAAGTCGAGGGTGCCGTACATCAGGGGATCATCGCCAACGTCAAACCCGGGAGACAGTTTCAGGAAAACGATCTGCCTGAGCTGCTGGCCGCCCACGAGGCACCGTTCCTGCTGGTGCTGGACGGCGTGACCGACCCCCACAATCTCGGCGCATGTCTGCGCAGCGCAGATGCGGCGGGCGTGAACGCGGTGATTGTTCCGCGTGACCGATCCGCACAGTTGAACGCCACGGCGAAAAAAGTCGCCTGCGGCGCAGCGGAAAGCGTGCCCTTAATTCGTGTCACCAATCTGGCGCGCACGCTGCGTTTGCTGCAAGAGCACAACGTGTGGATCGTGGGTACGGCGGGCGAGGCCGACCATACTCTGTACCAAAGCAAACTGACCGGGCCGATGGCGCTGGTGATGGGAGCGGAAGGCGAAGGGATGCGTCGTTTGACGCGCGAGCATTGCGATGAGCTGATCAGCATTCCGATGGCGGGCAGCGTCTCTTCGCTGAATGTGTCGGTCGCGACCGGCGTGTGTCTGTTCGAAGCGGTGCGCCAGCGAAGCTGAGGCGGGGTGTCATGGCGAGAGCGAGCGCTCCCGCCGATCTTGCTTATTTGGTGGTGGACGACGACGATTTGGCCGCGATGCGCTGCTCAACCGCGTTACACCAAAGTACTGACGTCTTGTTCGGCCAGGATCTCGCCGCCAGTTTACTCTCTACCGCCTGCTGCCAGGTCGTCGAACCAATCTGCACGTTGATTTGCGATTGGCCGAGAATATTCAGTTCGGACTCCACCCATAAATTCCATTCCAGACTGCGGCAGGGCGCGGTGGTCGTGGTGGCGGCAGTGGCGGAACCCGCACTGAACAGCAGAACGGCGATGGCCAGTATTTTCTTCATTACATCCTCTTAATCGGGTGGTTTCAGGGGCTCTGGACCGCAGGCTGCCTGTACAGCACGGCAAAGGCTCTCCAGACGCCGAAGTTGAGCTTTTCGCTCTCCGTCCGGCTGACAATCCGGTAATACTGCACGCCGCGCCGATCGGCCTGGCGCTGTACTTCGCGGTCTGCGTCATCAGGACTCCCGCGTACGATAACAGAAAGAGTGTCGATTCTATCCAGTGATAAACTCTGCTGCCGTGTGATCTCTATCGCCTGCCGACCGGGCGGCGGCGCGGGTTCTGGCGTGTTCAAGCCGCAGGCGGAGAGTAGCAGACAACATGAAAATATCGCCAGCCGCTGACGCGTCCACCGTAACGCGTTGCGCGTCAAAAATCGCATCGCTGAATACATTTGCCGCGAAAGCAGACTTCCGGTAGGCCGCACCTTGCTCGTTTGCTGATGTTCGGTCGTCCCGCCTCTTTTGTGGAGGTTTCCGCTGGAAGTGTGGCTGTTGTTTGTCATTTTTGCTTGTTAGGCACCTTCTCGCAGTCGTCATATTTTGCCGTTTTCATTTCCACCCACCTATCGCGTCGCAAAACACCTGTATTGATGATACCGCCATTCGGCAATTGACCGCTACTGCCTGCCCGATATGGCGCGGGCGAGATCAGACCATGCTGGAACAGCACGAGCGAAAGCATGGGCATCAAGGTCTGCTGGAAGGGACTCCCGACGCCGAGGATTACAGGCGTCAGCATCAACAGGCGCTGCGCTTTGCCGCTTTTTATCTATGGTTGGGGAGATTTCTTTTTATCCCTCCGGTGCGTTTGGCGCTATGGTAGGGAGAGTAAACGCGCCGCACGGCTTCGGCGGGCGGCTGGATGAGCGATAAAGGAGGTGGCCTTGATAGTCGAGATCTCAGTAACCACGATAAACGGCGTTGAGACGTTACACGCCACGCCGTCAGGGAAGCAGGCAGCGTCTCTGCCTACCATTTTCTTCTTTCACGGTTTCACCTCGTCAAAAGAGGTCTACGCCTATTTCGCCTATGCGCTGGCGCATGCTGGATTTCGCGTGGTTTCCCCGGATGCGCCGATGCACGGTGCGCGCTTCGACGGCGATGAGGCGGGGCGTCTGCGTCATTTCTGGGATATCTTCCAACAGAACGTCCGGGAACTGCCGGAGTATGTGGCGCATTTTCGTCAGTTGGGATTGATTGAGGATGGGCGGATTGGCGTCTGCGGCGCCTCGCTGGGCGGCATGACGGCGCTGGCGTTGATGACGCAATATCCGTGGCTCAACGCGGTGGCGGCCTTTATGGGGTCGGGCTATGTTTCATCGTTGTCTCGTACCCTGTTCCCACCGGTCGCGCCTGATGAAGCGCAGAACGCGCCGCGATTAGCGTCGCTGGCGGAACAGCTTGCGCCTTACGATGTGGGTCATCAGTTGGAAAAGGTGTCCGACAGACCGCTGCTGCTGTGGCATGGGCTGGCGGATACGCTGGTGCCGGCGGACGAGACTGAGCGTTTGTATCAGGCGCTTGTCCGACGTCAGCTCGACGCGAACGTCACTTATCTGACGGAGGCCGATATCGGCCACAAAATCACCCCCACCGCGCTGCGGGCGTGCGCCCGTTTCTTCCGCCAGCATCTCTGAGCCGCCGTCTCTTCCCTTTTGCAACCTGCGTCGTTTTCATTACAGACCGTGTATTTCATGCGCGGCCTTTCTGCTTTCCCGGCTACATTGCCGCTTGTGTTACCCGTTCTGGGCACTTATAATTGCGCGTCATTTTTTCGGCCGCACACAACTACGTTCCTTGCTTCCATGGGCCGCGGCTGACCCTGACAGGAGGCTGAATAATCCGTAAGGAGCAATTCGATGCGTCATTACGAAATCGTTTTTATGGTTCATCCTGACCAAAGCGAACAGGTTCCAGGTATGATCGAACGTTACACCGGTGCTATCACGGGTGCTGAAGGTACGATCCACCGTCTGGAAGACTGGGGCCGCCGTCAACTGGCTTACCCGATCAACAAACTGCACAAAGCTCACTACGTTCTGATGAACGTGGAAGCGCCGCAGGAAGTGATCGATGAGCTGGAAACAAACTTCCGCTTCAACGACGCCGTTATCCGCAGCATGGTTATGCGCGTTAAACACGCGGTAACTGAAGCTTCTCCGATGGTAAAAGCGAAAGACGAGCGCCGCGAGCGTCGTGAAGATTTCGCAGAAACCAGCGATGATGCTGAAGCTGGGGATTCTGCAGAGTAATTTGCCGTGACGAAGACGAATCGACTGGTACTGTCCGGCACCGTGTGCAAGACGCCCATTCGAAAAGTCAGTCCTTCGGGTATTCCTCACTGCCAGTTCGTGCTTGAGCACCGTTCTTTGCAGGAGGAGGCCGGATTTAACCGGCAAGTATGGTGCCGTATGCCCGTGGTTGTCAGTGGACACCCGTCACAAGCATTAACTCACAGTATAACGGTCGGCATGCAACTTACCGTTCATGGTTTCATTAGTTGCCACCAAGGGCGCAATGGCCTGAACAAGGTTGTTCTACATGCCGAGCAGATTGAATTGATAGATTCTGGAGACTAGCCAAATGGCACGTTATTTCCGTCGTCGCAAGTTCTGCCGTTTCACCGCGGAAGGCGTTCAAGAGATTGACTATAAAGACATCGCTACGCTGAAAAACTACATCACTGAAAGTGGTAAAATTGTACCGAGCCGTATCACCGGTACGCGTGCAAAATATCAGCGTCAACTGGCCCGTGCTATCAAGCGCGCGCGCTACCTGTCTTTGCTGCCGTACACCGATCGTCATCAGTAATCGGCTGCTGTCTATTCACAAGACTTTAAGAGGATAAGGTAATGCAAGTTATTCTGCTTGATAAAGTAGCAAACCTGGGCAGCCTGGGCGACCAGGTAAACGTTAAAGCGGGCTACGCTCGTAACTTCCTGGTTCCGCAGGGCAAAGCTGTGCCGGCAACCAAGAAAAACGTTGAGTTCTTCGAAGCTCGTCGCGCTGAACTGGAAGCCAAACTGGCTGACGTTCTGGCCGCAGCTGAAGCTCGCGCCGCTAAACTGAACGAACTGGCTAACGTCACCATCGCTTCCAAAGCCGGTGATGAAGGTAAACTGTTCGGTTCTATCGGTACGCGTGACATCGCTGATGCGGTTACCGCTGCAGGCGTTGAAGTTGCGAAAAGCGAAGTCCGCCTGCCGGACGGCGTTCTGCGTACTCTGGGCGAGCACGAAGTGAGCTTCCAGGTTCACAGCGACGTATTCGCTAAGCTGAACGTGGTTATCGTTGCTGAAGCGTAATATACGCTGACGTTAACGTCGTAAAACGCTGGCCTTGTGCCAGCGTTTTGCATTTATGGGGTGGGGGATCGAGTCTCCAGCTGTGCGGGTGACAGGCACTTTCCGCTGACAGAAAGCGCCCGCTTTCTTATGCGTTATTCACGCCTAGCGTGTGCGAACAAACGTGCCGTCCTGTTGGCGGACAAACTGCACCGTCTGGTTATCCATCGTATCGATCTCTAATTCCGACACCACGTCCTGTGCATTCAGCCGCAGTCTGACCTTTTGTCCCGCATGAAGACTGCTGAGCGGTTTGCCGCTACCTTCAACCTGTGCCATAGCGAATACGTCGTTAACCGGCAGGTTGTGATCGCGAAAGAGCTGCGCCAACGTTTGTCCCGAGGCTATCTGGTAGTTTTGCCACGGTTTTTCGGCAGCGGCAGGCGGCGCTTCGGGTTGTTCCGTCGCGGGGACTGAGTCAGTACGTGGCGACGGATTGACCAGTCTGGCTTGAACCGGAGCCGGTTCTGAGGTCAGCGGAACGTTCGTTGGGTTGGCGACTCGAGTGGGCTGCGGGGTTGGCGAATAGGGCCACAGCAGCACGATCAGCAGCAACGCCGCTGCGATCAGCAGCCAGCGACGATGCGGATAGGGCAGCGGCTCCATCCACTGGAAGCCGTCCGGCAGATGCCAGAGCTGGCGCAGCAGCGGCGAGATTCGGGCATAGGGTTTGCGCCGTATGGCGGCAGACGATCTGCACGCTGGCGTTTCATCAATGATGCTGAACTGCCAGGGACGTTGACGCCACCAATGCAGGCCGGATTGCCACAGCCTGCGGGGATCCCAGCGAGTTTTACTTCTCCTGGGCGCGATTCTGCCCATGATGACCTCTCTTGCTACCGTGTAAGGTAAAAACGCCTTGAGTATATCGGTAATCCTTTAATGATAGCCAGTAAGTCAGCGCGCTTTTGGGGAGGAGTCCACGCTATCGGTCACGGGGGATATCAGAGTGGGGTCGCCGGGGCGGACAGAGAAAATTTTACCCATAAACCTCACGCTGTTATGCTGCACGCTCGCTATTTTCACAGAAAAAAGGAACATCAATGACGACGCCTTCTTATGACAGCGTAGAAGCCCAGGCAAGCTACGGCATTGGCCTGCAGATCGGGCAACAGTTACAGGAATCGGGTCTGGAAGGGTTGCTCCCTGAAGCGCTGGTCGCCGGCCTGCGTGATGCTCTTGATGGACAGGCGCCGGCCGTACCGGTCGACGTCGTCCACCGTGCGCTGCGTGAAGTCCATGAACGTGCGGACGGGGTACGCCGCGAACGTCAGCGTAAGCTGTCAGTCGAAGGTCAGCGTTTCCTGGAAGAGAATGCGCAGAAAGAGGGCGTGAGCAGCACCGAGTCTGGTCTTCAGTTCCGCGTTCTGACTCAGGGTGAAGGCGATATCCCTGCCCGTCAGGATCGCGTGCGCGTGCACTACACGGGGCGTCTGATCGACGGTACGGTCTTCGATAGCTCCGTACAGCGCGGCCAGCCGGCGGAATTCCCGGTAAGCGGCGTTATCCCCGGCTGGGTTGAAGCGCTGACGCTGATGCCGGTCGGGTCCAAGTGGGAGCTGTATATTCCGCAGGAATTGGCTTACGGCGAACGTGGCGCCGGCGCGTCCATCCCGCCGTTCAGCGCACTGATTTTTGAAGTCGAACTGCTGGAAATCCTGTAATACAGGAAGAGGTCAGACAGTCGATGGGCTGTCTGACATCGGGTCTCATCGCTATGTCGACGGGCCTCGTTAGAAGTTATACCCCACCATGGCGTAATACCCCCATCCTGTCGATTTGATCGGTCCCTGCGGCGTTCCTATCTCCGCGCCATCCTGCCACTGTCCGCCGTGATGGAAATAACGCGCGACGAGCGCGTAGTGCCAGTGATCGTAGCCGAGCGCCAGAATATGGCTGGAGGCAATGGCGTTGCTAGTGCGTACCCGTTTACCGTTACCGTCTACCCAGTTGCTGTCCTTGTCCAGATCGGAGCCAAAGTCAAAGTTGGTGAAACCGATGTAGCTCAAATTGCCGCCCCACAGCGGCGTCAGCGGTACAAAATATTTCACCTTGATGCGATAGCCGTCCCACTGATTTTCGTTGGCCGCCTGATAGTTTTCCCACTGATATTTGGCGTAAACGTTCAGCGACAGATTCATCGGCAAACCGGTATCGATATCGGTGCCTAGCCCCATATACCAGGTATTTTGACGTCCGTCGGCGTTATGCCCCAGGTCGTAGATAGAGTTATTGGCAAAGTACCACTGTTTGAAGGGACCCACGCTGAGATCGGTGCCGGTCAGGTTGTCAAGGGAAAAGCGGGGTTCGATTTCCATAAACAGCGGAGAGCCTTTGTCCCAGATACCGCTGTCGGGCGTGTTGCCGACGCCAAAGAATTTGGGCACATCCACGTAGCCGTAAAAGTCGAGCCAGTCTGTTTTCGCGAAGGCCTCGTATTCCAGATAGAGGTCGTTATTCAACTGAGGTCCGAAACGGGTATGGTAGCTGCCGACTACGTTGACGCTCTGGTGCCACCAGTCTGAGACATACTGACCGTCGGCTGCCGCCGCGCTATAAGACGAAGCCAGCAGTACACCGGCGGCAAAGGCGATTTTCTTCATGTATTTCCTCGTTAAAACAAAGAGCGTTTCCTGCTCGTTAAAGGTGTCGGCGTGCTGAAGGCAGGCAAAGCGCTGGCGATGTCGCCGCAACCTGCTGACAGCACGCTGCACAAAAGAGTGGGAAGTGAGAGCGTATTTGACGGCCTATCGCAAACACCTTTCTCCGCAGGCGCTACTCACCGTGCCGAGAGCCACATGACGGTTGGCGGTGGGTATCCATACTACGTCATTGTCATGCCCGACCTAAACCGGGGCCCATCGACTTCTGCCTGTGAAAAGCAAACGACATACCAGAAAATATCGGCTTCATCACTGCCTTTCATTTCGTTACCTCATGCAATAAATGACGAACGTTGAAAACGAAAAATCCGCCTAAGGCCTGAGCCTTTCGCCTCTTTTTGGTGAGATGGACACCCCATATGCACCAGAGAAGAGCCGGAAATCGTTGACGGGTGATGCCGTCTGCGGCGGGCGTGAGTATCCACCGAATGCCTGTGGGAAAGTTTGGCTTGCATCAGGACTAACCCGGTTTTTTCTTTTGAAATAGGCTTACAGCGATTGTTTACGCGCCTAATTAATTGAAAGTCGACGATATACCGATTTTCAATAAGTTAAAGCTATCGTTTGCGAGCGAAGTTGGTACGCAGCTTGCGTGCAGGTGAAGGAAACCTCTACTACACCAAGGAATGCTGCCGATGAAAAAACACTGTTCCGGACCCACGTTTTCTCCGACTCGTTTAGCTCTGGCCGTTCTGATGGTGGGGGCGACGTTGCCGGCGGCCGCTCGCGCTGACAGCACATTACGTATCGGCATGACGGCGGCGGATATTCCGCTGACGCTGGGCCAGCCCGATCAGGGATACGAAGGCAACCGCTTCACCGGCATCACGCTTTATGATTCGCTGACGCAGTGGGATCTGTCGCAAGGCGAAAAGCCCAGCGGGCTGATACCCGGTCTGGCGACGGCCTGGAAAGTGAATCCGGACGACCACACCAAATGGACCTTCACGCTGCGTCCGGGCGTAAAGTTTCATGATGGCGCTCCGTTCAATGCCGATGCGGTCGTGTGGAACGTTGATAAGGTGCTTAACAAAGCGTCCGTCCAGTTCGCGCCGGCGCAGATCGGCACGACGGCTTCCCGCATGCCGACGCTGGTATCCGCGCGCAAGATTGACGATCTGACGGTAGAGTTGGCGACGACTGAGCCGGATGCCATCCTGCCTTATAACCTGACGAACCTGTTTATCGTTTCGCCCACCGCGTGGCAGCAGGCATTTGACGCCGTGCCCGCTTCGGTGACCGACCGGGCGGAACGCGCCAAGCAGGCTTGGACCGCCTTTGCCGCCAAAGCGGTCGGCACGGGGCCGTTCAAAATGAATAAACTGGTGCCGCGCCAGCAGCTGACGCTTGATAAAAATCCCGACTATTGGGACAGCAAGCGCGTGCCGAAAGTCGATCATCTGATTTTGGTGCCCCTGCCGGAGGCCAATGCCCGCACGGCGGCGCTGTTGTCCGGTCAGGTGGACTGGATTGAAGCGCCCGCGCCGGATGCGATGGATCAGATCAAGAGCCGCGGCTTCAAGATCTACGCCAATGCGCAGCCGCACCTCTGGCCGTGGCAATTTTCGTTCGCGCCGGGTTCGCCGTGGCTGGACAAACGCGTGCGGCAAGCGGCCAACCTGTGTATCGACCGCAGCGAGCTGAAGTCGTATCTCGGCGGGTATATGCAGGAAGCCACCGGCATTTACGAAAAGGATTCGCCGTGGTACGGCCATCCGCAGTTCAAAATTCGCTATGACGCGGACGCGGCGCGTCAGTTGATGCAGGAGGCGGGCTACAACGAGAGCAAGCCGCTGTCGGTCAAAGTCCTGACTTCCGCTTCCGGTTCCGGACAAATGCAGGCTCTGCCGATGAATGAGTTCATTCAGCAGAGCCTGAAAGCCTGCTATTTCAACGTCAATATTCAGGTCACGGAGTGGAATACGCTGTTCAGCGGCTGGCGTCTGGGGGCTAAAGATCCGGCGGCGCAGGGCGCGAATGCCGTCAACGTCAGCGCGGCGGTGATGGACCCGTACTTCGGCATGATGCGTTTCGCCAGCGAAAAAACCTTCCCGCCCGTCTCCACCAACTGGGGCTATTTCTCCACGCCGCAGATCGAGGCGTTGATCACCAAAACGCGTAATGCCTTCGAACCGGCGGCGCTGGATGCCGCCGCGGCCGAACTTCATACGGCGATGGTGGATGAAACGCCGTTCCTGTTCGTCGGGCACGACATGGCGCCGCGCGCCATTTCTCCTGCCGTGACCGGCGTTGTGCAGGCGCAGAGCTGGATGATCGACCTGACGCTGCCCGCCAAGAAAGCGGAGTGATATCGACTGCCGCCCTTGTTCGGGCGGCATCTAATCCCAATGCGGAGGAGCCATGTTTGTCTATTTGATCCGCCGTCTGCTGCTGGCGACGCCCATTCTGCTGGGGGTCGCGCTGGTGTGTTTCATGCTGGTGCACATGACGCCGGGCGATCCGCTGGTATCGGTCATGCCGCCGGACGCCTCGGAAACACTGCGTCAGCAGCTGATTCGTGACTACGGTTTTGACCGGCCGCTGCCCGTGCAGTTTGGGCTATGGCTGTGGCACGCCGTGCAGGGCGATTTGGGGATGTCTATCGCCAGCGGTCGGCCGGTGTTCGTCGAGGTGATGAACGCCGTCGGATACTCGCTGAGACTGGCGGTGCTGGCGACGCTGATTGGTTTTCTGCTCGGCAGCTTCTTCGGCTTCGTCGCCGGGTATTTTCAGGACAGCTGGCTGGACCGGCTGGCCTCGGTGCTGTCGGTTTTCGGCGTCAGCGTGCCGCACTACTGGCTGGGGATGCTGCTGGTCATTGTGTTCTCATCACAGCTCAACTGGCTGCCCGCGACCGGCGGCGGTCCGTTAGGCGAAGGGGGCTGGGCGTGGGACTGGGCGCATCTGCGATTTATGCTGCTGCCCGCAATTACGCTGTCGGTAATCCCCACCGGCATCATCGCGCGCACGGTGCGGGCGCAGGTGGCGGAAACGCTATCTCAGGAGTTTATCGTCGGGCTGCGGGCCAAAGGCATGAGCGAACTGACGCTGTTTCGCCACGTGGCGAAGAATGCGGCCCCGACCGCGATGGCGGTGATGGGCCTACAGGTCGGTTATCTGATGGGCGGTTCAATTCTGGTCGAAACGGTTTTCTCGTGGCCGGGGACCGGGATGCTGCTTAACTCGGCGATTTTTCAACGCGATCTGCCGCTGTTGCAGGGCACCATCTGGGTTCTGGCGCTGTTTTTCGTTGTGTTGAACCTGCTGGTGGATGTGTTGCAAACGCTCATCGATCCGCGCATCAAGAGGGGCTGAGCATGAGTGTGAATATCGGCGTTGCGCCCTCTCCGGTTGCCGAAACGGTGACCATCGACCGCTCTTCCGGCTATTGGCGGGAAGTGGGAAAACGGATGGCGAAAGATCCCACGGCGTGGTGCGTCGGTGGCGTCATCATGGTGCTATTGCTGCTGGCGATTTTCGGCCCCTGGCTGGTTCATGGCGATCCCTACACCACCTCTATGTTCAAACGCCTGAAGCCCATCGGCACGCCCGGCTATCCACTCGGCACCGATGAACTGGGACGAGACATGCTCTCGCGGCTGATGCTGGGCGCGCGCCTGTCGTTGTTCATGGGAATTACGCCGGTGATCCTGGCGTTTTTTATCGGCTCTGCGATCGGCGTCGTCGCCGGTTATGCGGGCGGATGGCTGAATACGCTGATCATGCGCACCATCGACGTCTTCTATGCGTTTCCTTCCGTGCTGCTGGCGATTGCGCTCTCCGGAGCGATGGGGGCGGGCGTGGGCAACGCGCTGTTGTCCCTGACGCTGGTGTTCGTGCCGCAGGTGACGCGCATCGCGGAAAGCGTCACGACCCAGGTGCGCAACCGCGACTATATCGAAGCCGCGCGCGCGTCCGGCGCGTCTTCTTGGGTGATCATTCGCACTCAGGTATTGGGCAATGTGCTGGGACCGATTTTCGTGTTTTCGACCGGGTTAATCTCGGTATCGATGATTCTCGCCTCCGGCCTGTCGTTTCTTGGGCTGGGCGTGAAGCCGCCGGAGCCGGAGTGGGGGCTGATGCTGAATACCCTGCGCACGGCGATCTATACCCAGCCGTGGGTATCGGCGCTGCCGGGCGCGATGATCTTTATCACGTCGATCTCTTTCAACCTCCTCGCCGATCGTCTGCGGATCGCGATGGCGATAAGGAGCTGATGCGATGAGTACTCAGGATATTGGCGGTCCCGCTCAGCCGTTGCTGACCGGCACCGACTTGGTAAAACACTTTCCATTAAAGGGCGGACTGGGCAAGGCCGAGCGGGTGCGCGCGCTGGATGGTATCGCGTTCAGCGTGATGAAAGGGGAAACGTTGGGCGTCGTCGGCGAATCCGGCTGTGGAAAATCGACCACCGCCCGCGTGTTGATGCAGCTGATCGAGCAGGATAGCGGCGAGCTGATTTTCGACGGGCTGACGGTGGGCGGCAGCCGGCTTTCTCTGCGCGACTACCGACGACAGGTGCAGATGGTGTTTCAGGACAGCTACTCCTCGCTCAATCCGCGTCTGACCATGCAGGCGGCGATTGCCTTCGGACCGTCGGTGCACGGGGTGCCAGCCTCGGAGGCGAAACGCCGCGCTCGCGATTTGCTGGATAAGGTGGGGCTGGACCCCATGCGCTTTGCCGGGCGTTATCCGCACGAGCTGTCCGGTGGCCAGCGGCAGCGCGTGAATATCGCCCGCGCGCTGGCGGTCGAGCCGCGGCTGGTCATTCTGGATGAAGCGGTCTCGGCGCTGGATAAGTCCGTTGAGGCACAGGTTATCAACCTGCTGCTGGACTTGAAAGAGAGTATGAACCTGACCTATGTCTTCATCAGCCATGACCTGCACGTGGTGCGCTATCTGTCCGACCGCATCATAGTGATGTATCTGGGCGAAGTGGTGGAGGTCGGTCCTGCGGAAAGTCTGTTCGGGCAGGCACGTCATCCTTACACGCGCGCGTTATTGAGCTCGATGCCGTCGATGGACCCAGGCGCCCGAACTCAGCAGGCGCCGCTGAGCGGCGATCCGCCGAGTCCGATCCGGCCGCCGTCCGGCTGTCGTTTTCATACCCGCTGTCCGCACGCCGAGGCGGTGTGCGCGCAGCGGAAACCTATCATGTCGTCCTGTGGCGACGGACATCAGGTGGCATGTCTGATGGCAGAACCGGACGCCGGACATTCGCTTAGCGCCGCTGAACTCACGGCTGAGGAGGTTTGAATGACGGCGCTACCCTTAATGGCGGTGGACAATCTGCAGGTGAAGTTTCGGCGCGGCGATCAAACGATATCGGCGGTGAACGGCGTGAGCCTGGCGCTGGGACGCGGAGAAGCGCTGGCGTTGATCGGCGAATCCGGCTCCGGCAAGAGCGTGACGCTGCGTGCGTTGATGCGCCTGCATCCGCCCCGGAGCACGACGATCGACGGCCAGATCCGCATCGCTGGCCAGGATGTCATGGCGCTGTCGCCGCGTGAGCTGCGGGCGCTGCGCGGACCGACGGTGGCGATGATTTTTCAGGAGCCGCTGCTGGCGCTGGATCCGGTCTACACCATCGGTCAGCAAATCATGGAAACCGTGCGCAGGCATCGCGCCGTTTCCCGTCAGCAGGCGCGCGAGATAGCGCTGGACGCGCTGCGGCGAGTCAGGATCCCCAGTCCTGAACAACGGCTTGGCGCCTATCCGCATGAAATGTCCGGCGGGATGCGCCAGCGCGCCATGATTGCGCTGGCGCTGGCCTGTCAGCCGCAGCTATTGTTGGCCGACGAACCCACCACGGCGCTGGATGCCACGGTGCAGATCCAGATTCTGATCCTGCTGCGCGAACTACAGCAGCAGCTGGGCCTGTCGATCATTTTCGTGACGCACGATATCGGCGCGGCGGTGGAAGTCGCCGACCGGGTGGCGGTAATGTACGGCGGACGTATCGTCGAGCAGGCACCGTTGGCCGAGCTGATGCAAAGCCCGCGTCATCCCTATACGCGCGTGCTGCTGGCCACTCGCCCGCAAGGCGGGCTGGAAAAAGGAAGTCGTCTGGTGAGCATCTCCGGCGCGCCGCCGGATCTGGCGAATCTGCCCACGGGCTGTGCGTTTGCGCCGCGCTGCTCTCAGGCCAGCGAAGTCTGTCTTCGGCAGGTGCCGACGGAGAGTCGGGTCGCGCCGTCGCATCAGGTTTTCTGCCATCACTGGCAGGAGAGCTAAGCCTATTTGCCTTTATCTCCAAGGTAACATAGGCCTTTTGTGGCTGGACGTGCTGCCGTCAGCGTAATAACAGGAAATTAGCCATTTTCTGATGGAGCGTCTGTGAGATTCCCCGTATACCGTTGGCATATACCGCATCGCGGTTATGCAGAGGGTATAATTATGATTAAACCGCTGTTGTTCGTTGCTGTTATGGCAGGAGTGGTCTATACGATGCCCGCCGCGCAAGCTGACAGCCTGACTCTGTCGTTGCCGGGGGTGCAGCTGCACATTGGCGATCGCGACAGACGAGGTTACTACTGGGATGGTCGCTACTGGCGCGATCCTGACTATTGGCGCGAGCGTCACTACTATCGCAGACCGCCGCCGCCGCCGCGTTATTACTATGAGCCGCCGCCGCAAGTGATCGTCGTGCAGCCTCCACCACGGGCCTATCGCGAGGATCGCCGCTACCGCGGTCCTGATAGAGATTGGGATCGCGATCGTGGGCCCCACCATCGTCGTGATGACGATCGCCATCGCTAATCATCCGTCAGACGGTAAGGACATTGGCCTTCTTCGCTGTGACACGAGACTGATTCAGCACCGTTTTCTCCTCAAGGGATGCCAGCAACAGCGGCATCCCTTGTCAATTCCGGCACTCAAGCCCACTCCGGACCACTGGCGAAGCCAGTCCAAAACATCGCGAGATCGTAAAGATTTACCCTGAGTTTAGGTCTCAGCGACCTCCGGAACGCACTTGGCTGCGGTGGAGCGTCAGGAAATGTTTTAGCGTGCTGTCTTGCACGACGTTGCAAGACACGAATACGCCCCTCAGCCCCACGGCTGCCGGTGTCTTATCACGCCGTGTTTTTGCGGGGTGGTAGTGAAGGGCATATCTCATATAATCAGGGTTAACAGATGAAGTATCATCCCTGTAGATAAAGGGCGCGCGGAAGCGGCCACGCCTGTAGCGTCATGGCCGGCTCATCCCTTTTCAGCGTTATCAGACGGGGCATTCGGCGGCCTCGGCGACCGGTAAAGAGGAGAAATCATGCTAGATCATATTTGCCAGCTAGCGCGTGAGGCGGGTGACGTCATCATGCAAATCTATTCGGGACAGGCACCGGTTGAGGTCAAACACAAGCAGGATGACTCGCCGGTGACCGCTGCCGATATCGCCGCGCACAACGTCATTGTCCGCGGGCTGACGGCGGCCTATCCGGCCATTCCTTTGTTGTCTGAAGAAGATCCGCCGCCGTGGTCCGAACGCCGGCAATGGCAGCGTTACTGGCTGGTGGACCCGCTGGACGGGACGAAAGAGTTTATTGGGCGCAACGGGGAATTTACCGTCAATATCGCACTGATCGAAGACGGCAAGCCGGTGCTGGGCGTTGTGTACGTGCCGGTAACCGGCGTGATGTACGCCGCCGCGGACGGCAAAGCCTGGAAAGAGGAATGCGGCGTCCGTTTGCCGATTCGGGTGCAGGACGCGCGTCCGCCGCTGGTCGTGGTCAGCCGTTCCCATGCGGATGCGGAGCTGCAGGACTATCTCGACCAGTTGGGCGATCATCAGACCGTCGCTATAGGCTCATCGCTGAAGTTCTGTCTGGTGGCGGAAGGGCAAGCTCAGCTCTATCCGCGTTTCGGGCCCACCTGCGTATGGGACACGGCCGCAGGGCACGCCGTGGCGCTGGCGGCGGGCGCGCAGGTCAATGATTGGAAAGGCCAGCCGTTGTCTTATCTCCCTCGCGAATCGTTCCTGAACCCCGGATTTCGCGTCTCCCTGTATTAATCCCGTCTGAGGGTTCTCCGGGCCGGTGTACGAGGCCCGGATCTCGCGCCATCTTCCCCTTACTTTTCTGAGCTTTAGAGTTGCATGGGGATTGTCCGAAACCATTAATCGCTGTCGTCATTCCGTCATAAAAAGACGGTATAACACCGCACGGGCTAAATAAGCCGGCTGAAATGGCGTGAAACGCCGCTGACCGGTGGTGTTCTGTATTGACCTGATATTTGAATGTTTATTCTGATTTATCAGATTTTTGCGTTTTTCTGTTCCGTAAACTAATGTAAAAGCGATGAATAATGCTGGCTTATAGGGAACTTCCCATTAAATATCTACCCTAAATGTAGGATAAAGCTTGGTGCGTCATACATCCTGTTCCGGGTTGGTGGCAGGAGACGCGCTACTGGAACAACGTAAGGAGAGGAAGTATGAGGATCTTCGAACGCTATAATCCCTTTAAAGTCGCCAAGTATGTGAAGACACTGTTTCGCGGACGGTTATACATCAAAGGGGTGGGGGCTTTTGAGTTTGATTACGGCAAAATTTTACTCCCGAAAAAGAAAGACAAGCTGCATCTTGAAGTCATGTCTGAGGTTAATCGTCAGGTCATCAAACTGCAGTCAGAGCTGGCTTAACGCCGACTGCCACTGCCGCCTTCGCAATAGGATGTTGGAGACGACGGCCCGGACTGTTGCGACACATTCAAAGAATTAATGCGTGATGTGTAAAAAGAACAGGTTCGGATCTGCGCCGGTATGAGGGTGATCGGTACGCCATGCGGTTATCCAGCGTCAAAAAAGGCCCGTTAACGGGCTTTTTTTAATGGGTGAAAGACAGCCATACACGCCTACACGATGGTGACATCCGGGCTGGCACTTCCGGCCGGTTTGTCTTCCAGTCGCGTCACCAGCAGCTGGTCAATCTTGTAGCTGTCGATATCCACCACTTCAAACTTATAGCCCGCGAAACGCACGAAATCGGTCCGCTTGGGGATTTTACGCAGGGTGTACATCATGAAACCCCCTATGGTTTCGTAGTTGCCGGAGTGGGGGAAGTTGTCGATATTCAGCACGCGCATGACGTCGTCGATCGGCGTGCCGCCCTCGATCAGCCAGGAGTTGGCGTCGCGCGCGACAATCTGCTCTTCCAGCCCCTGTCCCACCAAGTCGCCCATGAGCGTCGTCATCACGTCGTTGAGGGTGATAATGCCGACCACCAGCGCATACTCATTCAGAATCACCGCGAAGTCTTCGCCAGCAGCCTTGAAGCTTTCCAGCGCCTCGGACAACGTCAGCGTATCCGGCACGATCAGCGCCGGGCGAATCTGTACGCCGCTGGTTAGTTCCAGACTCTGATTGCCCAGCACCCGGTTGAGCAGATCTTTGGAGTCGACGTAGCCGACGATCTGATCGATATGGCCGTCGCAAACCAGGAATTTGGAGTGCGGCTGCCGGGCGATTTTCTCTTTGATGCTTTCCTCGCCCGCATGCAAATCGAAGAACACCACGCTTTCACGAGAGGTCATGGAAGACGGTACGGTGCGGGATTCCAGCTCGAACACGTTTTCGATCAGCTCATGTTCCTGCTTGCGCAGCACGCCGGCCAGCGCGCCGGCCTCCACCACCGCATAGATGTCGTCTGACGTAATGTCGTCCTTACGCACCATCGGCAGCTTGAGCATCCGGAAAATCATGTTCGCCAGCCCGTTGAACAGCCACACCAGCGGACGAAAGATCAGCAGACAGAAGCGCATGGGGTTGATGATCCGAACGGCGACCGTTTCGGGGGCGATCATGCCTATGCGTTTCGGCGTCAAATCGCCAAATAGGATAAACAGACTGGTGACCAGCACGAACGAACAGATAAAGCTGACGCGATCGGCCATCTCCGGCGACATCACATTATCGAAAAGCATTTTAAAGTAGGGGGAGAAGGCGGCGTCGCCGACGATACCGGCAAGTATGGCAACGGCGTTGACGCCGATCTGGATCACGGTAAAGAAAATACCGGGCGTCTCCTGCAGCTTCATCACACGTTCGGCGTTCTGGTTGCCCTCGTCCGCCATGAACTTGAGCTTTATTTTGCGCGATGCAGCCAGGGAAATTTCAGACACGGAGAAAAAAGCGCTAATGGCGATAAGAAAAATAATTAATAACAGACTGTTTAACATAGTTTTTTCGCTTTGCCTCAATAGACAGGGCGATCCTCAGGAAGGAAAATAATCATGAACCGACGGCAGGGAGCCGTGGACAAGGCCGGTTATCAGCCTCATGTCGGCGGCATTATAGCAGGAGCGTTCAAAGAACCGCCAGCACTGGCGTGAGGCGATCTGCGGGCCGCTAAAACGGCTTTCAATCAGCAAAAAAACGCCGTCGGTTTTGACGCGACGGCATTGAGTAAAATCAGCCCTGCGGCGGCAGACAAACGCCTATGCCGCCCAGTCCGCAGTACCCTTCCGGGTTTTTGTACAGGTACTGCTGATGCTCATCTTCCGCATAGTAGAACGGTCCGGCCTCCGCGATTTCGGTGGAGACCGTTCGCTGGTCGCCCGCCGCCGCCATCGCCAGTTGGAAACGTTGCAGGCTCTCTGTCGCCGCCTGTTCCTGCTGAGGCGTCAGCGTATAGATCGCCGAGCGGTACTGCGTGCCGATATCGCCTCCCTGACGCATCCCCTGCGCCGGATCGTGATGTTCCCAGAACACCTGCAGCAGCGTTTCGTAAGGGACGACGGCGGGATCGAAGACGACGCGCACGGCTTCTGCATGACCGGTTTTGCCGGTGCAGACTTCCCGGTAGGTTGGATTGGGCGTAAAGCCGCCGCAGTAGCCGGCCGCGGTGCTGTAAACGCCCGGTTGCTGCCAGAACAGGCGCTCGGCGCCCCAGAAACAGCCCATGGCGAAGATAGCCACGCCCATCCCCTCCGGCACATGCGTCATCGAGTGCTGATTGACCGCATGGAGTCTGACGACAGGCATTGGCGTGGACCGCCCAGGCAGAGCGTCGGCCTGACTTACCGGCTGAGTTTTATCAAAAAGTGAGACCACGTTGAGCTCCCATTTGCTGATTGAATCATCGTTATCGGTTACGGTTACGGTATCTTCCGGGCAGGATAAAAGGGTGTGCGGGCGAGTTTCCCCTTGTATACACTATATTTTAGGCTTTACCGGCTAATATTTATGGCTAAAGAGAAACAATTTAATTCTATTGGGTTTTCAGGGAGCGCAGTGGCGATTTTTACATTAAAGAGGAAGTCTTACCGCACCGGCGGCATCCGCCTGTGCCGAGCGATAGGTGTGTGCGGATTACTGCTGGCGAGTGCGTCTGCCGGCGCCGCTTCCAATGTCCGTCTGCAGGTAACGGGACTGACGGGCGACCTGCAAAAGAATGTGCGGGCGCAGCTCTCTACCATTACCGCCGATGAAGTCAGCGCCGACGGACGTTTTCGTTCCCGCGTCAACACGGCAATCCGACAAGGTTTGCGGGCGCTGGGTTACTACGATCCTGAGATCGACTTTCAGTTGTTACCCGCCGTCAACGGCGGCCGCCCGGTGCTGATGGTCAAAGTATCGCCGGGAGAACCTGTGAAAATCGCCGGTGTGGACGTCGATATTGAAGGGCATGCCCGCAACGACGAGGACTTCCTGAAGCTGAAGAAAGAGAAAACGCCTGCGCTGGGCACCGTCCTCAATCACGGCGATTATGATGCTTTTAAAAGCGACCTGAACACGCTTGCCGTCAGCAAGGGCTACTTCGACGCGCACTTCCTCAAAAGTCAGTTGGGGGTGATGGACTCGGCCCGTCAGGCCTTCTGGGATATCGACTATGACAGCGGCGATCGCTATCGCTTCGGCGCGCTGAGCATCAAAGGATCGCAGATCCGCGAAGAATACGTCCGCGCACTGCTGCCTTTCCATGAAGGCGACGACTACACCTCTGAACAACTGGGCGAATTCAACCGCCGGCTGTCAGCCACCGGATGGTTTAACTCCGTGGTGGTTTCCCCCGACCTGCAACGCGGCAGAGAAAACAAAAATAAAGCGCTGCCGATGGAAGCGGTGCTGTCACCGCGGACGCACAACACGGTGGAAACCGGGGTCGGGTACGCGACGGACGTCGGGCCGAGACTGAAAACCACCTGGAACAAGCCCTGGGTCAACGACCGCGGACATAGTCTGCAAAGCAGCCTGAGCGTCTCGGCCCCGGAACAGCAGTTGGATCTGAGCTATAAGATCCCGCTGCTGAAAAGCCCGCTGGAGCAATACTACCTGTTGCAGGGCGGCTTCAAGCGCGAAGATCTCAACGACACCAAAGCCGACTCCTCGACCCTGAATGTGGCCCGCTATTGGAACCATTCGAGCGGTTGGCAGCGTTCGGTCAACCTGCGCTGGAGTCTGGATCACTTTACTCAGGGGTCGGTGACCGACACGACGATGCTGCTCTATCCCGGCTTCAACGTGAACCGTACCCGTCAGCGGGGCGGTTTGATGCCGACGTGGGGAGACTCGCAAAGCTATTCCATCGACGTATCCAATACCGCCTGGGGATCCGATATCGATTTCACCGTCTGGCAGGCGCAGAACGTCTGGATCCGCACGCTGGCCGAAAAACATCGGTTCGTCGCGCGCGGCAACCTGGGCTGGATTGAAACCGGCAGCTTCTCCCGCGTGCCGCCGTCGCTGCGTTTCTTTGCCGGGGGCGATCGCAGCATTCGCGGCTACAAATACAAATCCATCTCTCCCCGTGATAGCGACGACAAGCTGACCGGGGCCTCCCGGCTGGCGACGGGCTCGCTCGAATATCAATACAACATTACCGGCAAATGGTGGGGCGCGGCGTTCATCGACAGCGGCGAAGCGGTTAATGACTTCAAACAAAGCAACTTCAAAACCGGGGCGGGGGTCGGCGTGCGTTGGGCGTCCCCGGTCGGGCCCATCAAGCTGGACATCGCACGGCCTATCGGCGATCCGGAGAAACACGGTTTACAGTTCTACATCGGTTTGGGGCCTGAATTATGAGTCAGTTGAAAAAAATCGGGATCGGCCTCATTGCCGTGGTACTCATGCTGCTGGTGGCGCTGACGTTGTTAGTGACGACGACGTCAGGGCTGCATTTTATGCTGAACTCGGCCACGCGCTGGGTGCCGGGGTTGGCCATCGGTAAGGTGGACGGCGGCTGGCGCGACCTGACGTTACAGGACTTCAGCTATCAGATGCCGGGCGTGACGGTGAAGGCGACCCGCCTGCATCTGGCTTTGACTCCGAGCTGTCTGTGGCACAGCAAGCTGTGCATCAACGACCTGTCGTTACAGGGGCTGGACGTGGTGGTGGACACGAAGGCCATGCCGCCCGCCTCTCAGGAGACGACGGCCGCCAGCAAGCCGACCACGGAGATCTCCACGCCGGTAACGCTGGACCTGCAACATTTCAGCCTGCAAAACACCCGCGTGACGGTGGACGATATCGCCATGTCGCTGGCGGAGTTTCAGACCGGTATGCTTTGGCAAGGACGGTCGCTGACGCTGCAACCGACCCGTATCGTCTCCTTGCTGGTCGCGCTGCCTAAAACCCCGGCGGGACGGGGCGTCAAAGACGAAGTGACGGCGGGAGACGTCGCGCAGACGCTGCCGCAGGTGACCAAATCCTCTCAGGATAAGGACGTCAAAGACGCGGCGACGGAAAAAGCGCCCGACGAGCCGCCGTTAGGCGAACGGTTGCAGGCGATGTTCGCCAAGCCGCTGCTGAGCGACATGCCTGCCATCACTCTGCCGCTGGACGTCACCATTGCCGATATTATCGGTGAGCAGTTGCGTGTCACCGGCGATCAGGACGTGACGATCAACCGTCTGCAACTGCAGGCGTCTACGCGCAATCAGGCGATGACCCTACAGCGGTTCAGCGTACACTCCCCGCAGGGATCGCTGTTCGCCAACGGCGCGGCCACCCTCAACGGCGACTGGCCGGTGACCTTTAACGCCAACGGCGCGCTGAACATTGACCCGTTGAAGGGGGAACGCCTGAAGCTCACCGTCGACGGCGCGTTGCGACAGCAGCTGAAGCTGGCGGTGAATTTGTCCGGTCCGCAGCGCGCGCAGCTGAATATCGACGCGGCGCTGGCCGAGACGGGCCTGCCTCTGACGCTGAAACTGCAAAGTTCCCAGCTGCGTTGGCCGGTGACCGGCACCGCGCAGTATCAGGTGAATAACCTGCAGGTGAATTTCGGCGGTAAAGCCACGGACTATGCGCTCAACGCTAAGGGCGATATCCGCGGTAGCGCCGTTCCGCCCGCCTCGCTGCGGGTTGAAGGAAAGGGCGATCTACAACAGTTCGAGCTGGCGCACCTCCGGCTGGATGCGTTCGAGGGCTACGGCGATATCACCGCCAAAGTCGACTGGCGCGATGCCGTCAACTGGAGCAGCGCGCTGACCCTCAGCCGTATCAATACGGGGCGACAGTGGCCGGACTGGCCGGTGCGCCTCAACGGCAGCATCAAGGCCAACGGGCAGGTGGTGTCCGGCCGCGACTGGAAGCTGCAGGTGCCCCAACTGCAACTTGACGGCAGCATCCGCCAGAACACGCTGACGGCCAACGGTTCCCTGAGCGGTAATGCGGCGGGACAGTGGAATGTGCCCGGGCTTAATCTGGCGCTGGGCCGCAACCAGATCAACGTCAAAGGAACACTAGACGAACGCTGGCAACTGCTGGCCGATATCAACGCGCCGGCGCTGAATGGGATGTTGCCCGGTTTGGGCGGACGCATCCTCGGCAATCTTCATCTGGACGGACGTCGGGATGCGCCCGAGGTTCGCGCCGACTTAACGGCCTCTTCGCTGCGCTGGCAGGATCTCCGGATTCAGCGTATCGACCTGAAAGGCGACGTCCGTTCAGATCGCCAGATTCAGGGGACGCTAGCGCTTAAGGTGGCCCAGCTCACGCAGGGTTCGCTGAAGGTCAGCTCGGTTGATCTGGAAGCGGGCGGCAACGAAACCAAACATCAGCTTCAGCTTACCGTGCAAGGCGAGCCGGTTTCCGGCCAGCTTGCGCTGAACGGCAGCTTCGACCGTGCTCAGGAGCGCTGGTTCGGCACGTTGAACAATACCCGTTTCGATACGCCGGTGGGAGAGTGGCGCCTGACTCAGGCGATGTCGCTGGACTATCTGGCGGCGGCGCAGAAAATCACCGTCGGCGCCCACTGCTGGGTGAATCCGCATGCCGAAGTGTGTGTGCCGAAGCCGATCCAGGCTGGCCCCAGCGGACAGGCCAGCGTGCGGCTTAATCGCTTCGATCTGGCGATGCTCGAGCCTTTCCTGAGTGAAGACACCGTGCTGACCGGGCGGTTCTCCGGCGATGCCGACGTGAGCTGGCAGGCAAGCGGCGGACTGCCGCAGGCCAAGGTCACGCTGAACGGCGACGGTGTGAGCGTGCGTCAACAGATGCAGGGCGGCGCGCTGCCGGTGGTATTCGATACGCTCACGCTGAATGCCGGTCTTGACCGCGGTCAGGCTAAAATCGGCTGGAGGATGGCGATTCGCGGCAATGGTCGTCTGAACGGCGACGTGCTGATTAGCGATCCGCAGCTGCGTCGTAACCTGAGCGGAACGGTCACCATTGATACGCTGTCGCTGGATATGCTCAACCCGGCATTGCAGCAGGGCGAGAAGGCCGCCGGTATTCTGAACGCCAATCTGCGGTTGGGCGGCAACCTCGAACGTCCGCAGATCTTTGGTCAGATGGTGCTGGAAAAACTGGATATCGACGGTAACTGGATGCCGGTCGATCTGAAAAATGGCCGGCTTGCGGTGTACTTCAATGGAATGTCCTCCACGCTGCAAGGGTTCCTCAAAACCACCCAGGGGCAGGTCAACCTGGCCGGGGGCGCCGACTGGTCGCAGCCGGATGCCTGGCGTGCGCGCGTGGCGGCGAAAGGCGATCGTATGCGAGTGACGGTGCCGCCGATGGTGCGTCTGGACGTATCGCCCGATATTGTTTTCGACGCCACGCCGCAGCTGCTGGCGCTGAACGGGTCGGTGAATATTCCCTGGGCGCGCATCGTCGTGCATGACCTGCCGGCCAGTTCGGTCGGCGTCTCGTCGGATGAGGTGATGCTGAATGAGGAGGGGAAACCGACGCAGCAGAAATCGACCTCGATCCCGATCAACAGTAACCTGACCATCCATATTGGAGATGACGTCAAACTGGATGCCTATGGCCTGAAAGCCAATCTGGCGGGCGATCTGAAAGTGGCGCAGGACGAACGTGGTTTGGGGCTTAATGGCCAAATCAATATTCCCAGCGGACGATTCAAGGCGTATGGTCAGGATCTACAGGTTCGTAAAGGTCAGCTGTTATTTGCGGGACCGCCGGGACAGCCGATGCTGAATATCGAGGCTATCCGTAACCCTGACAACACGGAAGACGATGTCACCGTGGGGATCCGCGTCACGGGTTCCGCCTCGGCGCCTAAGCTGGAGGTGTTCTCCGATCCGGCCTTGTCGCAGCAGGAAGCGTTATCTTATCTGTTGCGCGGTCAGGGGCTGGACAGCAGCGGGACCGATAGCTCAATGATGACTTCAGCATTGATCGGCCTGGGGGTTGCGCAGACCGGACAAGTTGTGGGTAAAATCGGCGAGGCTTTCGGCGTAAGCAATTTAGCTCTGGATACACAGGGCGCTGGCGATAATTCACAAGTCGTCGTCAGCGGTTACGTTGCGCCGGGCCTGCAAGTCAAATATGGCGTGGGTATATTTGATTCACTGGCAACGTTAACGCTGCGTTATCGTTTAATGCCAAAACTATATCTGGAGGCGGTGTCTGGCGTCAGTCAGGCATTAGATGTGCTCTATCAGTTCGAGTTTTAGCGATGCGAATTATTGTCTATGGCAGTTTACGACGCAAACAGGGAAATAGTCATTGGATGACCCATGCGCAATGGCTAGGCGACCACCAGCTTGAAGGCTATGAGCTGTATGATTTGGGTCACTATCCGGCGGCAGTGGCGGGTGAGGGGGCGGTCTACGGCGAAGTCTATCGCATTAGTTCCGCCATCCTGACCGAATTGGATGCTTTAAAACGAGACGGCGGCGAATATAAGCGCAAGCTGATATTTACCCCCTACGGCAGCGCCTGGATCTATCTTTATCAGCGCTCCGTGGCCGGTTTGCGGCGCATCAGTAGCGGCGACTGGTCTAAACGCGACGAAGAAGCGTAACCGCCTTTTATCGTCCTCACGGCTGCCCCGATACGCGATGCCGGAGTAAGAGTTAAAGCCGGGTCAATCGTTTTTCAGTCTGCTTCAAAATAAAAAACACCGCGCGTTGCGGTGTTTTTTTATGCCTGTCGCCAGGGATATATTCCTTTCTTGCCGTAGAAAGGCGCGCAGACAACGGCCTGCGAATTTTACCACGCGAGGGATTGAGAGAGACCAGTGGGTGTCGGAAACGACAAGAGGCTGAGCCGTTAAGCCTCAGCCTCTTGCAGGGTCAGGTCGAGCACTGCCGGGAACGTCTTCCGCGGCACTGTAACCGTCTGGATTACTTGTTTTTGGCGCGCTCGAAAGAGGCAACGATTTCTGCTTTAGCGGCTTCAGCGTTGTCCCAGCCTTCCACTTTCACCCATTTGCCTTTTTCCAGATCCTTGTAGTGCTCAAAGAAATGGCCAATCTGCGCGCGCAGCAGTTCAGGCAGGTCGTTCACATCCTGAATGTGTTCGTACTCTTTGCTCAGTTTGCTGTGTGGTACGGCAACCACTTTGGCATCTTCACCGGATTCGTCGGTCATTTTCAGTACGCCGACCGGGCGGCAACGGATCACAGAGCCCGGCTGCAGCGGGAACGGGGTTGGAACCAATACATCGACCGGATCGCCGTCCAGCGACAGAGTGTGGTTGATGTAACCGTAGTTGCACGGATAGAACATCGCGGTAGACATAAAGCGGTCGACAAACAACGCGCCGCTTTCTTTGTCTACTTCATATTTGATGGGATCGGAATTCGCGGGAATTTCGATGACTACATAAATATCTTCCGGAAGCGATTTGCCTGCCGGCACCGTATTCAAGCTCATGTCGGTTTCCTTCTCTTCTAAACCAGAAATGGAGTGGCGGTCATTATAGCCAACTCGCCGTGAAAGTCGCGGTTTTTAGCCGTGAGGTCGCAGGTTCGGCGTGCCGCAGGGCCAGGGCTGCTTCAGCCGGGGGGCTTACATTATGGAAGCGGTTGCTAGCAAGCTAACCATAACCAATATAATAATTAATTTAACTGAAGAGTAAGGATGATGATCCGATAAGAAAGGGGCTTATTTAATGAGATTTATCTATTTTTATGGCTTTTCTATTAAGTTAAGAGGGATTTTGGATGTTGAAAAATATCATGGTGAAGTCGAGCCTGATTGTATTGTTGAGCGTCATGGTACTGCTGCTGCTTCTGGTCAGCGGTATTGGCGCCAACGCCATCAGTCAGGGAAACGCGTCGTTAAGCTCGATCGATAAAATACAGGGGAAGGAACTGGGGACGCTGGCGGCGAGCTATACGGCGACGCTGCGAGCCCGCACCACCGCCTATCAGGCCGCGCGGCAGTTGGATGAGGGCAATGTTGCCCGCGCGAAAGAAACGCTGTCTCGCGTTGAAAATTATCTGGAGCGTTCTCGCAAAGATATGGACGAGTTTCTGGCGTATGGCACGGTAACCGCCAAAGGCGCGATTCTGGCCGATCAAATCAAAACCAGCTATGAAAGCTACCGCAATCTGGGCATCGCCCCGATGATGGAAGCGTTGAAAAAGGGCGATACCGCCGAGTTCTATAAAATCACACAAGACGTCGTCGTGCCCTATAGCATGGCTATGGATAAAGCCATCAACGACTTCCGTGTCTTCGCTATCATGGTGGGCGATAATCTGCTGACCGAGGCCGAAGAGCTGGCGTTAAGCCGGTTATCGATTATCGGCCTTTCCTGCGTGCTGACGCTGCTGCTGTCCGGCGTGGCTTGGGTCGTGATCAAACGCCTGATCCTAAAGCCGCTGGATCGTTCCGTCCATCAGTTGGAAGTCATCGCTGGCGGCGACTTGTCCCAGCATATTGAAGACGGCGGCAAGAACGAAATCGGCCGTCTGATTCAGGCGATGAAGACGATGCAGGACGCGCTGGCAACCGCCGTCGGGCGAGTTCGTGATGCGGGGAGTCAGATTGAAGTCGGCACGCGAGAGTTGTCCGCCGGCAACATCAATCTGGCGGCGCGTACCGAGGAGTCTGCGGCGTCATTGGAACAGACTGCCGCCAGCATGGAGCAGCTATCCTCTACGGTGAAACTGAATGCAGAAAGCGCCGATCAGGCGTATCAACTGTCGCAAAACGTGGCTGATATCGCCGATAAGGGCAGCGATGCCGTGCGTCGGATGCTGGAAAAAATGGAGCTGATTTCCCAAAGTACGGCGAGCGTGGCGGATATCCTGGCCATGATCGACGGCATCGCTTTCCAGACCAACATTCTGGCGCTGAACGCGGCGGTTGAGGCGGCGCGTGCAGGCGAACAGGGACGCGGTTTCGCCGTGGTTGCCAGCGAGGTCCGCAGTCTGGCCCAGCGCAGCGCGCAGTCGGCTAAAGAGATCAAAACGCTGCTGGAAGATTCGCAGATACAGGTACGTGAAGGCACGGAAATCGCGCAGGTCGCCGGTGAAACCATGCAGGACGTTTCGTCCGCCGTGGTACAGGTGACGACGCTGATGGGCGAGATCTCCACCGCGACCCGCGAGCAGAGCAACGGTATCGATCAGGTCAATACCGCCGTGTCGCAAATGGACAGCGTGGCGCAGCAGAATGCCTCGTTGGTTGAGGAATCGGCATCGGCGACGCGTTCGCTGGAAGAACAGGCGATTGAACTGGCGACCAGTATGGCGCTGTTCAAGTTGGACAATGAACCGTTGGTCGCGATTGGCCGCAGCTAAACGGGAGTAACGCGGCGCTGCATATCAGCGGCGTCGTGAATCAAGCGATGCGGGTTATTTCCGCCCGGAGGAGGATGAAGAGGCGTTCCGGCGTCGCTTTTTCCAGATTTTGGTCTCCTGACCGCGCCACAAACGCTGAATATTGTTGTGGTGGCGGACCAGAATCAGGCAGGACAGCATGGCGACAGGGAAGGTTAACTGTGGTTTAAACCACCAGACGTAAAACGGTGCAATCAGCGCACTCACGATAGCGCCCAGCGACGAATACCCGCTCAGCAGCACGGTCAACAGCCACGTGCCCGTCATTAACCCCGTTAAGTCCCAGCCGATAGGTGCGATGGCGCCGAATGCCGTTGCCACTCCTTTACCGCCATGAAAACGAAAGAACAGGGGATAAATGTGGCCCAGACAGGCGGCGATGGCGATCAAACCGAGATAAAAGGGCGCGACGCCCAGCTCATAAGCACCCCAAACAGGCAACATGCCCTTCAGGATGTCGAAAACCAGCACGGCGACCGCGGCCCCTTTGCCGCCGACGCGTAACACGTTGGTGGCCCCCGGGTTTCCCGAGCCGCTTTCGCGTGGGTCCGGCAATCCGGCGATCCTACAGACCAGAATCGCACTGGAAATCGAGCCGCACAGATACGCGAGGATAATTATTCCCAGCGCGGTAGCACTCATAGTCTGCGTCCGTCTAATAAAGGTCGTTTTAATATTAGCATCCAAGGATAATACGCATATTCGGCCGGAAGTGGTATCCGGCAGCTGCAAAAACAAGGGGTAGGTAATGGATATCGTATTTATCGAAGCGCTTAGCGTGATTACCACGATCGGCGTTTACGACTGGGAGCAGACGATCCAGCAGAAACTGGTGTTCGATATTGAAATGGGATGGGACAATCGCGCCGCCGCCGCCAGTGACGACGTCAAAGATTGCCTAAGTTATGCGGACGTCAGCGAGGCGGTGATCGCGCTGGTCTCCACGCGGCGGTTCGCGCTGGTTGAACGCGTGGCGGAAGACGTGGTCCAAATGCTGATGAAACGATTCGGGATACCGTGGATGCGTCTTAAAGTCAGCAAACCGGGTGCGGTCGCTCAGGCTCGTGCGGTCGGCGTGGTGATTGAACGGGGAATGAGATAATTCCGGTATGTCATGATTAGAGACCCTTCCTAAGGTCATCAACCTGTAATCTCATTATTTTAATGTCGTTTCATATGCAGCGGCTCGCGTGCAGCGAGGCCGCTTTTTTATGGTTACGGTTTGATGGAGCTGAACAGGTAATGACAGATTCATACACGTTGCTGGTGGCATTTATCCTTGGGATCGTCGAGGGGCTGACGGAGTTTTTACCGGTCTCCTCGACCGGGCATATGATCCTTGTCGGTCATTGGTTGGGATTTGAGAACGATCTGTCGAACACCTTTGAGGTGGTGATTCAGTTGGGGTCCATCCTGGCGGTGGTGGTCGTATTCTGGCGGCGCATGTTCGGCCTGATTGGCATCCATTTCGGTCGCCAGCCCCATGAGGGCATCAAGCCCACCGGACGTTTGACGCTGGTGCATATCTTGTTGGGCATGGGGCCGGCGGTGGTGCTGGGGATGTTGTTCCACGACGCCATCAAAACGCTGTTCAACCCGCAGATGGTGGCATGGGCGCTGATCGCCGGCGGTATTTTGCTGCTGATTGCCGAGAAATGGCGTCCTAAAACCCCGCAGGCGGAAGGACTGGATGATATTACCTATCGTCAGGCGTTCTACATCGGGTGCTTTCAGTGTCTGGCGCTGTGGCCGGGATTTTCCCGTTCCGGCGCGACGATCTCCGGCGGGATGTTGACGGGCGTGAGCCGCTTTGCGGCATCCGAGTTTTCCTTCATCCTGGCGGTGCCGATGATGCTGGGGGCCAGCGGGCTGGATTTGTATAAGAACTGGCATCTGATGAGCTTGTCCGCGCTGCCGATGTTCGCCATCGGCTTCACCACCGCATTCGTGGTCGCGATGATCGCGATTAAAACGTTCCTGGCGGTGATCAAACGGATGTCGTTCGTGCCTTTCGCCATTTACCGCTTCATTGTCGGCGCGGCGGTGTATGTGATCTTCATGTAACAAGGCGGGGGCCTTCCCCCATAAAAGGTGGTTTTGACTGTAGTGCTAAAACGGCTTTTCCCCTGCGGCAGCGCATAAGGGAAAGGCCGTTTTTTAGCCAGCGTTCTGCTGGCTATCTTTCCAGTGCTGTAACGCATGGCGGCGACGCCAATGCAGTTCGTCGCGGATCGCCACGTTGCGGAATCCGTCGGCCACGACCTGCGCGCTGGTCACGCTGCTGGCGACCTTGAAGGCTTCGCGCAGATAGTCGCCCTGCGGATAAGGCTTGTTCTCAAAGCCGGTTCGCCCGCGCGCGTCGGCCTCGCTGGTCAGGATCAGCTGATCCAGTCGATGGGGTTTTCGCCAGACGTCAATGCCGTCGAACAGCTTCAGGAGCGTCTTGGGTTGCAGGATAGGCGCGGTATGCAGCAGATCGTGGTACTCCGCCACCAGCTTCGCCAAATCGCGTATCTGATTAGGGATCCGCAGGCGCCGACACATTGCTTCAATCAGCTTGATGCCCGCCGGACCGTGTCCGTGGTGACGCGGCCACAGCGACGGCGGCGTCAGGCCTTTGCCGACGTCGTGGCACAGCGAGGCGAACCGCACGCCGATCTCCGGACTGAGCTGCGCCGCGATGGCCAGCGTCATCATGACATGAATGCCGGTGTCGATTTCAGGGTGCCATTGCGCCGGCGCGGGGACGCCGAACAGACTATCGATTTCGGGGAATAGCACCTGTAATGCGCCGCAGTCCCGCAGCCGTTCGAAATAGACCTGCGGCGAGTTCGAACCCAACGCCTTTTCAGTCTCTTTCCACACGCGTTCCGGCGTCAGGCTGTTGAGTTCGCCGCTGTCGACCATCTGACGCATCAACGCCAGCGTTTCCGGCGCAATCGTAAAGCCGAGATGAGCGTAGCGGGCGGCGAATCGCGCGACGCGCAATACTCGCAGCGGATCTTCGCCGAACGCGTTGGAAACGTGACGCAGCTGTTTTGATGCGAGATCGCGCTGGCCTCCGTAAGGATCGATCAGGCTGCCGTCTTCGTCTTGCGCGATGGCATTGATGGTTAGATCGCGGCGCAGGAGATCGTCTTCCAGCGTCACGTTCGGACTGGCATTGCAGACAAATCCGGTATAACCCTGCCCGGATTTACGTTCCGTTCGGGCCAGGGCGTACTCTTCACGGCTGGTGGGGTGCAGGAAGACGGGGAAATCCCTGCCGACCTGCTGATAGCCGAGTTTCAACAGTGCTTCGGGCGTGGCGCCGACCACCACCCAGTCGCGCTCGGTGACGGGCTGGTGCAATAAACCATCGCGCACGGCGCCACCCACAAGATAAATCTTCAAACCCAACTCCTGCATCTACGGTTTCTCAATGACTATGGCTCACTATAACCTTTATTGATGTTCAGTGTCGGGTTTGACGACGGGCAACGAGTTAGCCCATCCAGCGATCGTTTTTCTTACGACGCGGGATCAGATGCGGTAATACCAGCCCCAGCAGCAAACCTGCGCCAGCCACGCCGCCGCCGTACATGAACCACTGTAGGATCAGCGTGCGCTGTTTGTCATCCAGCTGCACGTTGGCGGCACTGACCTTCTTCTGCGCGACGACCAGTTGATTTTTCAGATCCTGATTTTCGCGCTGCAGCCCGGTGATCACATTATCGCTGGCGGCGACTTTCTGCTGCATATCGGCGGTACGCTGGTTCCAGCTCTGGTCGATATTGGTTAGCTTGTCGGTCAGGACTTTTACCTGATTCTCCAGATCCGGCACGCGGGTGCGCAGGCTGGGCGTCTGGCTCAGTTGATCGAGCGGGATCCAGCTGGCGCGGCCTTTGCCGTCGCGAATCTGGGCATAGCCCGCCCCGTCGTTGACTTCCACGACGGAGACTTCTTCACCGGCTTTCAGCGTGCCGACAATACGGTATTGGTTGCCCGGTCCGCTGTGGATGTAGGTGATAAGTTCATCGGAGATGTAGCGTTTTTCTTCCGCATGGGCGCCGAAGGTGACGGCGAGGCCAACGAGGCTGGCAATAATAAAGCGTAATTTCTGCATAAGATCATCAGGTTGCGTGAATGAATGTGAAATATTCGTCGGATAAGTCTGACGACGAGGGTGACAAACCTAAATGGGAACTGTCTTACTCTTGTTTGTAGCCGAAGACGCAGGATAACTGATGAGGGCGGTGGCCGCACGTCTGGCGACGCGGAGATGGCAACGGTGGCAAGGTAGCGTAAAATGTTATTTACTGACGAGATTCCCGCAGCATCCGGTATAGATAATGATTATGAGTGAAGAGATCGAACTGAAATTTATTGTCCATCCCGACACAGTGCCAGCCCTGCAAACGCAGCTGAATCAGTGGAAGAGCGACTACAGCCACAGCAAGCATTTACATGCCCATCAGTTGGCCAACATCTATTACGAAACGCCAGCCGGCTATCTGCGTCAGCATGGGATTGGGCTGCGTATCCGTGGGGAAAACGGCCGCTACGAAATGACCGCCAAAACGGCGGGCAAGGTGGTCGGCGGCCTGCATCAGCACCCGGAATACAATGTCGAACTGGCGGGACCACAACTGGACATTCGCCTGTTGCCGGACGCTATCTGGCCGGAGGACTGCGACCTTGATGCGCTGGCGGCGGAGTTAACGCCGTTGTTCAGCACCGATTTCCGTCGTGAAGTCTGGGTGGTGTCTCATCACCAAAGCGTCATCGAGATGGTGCTCGACCGCGGCGAGGTGGTGGCCGGCAATTTGCAGGAGCCGATTTGCGAGCTGGAGTTGGAGCTGAAGGTCGGACAGCGTAGCGACCTGCTGGAATTCGCCGACGAGCTTTCCGACGTGGGCGGACTGCGACAGGGCTATTTGAGTAAAGCGGCCCGGGGCTATCAGCTGGCTAAAGGCAACCCGCCGCGCGAAAGACACGCGCTGACGTTCATGCCGGTCAAAGACAAAATGACGCTCGATGAGGGTATCGAGGCGGGCCTGGAGTTCGGGCTGACGCACTGGCAATATCACGAAGAGCTGTGGGTGCGGGGCGACCAGGCCGCGCGCGACAACATGCTGGAGGCGGGAACGCTGCTGCGTGAAATGCTGGTGCTGGTCGGCGGCGTGGTGCTGCGCAAAGTCACGTCCGAATTTCGCGGCGCCTTGACGGCTCTGGAAGCGAAGGTTTTAACGGATCTCGATGCGGAAACGATCTGCTTCGATAAGGATTACCTGAAAAGTAAGCTGGTATTGACGACCTGGCTGCTGGAAGCGGGCTGGCGCCGCTATATGGACAACCGTGAACGCATGCGTTTGCAGAGTTCCTATAAACGCTTCGCCGATATCATGCTGAGCCGGAGTTTGGCGGAGCTGAAGTCCGTGTTTGCGCATTCGCTGACGTCGCTGCATTACGAACAGCAACTGCCGCGTCTGGAACGTGGGTTGAGCGCCTTTATGCTGCTGGGCGGTTTCTATCCGGAGGAAGACGCGGGCGATTATGTTCGCGTCTGGCGCGAGCTGGCGCAGCAAATCGCGAAGCTTAACGTCCATCAACCGGCGCCCGCGGCATTGGATGAAACCCGCAAGCAGGCGATGGCGCGTCCGCCTTTCTGGCTGAACAGCGGACAATCATGATGTATTGAACCCAGCCGCCTGTCGTCGGAGCAGGCGGCGGTGTGAGGATAGGTTGATGAGCAGCACGCCTGCGCCCCGTTTCCCATTACCCGCGTCGTTACTCTCTCAGGCCCAGCAGGCGTTGTCCCGCTGGTCTTCTTCGCCTGCGCTGACGGCCTTGTCGGCGCAGGAACAAGCGGCGGTTGCGATGAGCGATTTCATCGGCGAGGCGCTGGCGCGCTACCCCGACTGGCTGCACGACATCAGGCAATCGCCGCCCGCGCCCGGCGAATGGCAAGGCTATGCGGACGCGCTGCGACGGGCGCTGAGCGAGGTGCGTGACGACGCCGCGCTGATGACCGCGTTACGCATATTTCGGCGTCGCACGCTGGTGCGCATCGCCTTTGCGCAGGCGCTGGGTACTTGCAGCACGGAGGAGACGCTGCGGCAGCTCAGCGAGCTGGCGGAAGTGGCCGTCATCGCGGCCCGCGACTGGCTCTACGCCGCCTGCTGTCGTGAGTGGGGAACACCCTGCAATCTACAGGGAGACGCGCAGCCGCTGCTGGTGCTCGGCATGGGCAAACTGGGGGGGCGGGAGCTTAATTTTTCCTCGGACATCGACCTGATTTTCGCCTATCCGGAAAGCGGAATTACGCGCGGCGGACGGCGGGAGCTGGACAACGCCCAGTTCTTTACCCGGCTTGGCCAGCGGCTCATCAAAGTGCTCGACCACATCACCGAAGACGGCTTCGTCTACCGGGTGGATATGCGCCTGAGGCCGTTCGGAGACAGCGGCCCGCTGGTGCTGAGTTTCACCGCGCTGGAAGATTACTACCAAGAGCAGGGGCGCGACTGGGAACGTTACGCGATGGTAAAAGCGCGTCCACTCGGCGAAGCGGATGCGGCGTATCGTCAGGAGCTGAATCAACTGCTGCGTCCGTTCGTGTTCCGGCGCTACATGGACTTCAGCGTTATTCAGTCCCTGCGCAACATGAAAAACATGATCGCGCGCGAAGTGCGCCGTCGGGATCTGCGCAATAACATCAAACTCGGCCCCGGCGGTATCCGGGAAGTGGAGTTCATCACTCAGGTGTTCCAGCTGATTCGCGGGGGACGCGAGCCACAGTTGCAATCGCGAGCGCTGCTGCCTGCGCTGCAACAACTGGGTGAACTGGGCGTGCTGCCTGCGGAACAAACGTCGCGGCTGCGGGAAGCCTACCTGTTCCTGCGTCGGCTCGAAAACCTGTTGCAGGCCATCGCAGACGAACAGACGCAGACATTGCCGGAGGACCCGCTCAATCAGGCCCGCCTGTCCTGGGGCATGGCCTGCGATAGCTGGCCGTCGCTGTGCGAAGCGTTGACGCGGCACACGCAGGCGGTGCGCGACGTCTTCAATGAACTGATTGGGGATGACGCCCCCGACGGCAGCGATGACCCGGCCCACGAACACTTCCGCAGCCTGTGGCAGGACGGGTTGGACGATGCCGAACTGGCGTCGCTGACCCCGCATCTGCCGGAAGAGAACCGGACGAACCTGTTACGCCAGCTACAGGACTTCCGCGCCGAACTGTCCCGCCGCACCATCGGTCCGCGAGGCCGGGACGTGCTGGACCAACTGATGCCTGCGCTGCTGGCGGAGGCCTGTCAGCAGGAGCTGGCCGATGTCATCGTCTCGCGCATCACGCCGCTGCTCATCGGCATCGTCACGCGAACGACCTATCTGGAGCTGCTGCTCGAATCACGTCCGGCGCTGAAACATCTCATCCGCCTGTGCGCGGCCTCGCCGATGCTGGCCAGCCAGTTGGCGCGTTATCCGCTGCTGCTGGATGAGCTGCTTGACCCTGCTACGCTTTATCAGCCGACGGCGCAACATGCCTATGCGAATGAACTGCGCCAGTATTTGATGCGGGTGCCGGAAGACGACGAAGAGCAACAGTTGGAGGTGTTGCGCCAATTCAAGCTGACGCAGCAGCTGAGGATCGCCGCCGGAGATATCGCGGGCGCACTGCCGATCATGAAAGTCAGCGACCATCTAACCTATCTGGCCGAGGCTATTATCGCCGCCGTGGTGCAACAGGCCTGGCAGAGTATGGTGGCGCGTTATGGCCAGCCGTCGCACCTGCAACAGCAGGAAGGGCGCGGGTTCGCCGTGATAGGCTACGGCAAGCTGGGCGGCTGGGAGCTGGGTTATGGCTCCGATCTCGATCTGGTCTTTTTGCACGACTGCCCGGCGAACGTGATGACCGACGGCGACCGCAGCATCGACGGTCACCAGTTCTATCTGCGGCTGGCGCAGCGCGTCATGCATCTGTTCAGCACGCGCACTGCGTCTGGGATCTTGTACGAGGTGGACGCGCGGCTGCGGCCGTCCGGCGCAGCGGGCATGTTGGTCAGCACGGTTGGGGCGTTCGACGACTATCAGCGCTACGATGCCTGGACCTGGGAACATCAGGCGTTGGTTCGCGCCCGAATGGTGTACGGCGAAACCGACGTCCAGCAACAGTTCGAGGCGACCCGCCGACATGTTCTTTGCCGGGAGCGCGACGGCGAAGCGTTGCGTGCCGAGGTGCGGGAGATGCGGGAGAAGATGCGGCGTCATCAGTCCAGACGAGATCCGGACGCTTTCAACCTGAAGACGGATGCCGGCGGCATTATCGACATTGAATTTATCGTGCAGTATCTGGTTCTGCGCTATGCGCACGCGCAGCCGACGTTAACGCGCTGGTCAGACAATGTGCGCATTCTGGAGATGATGGCCCAGCACGGCGTGATGGAGGAAGACGAGGCCAACGCGTTGACGCGGGCTTACGTCACGCTGCGCGACGAGCTGCATCGTCTGGCCTTGCAGGAATGCTCCGGGCGCGTGAGCCAAGCGCTCTTCAGCGCAGAGCGCGAGCAGGTGGAACGCAGTTGGCAAAACTGGCTGGGCTGAGAGGTTGTTCGCAAAATGGGCGACGACGCCGTGGATTTCCCCCGCGGTGGCCGTGCCGTCGGGCGAGCTGTGGTAGTATAGCGCGCGTTAAAATGAACCCTTTTTGGAGCAGGGAATGAAAGTTACGCTACCTGATTTTCGTCAAGCCGGTGTCCTGGTGGTGGGCGATGTCATGCTCGACCGTTACTGGTATGGTCCGACCAGCCGCATTTCGCCGGAAGCGCCGGTGCCGGTGGTCAAGGTCGATACCATCGAGGAGCGTCCGGGCGGCGCGGCAAACGTGGCGATGAATATCGCGGCGCTGGGTGCCGGTTCGCGTCTGGTCGGCCTGACCGGCATCGATGATGCGGCCCGGGCGCTGAATGCTAAACTGAACGAAGTCAATGTGCAGTGTGATTTCGTCTCCGTGGCGACGCACCCGACGATTACCAAACTGCGGGTGCTCTCGCGCAACCAGCAACTGATCCGCCTGGACTTTGAGGAAGGGTTCGACAACGTCGACCCGGAGCCGATGATCGAGCGAATTCAGCAGATGCTGCCGAAAATCGGTGCACTGGTGCTGTCGGACTACGCCAAAGGCGCGCTGGTCCACGTGCAAAGCATGATTCAGACGGCGAAAGCAGCCGGCGTGCCGGTGCTGATTGACCCGAAGGGCACGGACTTCGCCCGCTATCGCGGCGCCACGCTGTTGACGCCGAACCTGTCGGAATTCGAAGCCGTGGCAGGCCGCTGCCGTGACGAAGACGATCTGGTCGCACGCGGCATGCAACTGATGGCGGATCTGGATCTGTCTGCGCTGCTGGTGACGCGTTCAGAGCAGGGTATGACCCTGTTGCAGCCGGGGAAAACGCCGCTGCATCTGCCGACGCAGGCGCAGGAAGTGTATGACGTGACCGGCGCGGGCGATACGGTCATCGGCGTGCTGGCCGCCGCCCTGGCCGCCGGTAACCCGCTGGAAGAAGCCTGCTTCCTGGCCAATGCCGCCGCAGGCGTCGTGGTCGGCAAACTGGGCACCTCCACCGTCACGCCGATCGAGCTGGAAAACGCGATTCGCGGTCGCGCGGAAACCGGGTTCGGCGCGATGGACGAAGCGCAGCTGAAAGCGGCGGTCGCGCAGGCGCGTCAGCGCGGCGAGCGCATCGTGATGACCAACGGCTGCTTCGACATTCTGCATGCCGGCCATGTGTCTTATCTGGCGAATGCCCGCAAGCTGGGTGATCGTCTGATTGTGGCCGTGAACAGCGATGCGTCGACTCAACGTCTCAAAGGTCCTACGCGTCCGGTCAATCCGCTGATGCAGCGTATGATCGTGCTGGGCGCGCTTGAAGCCGTCGACTGGGTGGTGCCGTTCGAAGAGGACACCCCGCAGCGTCTGATTGCCGAAATCCTGCCGGATATTCTGGTGAAGGGCGGCGACTACAAGCCGGAAGCGATCGCAGGCAGTAAAGAAGTCTGGGACAACGGCGGCGAAGTCAAAGTGCTGAACTTTGAGGACGGCTGTTCGACCACCAACATCATTAATACCATCAAGGCCAGCCACTGATCGCTGTCGTTATGTCAGAGAAAGGGTTTACTCCATTGAATTCACAGTCTGTTGAAGCACGCCTTAAAACGCTGCGCACCCAGCTTCGTTATCACGAGCGCAAGTATCACGTGGAGGATGCGCCGGAAATTCCCGATGCGGAATACGACCGTCTGATGCGTGAGCTGAAAGCGCTGGAGCAGGAACATCCGGCGCTCGTCACGCCGGACTCGCCCACGCAGCGTGTGGGTGCGGAGCCGCTGGCGGCGTTCGAGTCTGTGCGGCATGAAGTGCCGATGTTGTCGCTGGACAACGTGTTCGACGAAGAGAGCTTCCTGGCGTTCTGCAAACGTATCAACGACCGCCTGAAACATGAGGACGATCTGCCGTTCTGCTGTGAACTGAAACTGGACGGTTTGGCGGTCAGCCTGTTGTATGAAGAGGGCGTACTGGTGCGTGCCGCCACCCGCGGCGACGGGACGACGGGGGAGAACATCACTTCGAACATTCGTACCATCGGCGCGATCCCGCTGCGGCTGAGCGGCGGCGATATCCCGCGTCGGCTGGAAGTGCGCGGCGAAGTCTTTATGACGCACGGCGGCTTTGAGGCGCTGAACGAGGAAGCGCGCCGCACCGGCGGCAAGGTTTTCGCTAATCCGCGCAACGCCGCCGCCGGTTCGCTTCGCCAGCTGGACCCGCGCATTACGGCGAAACGTCCGCTGACCTTTTTCTGCTACGGCGTCGGGCTGGTGGAAGACGGCGAGCTGCCGGACTCCCATTGGGAGCGGCTGCAACGCTTCAAGTCCTGGGGGCTGCCGGTCAGCGACCGCATTCGCCGCTGCACCGGCAGCGACGCCGTGCTGGACTTCTATCGTCAGGTGGAAGAGACGCGCAGCGGTCTGGGATTCGATATCGACGGCGTGGTGATCAAGGTAGACGATCTCGCGCTGCAAGCGCGTCTCGGCTTCGTGGCCCGCGCGCCTCGCTGGGCGGTGGCCTACAAGTTCCCGGCACAGGAGCAACTGACCTGGCTGCGGGACGTGGAGTTCCAGGTCGGCCGCACCGGGGCGATAACGCCGGTCGCGCGGCTGGAGCCGGTGGCGGTGGCTGGGGTGATGGTCAGCAATGCGACGCTGCACAACGCCGATGAGATCGACCGTCTCGGCATTCGTATCGGTGACCGCGTGACGGTGCGCCGCGCCGGAGACGTCATCCCGCAAATTGTCAGCGTCGTGTTGACGGAACGTCCGCAGGAAACGCAGCCTATCGTTTTCCCTGAACAGTGTCCGGTCTGCGGTTCCGACGTCGAGCGGGTGGAAGGCGAAGCCGTGACACGCTGCACCGGCGGCCTGTTCTGCGGCGCCCAGCGTAAAGAAGCGCTGAAACACTTTGTCTCCCGCCGGGCGATGGACGTTGACGGTATGGGCGACAAGATCATCGACCAACTGGTGGAAAAAGAGTACGTGCATACGCCTGCCGACCTGTTCCGCTTGACGACGGGCATTCTCTCCGGGCTGGATCGCATGGGGCCGAAGTCGGCGCAGAATCTGGTGAACGCGCTGGAGAAAGCCAAGTCGACCACTTTTGCCCGCTTCCTCTATGCGTTGGGCATCCGGGACGTCGGCGAGGCCACCGCAGCGAGTCTTGCCGCGCATTTCCTGACGCCGCAGGCGCTGTCTGATGCGGATCTGGACACGTTGCAGCAGGTGCAGGACGTCGGGGTTGTCGTGGCGACGCGCGTGCGCAACTTCCTGGATGAGGAGCACAACCAGCAGGTGATCCGGGAGCTTATCGACGAGATTGGCATCCACTGGCCCGAGCCGGTCATCGTCAATGCGGACGAATCTTCCAGCCCATTCGCAGGCAAAACGCTGGTGTTGACGGGGTCGTTGAGCGTGTTGTCCCGCGACGAGGCGAAAGATCGCCTGACGGCGCTCGGCGCGAAGGTCAGCGGCAGCGTATCGAAAAAGACCGATATGGTGATCGCGGGCGAAGCGGCGGGATCGAAACTGACTAAGGCGCAGTCGTTGGGCATTCCGGTGATTGACGAGGCGGAAATGATGCGCCTGCTGGAGCAATAGCGATGGAAAAGGCCGACCTGCTGGCTATCGCCAACACGATCATGCCGTTTGGTAAATACAAAGGCCGGGCTTTGATCGATCTGCCGGAGGAGTATCTGCTGTGGTTCGCGCGTAAAGAGATCTTTCCCGAAGGACGTTTAGGCGAGCTGCTGCAACTGACGATGGTCATCAAAATGGAAGGTTTGCAGGGGTTAATCAAACCCCTGCAAGACGCCTCAAGCGGCCGGTCCGACTGACCGGCTCGTTCCTGGTCCTGCCCTTACACGTAAACGTTAATCTGGTTGTTGGCGGTAGGACGATTAATGCCGTCCGCCAATGTCGAGAAACTGCCGGTCTGCGTGCTGCTGTCGCTGGAATAGCTCTGCGCCTGCGCGGATTGCAGCTGAGAAATCTGGGCTGCCAGCGCCTGAATCTGCGCTTCAATCATCTGAATCTGTATCTGAGCGCTTGAATCTTCACCGTTGCTGGACGTGACCTGACTCAGTTGTTGGGTCAACTGCTGTATCTGCTGTTGCAGCCGGGCAATCCTTTGCGTGTTATCACGGTTGCTGGACGAATCGCTGAACGATGTTGATGATATTGCGCTGATTACGGCCATGGTGTCGTCCTCCATTTGTCAGCCTTTATAGGCTATGGAGCGATTATAAAACAGGTGAGTTGAGTGAATA